>NZ_CP109199.1:7596196-7938262 GCF_036250065.1 Micromonospora sp. NBC_01699 | reverse complement strand
ACCGATTTCCCATTCGCCCCGGTGCCCCAGAGGACGGCGAACGCCTGCTCTGCGGTCTCGCCGGTGATGCCGTACCCGACGAGCCGCCTCATGTATGCCGGCAAGCCGGCGTGCGCCGCGTGCGGGAAGACCTCCCGAAGGAACGCTTCCCAACGCGGGGCCTGGGCGTCGGGGACGTAGTCCAGGTCGACGCGCCGCGTCAGCAGTAGTTCGGGGTCATGGGGTTGGAGCCGGCCCGTCCGCAGGTTGACCACGCCGTTACGGACCGCCAACAAATGATGGTGCCGGTCGAACGCTTCGAGGTCGGCCGCTACGCCGCGAAGCGCCTTCAGTTCTCGAACCATTGCGTCGATGCCGCGCGAGCTGTTCGCGTTCCGCGCGAACGCCTTCAGCTTCCCGACTCGGGCCTTCAGCCGCTTAGCCTCGCCGGCAGGGTCGCCGGCCTCTTCGACCGCGTCCAGGGCCTCGGCCAGCTCTGCCGCCTCGCCCCAGATCGATCCGGCCACCTCCTGAGCCGCAGTCCGGACCGCATCGAGCTTGTCAGCCCGCCACACGCCACCGTCGAGCAGGAAGAACCCCGCCTCGGGGCTGTACCTGACGCCGGACCCAGTGCCGATGAAGTGCTCCTTCAGCCGGCGGGCCGAGGCAACCTCGGTCAGGTCGGCATCCGTCCAGACGTCGAGCCTGGTCTGTAGTCCGCCGGGGTCCTGCGCCGTTTGGATCGCCCGGATGAAGTTCGTCGCGAACGTCGCCGGATCGCTCTCGCGCCACTTCGTGAGGTCAAAACCGTCGACCGGAGGCCGAACCCTCCGGACCGACAGGCCCAGCTTCGCCAGCTCGGCCGCGAGGGTCCGCGCGAAGGCGTCGCCCGACGGGTCCGCGTCGCCCACCACAACGACCGGGCGCCCCTCGGCCAGCCGCGCGACCTCGTCCGCCACGCTGGAGGCCAGCCCGGCACCACGCACAGCGATCGTGTCGTAGCCCGCAGCCGTCGATGTCAGCCCGTCGCCGGGGCCTTCGGTGACGATGACCTCGGGCCAGCCGGTATCAGCCGGCAGCCAGGCCACCCGCGCCCAGCTTGCACCATCGGGAGACTTCGCGCCGAGCCAACGAACCTTCGCGTCGGCGCCCAAGGCGCGGGCTTGGAAGCCGCGAGGGATGCCGTTGCGGTCGCGGAACGGCACGACGAGCCGGCCGCCCCCGCCGAGGTCTTCGGCGTAGCCCAGGCCCAGCCGCTCGACATCGGCCGGGAAGATGCCGAACCGAGCCTCGGCGTACTCGAGTGCCCGCCGGGCGCCCGGTGCCGTCGGATGAAGGAGGGCCGCCGCGTACCGGTCGAGCTGCGCGGCGAGCCGGGCGACATCCGCCGGGCCTGCCGGGGTGTCGGTCGACGTCGCGCGGGCGCGGACCTCGCCGGGCTCGATACCGTCCAGGTCGGCCCAGGTCATGCCGAGCGCTTCCAGCACACCCGCCGGGTCCTCGGCTTTCCGACGCCCGGTCGGACAACCGGCACGGCACTTCAGCAAGACCTTTCCGGCGTCGCTCACGGCCACCCGCAATGACGGGTGCGAGTCGGTGTGCGCCGGGCATGGGACGAGCCAGCCGTCCCGCTCGTCCTGTACCTCGGCGAACCGGCTCAGTAGGTCGTCCAGGGTCACGGGCTGTCCTTCCGTAGGGGTATGGCGTCGGAGTGGGCCAGCGGGCCGCGAGGTGTTCAGGCGTCCTCGGCTTTCTCGGTGCCGCGCGGAAACGGCCGGGCCAGCTCGTCGGCGGTGGCGGCCATGTGGGCGGCGTAGGCGTCGGGCGCCAGCTCGGCGAGCAGGGCTTCCGCGCGCCGCAGGCGGACCAGGACCCGAGCCCAGGTGGCGAACGTCTGGACGGCGTAGGACTCGCCGACCGACCGGTAGGCCCGCTTCACGAGAGCCACCCCGTAGGACTCGTGGGCATTTACACGCTGTTTCTCGGCGCCGTCCAGGCCGATCCGGATCGCGTCCTGCCAGCTCTTGTACGCCTTGTTCTGGCCGATCCACGGGGACAGCCCGTGAAGGTCGCCGGTGTCCTTCGCGCCAGCCTGAGCGGCCCGGTAGGCGTCGACACCAAAGGTGTTCAGCGCACGGACAGACAACGTCTCGTAGGCAGTGCCCTTCGCCTTGTTCGTCGTCACGGGCGACGCTCCACCGTGACGCCGTTCACGAGGGCTTGCCCGAGGACCGCCGCCCAGGTGCCGGAATCCGAGGGCTTCGCCGGGCCAACCGCGATGACGTGCCCTGAGGTCATCCCGCGCAGCTCGCCGGCCGCAGCTACAGGCACGGCCCGCCCGTTCTCGACTCGGTAGATATCCAATGTGCTCCCCAAACGTGGAAAGCCCCGAGGCCGGCGGACTCGATGTCTCGCCGAACTCGGGGCCGGTTTATGCGCTGAACGTTCAGCGCATCAGGGGTAGTTACTTGACGGCACCGATGACGTCGACGACGGGCTTCGTGAAGCGCCGCTTCTTGCCGCCCGCCTCGTACTCGACGACTTCGAGGCCGAGCCACGCTTCGGCCGGTCCGTCGATCGCCGCGAGCTGCGCTTCGGCGGTCACGATGTCGCGGACGAGGGACCATGACCCAGAGTTGAAGCGGAAGCGTCCAAGGTCGGGGTCATCCGCGAGCGTGAAGTAGATCGTGATGCTCGGCGCGCAGCCACGGCCGGACTTAGCCGCGTCCTTGCGGTCCTGGTAGGACGCGGGGCACTCGCACGGCTTGCCCTTGTCCTCGTCCATCGTCTGCTCGACGCCGTCACAGCGCCGAATCATCGTGTTGCGGCCCCAGAGGATCATCTCTTGCCGGATGGCCGAGGGGCCGTCGAGAACGACCTTCACACGCGGGGCCTCGGTGAACACTTCCAGGCTGTCCTCGCCCTGCGTGTCCCAGGTCTGCGCGGCATCGCCACCGAACATCGCCCGGATGGTGTCGGCTACGTCCGGATCGCCGGACGTGACCCGCCACTGTTCGAGCGCTGCCGGGCGCCCGTTGACCTGGTAGCCGCTGCGAAACCGGCCGACGATATCGCTTGTGAACTTCTGGCGGGGCTTCGGCTCGGCCTCGGGGTCGGTCTCCCAGATACGCAAACCCATGTACGGGCTCCTTCAAGGGGTGAAGCGCGGGCGCCCTGCTAAGCCGGGTCGTTGGGAAGCTGGGCGGCGTTGAAGGCCCACGCCCCGCGCTGCGGTAGCTGTCAGGTAGTGAGTGGGCCAGCGACGTAAGCCCTGTTCACGCGGCTTTCGGCGCGCTCGGGAGACCCGGCGGACGCGAGATCGAGACGGTCGTCTTCGCCGTCTTCGGGGCGTGGCCGAGGATCGTCGCGATGCGCGCCGACCGCCGGGCACCCATGTGCGGCAGGATCGCCCGCATAACCGCCTCAGCCTTCGGCCCGGACGCCTCGGCATGCCACATCGCCTGCTGCGGCGCCGGCTTGAGCGTGAGCCGAACGGACACGCCGAAGAGGGTCGCGGCCCGGCCGATCACGTCCCGGTCGGTCATCGCCACGCGGACGCGCGGATACCTCGCCCGGTGCAAGTCGAACGCGCCTTCCCCTTCGAGCAGGCCCGCCAGCCACAGGACGTCGTCGCGGTCGGCGTGCTCGATCACGCGGTCCGCCGACGGGGCGCCGGGGTGCGCCGCTTCGGCTCGGCGGTCGGCGCCTTGTTGACCGGCTCGCCAATTACCCCGTCCTTCGTCTCGCGGTCCCAGGTGAAGACCTCGCGCAACACCTTGAAGACCTCGAACACCTCGGCGTCGCACCGAACGGGGACCAACGACCAGCCCTCGGGCCGGACGTGCAGCACCGCGCCCCCGTCAGCACCGGGGAGCGGGACGCGGGTCTTGTCTGGCCTGATGATGTAGTCCGCGTGCCGGTACGCGGCCAACTGGATCGCGACCTCGGGGTGCACGCCGCTGCGGGTCGTCTTCCAGTCCAACCACAGCCGCTCACCGTCAATCACCGCGTAGGCGTCGAACGAGCCGGCGTAGTCGACCTCTTCGGACCACACGGTCTCTTCGGTGAACACGATCTCGGGGTGGAATTCCACCAGGAACGCGTCAAAGTGTTCAACGAACGGCTTGTAGTCCGGGTGCACCCGGCCGACAGGCAGGCCCTTTGCCATCGTCTCGAAGAGGTCGTGAGCGGCCGTGCCGGTCTCTGCCGCCTGCGCGGTGTCCCGCCGGGGCGCTCCCTTCAGGTAGTCGATTGCGCCCTGCCGGTCTCCCCGTAGGGCGATGCCGACGATGTCTCCTAGGTTCTCGACGGCGTAGGTCGCTACGACCTTAGCGGCCCAGTGCTGAAGGAACGGTTTCGGCAACATCCCGAGAACGCTCGTCACGCCCGGTGCCTTCGCGCCGCTTTCGGGGTTCACGTACCAACGCGAGCCGCCGCGCGAGATGGTGTTGATTTTGGGTGTGGTCATACCTACCCGGCCCCTCTCGGCCTGTGTTCCAGATGGACACAGGAGGAGTGGGCCAGCAGGGTATGTGCTGTTCAGGAGGTGCCGACAGTAAGACGCCCGCCGGGCCAGTGAGGGCCTAGCGGGCGCGGTGAGAGGGTCGACAGTGACGGAACGACGGAACTTCCGTCACTTCCCTATTCAGGTTAAAGAGGAGGAGGAGAAGTCTCTAAAGCAGCTATACAGAAATGACGGCACTTCAAGCTGTTTCGTCATCCGGCGCTTCGAGCGCTGCGCTCAGTGCATCGCCCACTGCGGCGAGCCGCGCTAGCACAGCTCGTGCCTGCGTCTTCGCGGACCCGTTCAGCGCGGCGACCTGCGCCAGGTCGAGCCGCTGAAGGATCAGCAGGGCGGCGGCCATCGACCGACCGGGGTCGGCGTTCAGATCGTCTGCCGGGGCAGCCACGGTCGCGAGAATTGCGCTCCGCACGTTGCGCCGGTCCCGCTCCCTCTTCAGGATGTCGTCGGACTGAAGTCCCGCGTCCTCGACCTGCTCGGCCGAGATTCGGTCACGAATGGCCGTTGCGGTGTGGTAACGGACGGCAGTCTGAATCGGCCGCGCCTCATCCTTGCTGTAGCCCGCGTCGCTGTACTTGCTGCGGATGAACTCGCGGTACGCCCACGTCCGGCCCGCCCAGTCGGGCTGGCCGGTCTCCTCCACCAAAAAATGCGGTCGTAGATCAACGGAAAGTATGGCGATTTCACGGTAGAACGGCGTTCGTCCTTCCTTGCCGGTCACGCGGCGTAACTGTTTCAACGTGCGCACGAGGGCTCCACCAAGCTCGTCCTTCGTACGGGCCTGCTCGTCCTCGGCGCTGGTGGGTTCCACGGTTCGGCGCCCTCGTTTCACTCGGGGTGTCCCAGACCAGCCTAGCTGCGTTGAACGTTCAGCGGTAATCCCTTGATCCTTAAATCGCCCTTAAAGGTGCAGATGGGCCGCTGACCTGGGCAAACGCCGAAAGGCCCCTGGCAAGGTCAGCGTATGCCGGACCATGCCAGGGGCCTACTTAGGGTGACCTTAGTTACAAGAGGTTTACCAGCTCGTCGGCGTGCCTGTGCAACGCCGGGACATCCCTGTCGTTCAGAAGATCGAACTTCGTCGGGTAATCGGTTAGAGCGGTCTCGCTGGCGTGGATATCGGACTCGTCGAGGCCGGGCCGAACGACGCGGGCGAGCACGCCCCCGACGTCCTCGACCGCCCGAGCCTCGTTCGGGAAGCGGACATCGGTAATCACGACCGGGCGCGGATCGTCGTTCACCTCGCGCAAGACCAGACGGACCCAGAAATCCGGGTCCAATTCGCGGATCGCCACGCCGTAATTTTGCAGCGTCCGCCGGACCTCGGGGTCTTCCTTTGCCTTCTCCCAGCCGTCGGCCGTGACAATCTCAGACAGCCGGTACGACCCCCACGGGGTGTTACCCGGAACAATGATCGGATTGAGCGCCAGCGCCGCGCGCCGCAACTCATCCGCGAAGGCGTACCGGACGAAGCCGTGAGCCTCGACGAGCCGGGCCGCGACCGTGTCCTTACCGGTGCGCTTCCGGCCGACGAGTCCCAGGATCGGACGCGCCATCAGAGCCGGGTCCGCTCGAACGGCACGCCCCCGGCCTGCAAGACGGGCTTCAGTCGGTCACGGTCGTACTGCTCGTTCATGAAGCCGTCGGCCTTCGCCGGGCGGTCGCCATCGGCGGGCCAGGTCTCCCGGCCGCGAACGTAGGTGTACGGGGTGCGCTGCGGGCCGTAGTAGACGACCACGACATCCCCGGCCTTCCATGCCGGGTGACGCGGGACGATGTCGGCCTTCACGCCGGCAGTGCGAAGGATCAGCTCTGCCCGGCGGATGGCGTCTTCGCGGGTGGCGGGGGCGGCGGTTGCGAGCCGGCGAAGGAGTGGGTCGTTCCAGGTCGTGTAGCTGTCAATCGATGGCACCGGTCGGCTCCCTGTGTCGGTTGCTGGACACGAAGGGAGTGGGCCGAGGGGTGCGAGGGTGTTCAGGAACGTTCGTCCCCGGTCTGCTACTCCGTTGGGTTCCGGGGTGGGTTGGTCTTGAGCAATTCCTCGATCGCACGAACCCTGCGTCGGTCACGCCCGGTGAGGACATTCATAAGGAGATGAGGGAGAAAGAGGGTCACGACAGATCGAGACCAAGCCGCTAGACGTTGCGGCGCCCACCGTCCGAACGCTCCGAAAGTGAACGACAGGGCGGTCGCCAACTTGAGAAGCCTTCCTGGTCGGGCCTCGATGACCGCTGCCCACTCTTCGGCGTACCCGGCTGCAATTTCCTCATCGGCCGTCCAGTGGTAGGCAGCCCACCGAGCCAAGCGCCGAGCGGCCCACGGTGAGATGTCGGTGAACTCCGTTATCAGCAGGCTGATGATTGCACCGATAACGATCTCCCGGGTCATGCCTCGCACCCGTCGATGGCCCCGAACGCCAGCCGGAACCGGCCAACGGGCTTCGACCGCTGGTGCGCCAGGATGTCCTCCGCTCGCGTGGCCCCGTGTGGGGTGAGCCGGTAGTAGCGGCGACGCGGCTTGCCTGGCTCGACCTCGGCCTCCCACCGGGACGTTACCCACTCGGCCTCGGCTAAGCGCTCCAAGATCTTGTAGATGGTGGGTCCGGCTCGGCCGGTGGCTTTCATGATCGCCCAGCCGTGTAGCTCGTGCTCGTCGGCAGCAAGGAGTGTCTCAAGAACCACAAGTAGGGGCTGAGTGATTCGTACAGGTCCATCGCTCACGATGCTAACGGTACTAGGTGAAATAAGGGCGGTCCACTTTTGATCTACTCGTCCGGCGGTCGGATCTCGGCTGGGCTCGGCCGACCGTCGCAGGGCCACATGCGTCAGGCGGCGTTTCCGGGGGTGTGAGGGTTCACCTCGGGTTCCTGCCTGGCGTCGGTGCTCGCAGATCGTCGATACGCTCATGTTTAAATGCCCCTATGACGCAGACGCTCGGCCAGACCTCGACTCAGGCGCCGACACTCCTGGTCGTGGCCGATCTTGGGGACACCCCGCCTCTCGCGGTCGTCAGCGAGTATCTGGCTGCACTGGACGCCATATGCCGGTACGCGTATTTGCTTACCCGAGCGCAAGCTAGTGGTGGTCCGGCGCCGGCGGGCAGGCAGGCTAGCGAAGACGTTCCGGGCGCGAGTGAGAGCGATGGGCCCACCGACAGAGGTCAAGGCCGTGACGCAACCGTGTACCGTGGGGTTGCTGATTTTGGCGGGCCGGATGTCCAGGATGGGCCGGAGCGCTCGACCACGCGTGGTGATTTGCTGAAGCAGATAATCGGTCGCCTGCCGGGCGGTATGGAAGGCGTCGGCCATCGGCCCGTGCAGCAAGTTGATTTGTTTGAAAGCTCCGTGACCCACAGTGGGGCCGTCTGGGTTACGCAGACCGGGCCAACTTTTCACTTCGCCCGAGCCGAGGCGACGCGACCCGATGTGCCAGTTGGGGTAGCCAGCCTCAAGCTGGCGAGCCCGCTAGAGGTGGTTCTCACGACGCTAGCCAGTGAGACAAAACCATTCGGATATGCCTTAGCGGCCTTGTACGTGGCGAAGCAAGGGCTGCAAATGGTAATGGACTGGCAGGTGCACCGCGCTGAACTGTCGTCGCGGAAAGCAGGGCTGACCACAGACGAGGTGGCGCCTGGAGAGGCCGGGGCCGTGGGGACGAACGTGGTCTTGGAGATGCTTCAAGCGTCCGGTACCCGGCCCGCTCCCGAGAACTACGAGGCGCAGGAAGGGGCGGCGCAAGCTGTGCGCGTGCTGGTGCGGCGGCCTCTCGTCCGTGTCGAGCAGGGCGACGGGCAGGCTCCCTAGCACTTCCCGCCACAGCCGCCGGGCGGATTTCGGGCGGGCGGGGCGGACCGCCCGAGGGCTACAGCTGATAAGCGGAGCGTGTAAACGCCGAAACGCCCCGCTCCCGGTGGAGACCGAGGGCGGGGCGGGTGGCGCGTCAGGCGGCGTGCTCGGGGGTGTATGCGTCCGCCTCAGGGCTGAAGCTGTTCGCCCCAGCGCCGCCGTCGGCTTCCTGACCTGCGGATACCGCCGGGACCAGGGGTGAGCCGTTGGCGTCCTGCGGGTCGGAGATGGGCGTGGTGTGGCGCCGGGCCAGGAGCGCCACGGCGAACGGGGCGACGATCACCAGCACGCCGACGACCGCTGCACTGATTGGGGCGGGAACGTCTACCCCGAAGAGGGCGAGCAGGGCGACGACGGTACCGACGCCCGAGACGATGGCGGCGCGGGTGACGATGGGCTGACGGGACATGGCGGGGTCCTTCCGGGTGGGCGGGGTCAGTTGGCGTAGAGGCGGTCTAGGAACGGCTGTGCCGCCGCGACTAGACCGCCGACAGCGGCGAGGCCCACCCACATCGCCCGAGGTGTCACGACCGGCCGCCGCTCGATCTCGCGGAGGCGGGTTTCGTGGTCGGCGTGCTGGGACAGCGCGATGTCGAGCTTTGCTTCCAGGCGGGCGAACCAGATCTGAACCTGGACTTCCGGCGGAAGGTCGGACGACGGGTCGGGCGAAGTGAGGGGCATGAGGGGTTACTTCCTGAGAGCGCCGATGGTCTTCGGTCCGGCCTGCCCGTCAACGGCGAGCTTCCGGTTCTTCTGGAACGCCTTCACAGCCGCGAGGGTCTTCGGACCGAACTCGCCGTCCTGGTCGAGCTTGTAGCCCTGGGCGGTGAGCAAGCGCTGAAGCTCACGCACGTCGGAGCCGGTCGCGCCCTGCTTCAGTGCGCGACCGCCGAGGCCGGTCAGCAGCGCCGCGACGGTGTTCGGGCCGACGATGCCGTCCGGGCTTAGCGAGTAGAGCCGCTGAAACGCTGTGACCGCGTTCAGGGTCGCCGGGCCGAAGTTGCCATCCACGGTCAGCCGGGGGCCCTTTGCGTTGAGCTTCGTCTGGAGCTCGCTCACGTCGGCGCCGGTCATGCCCTGCTTCACGGTCCGCTGACCGAGCTTCGTCGGTGCGGGCGTCGGCGCCGGGGGCTTCGGGGCGGGGGTGCCGTTGACGTACGCGATGTAGCGCCGGAACAGGGGGCGCACGTCGCGGTTAGCCTTTGTGGCGTCGCGGTAAAAGCTGATGTGCGTGTGCCAGAGGTGGGAGTCGTCGCCCGAGGTGCGCTTTCCCTCGCGGTCCCAGCGCTTCACGCTGTGCCCGTCGGGGCTGTAGATGACCTCGCGGATGTCCTTGGTGTCGGCTGCCCCCTTTGCACATTCGTTTACCAGCCACGCCGAGAACGTCCGCAGGTTGTGGGCGCCCTTGAAGAACTGTCCGACGTCGAGCGCGCTCGCTGCGGTCGTCAGGCCCGTCTTGTCCCGCGAGGACTCGACCACGGAGTAGTCGTTCTTCACAGTCCGGTCCGAGCCGCAGTGATATCCGCCTGAGTGCGCGTCGTCGCCGACGATGCCGACAGCCGCCGGGTCGACCGGCAGAGATTCGAGGATGAGGGTTCGGGCGTCCTTCAGGTTTTGAGGGGCAACCGTCACGGTGGTTCCTTTCGGGCAAACGAAAGGGCGCCCCCGGAATGGGAGCGCCCTTTTGGAATGAGGCGGTGCGTCGAACGTTTAGCGCATCCAGATCAGGCGCCGACGAGGCGGACTGACATGGTCGACAGGCTGAAGTTTCGGTTCGCGCCGCTGGTCTGGAAGGCCCAAAGCTGGATGACGTCGTTCTCGGCGCACACGATCTCGATCGCAACGTTCATCGGGTCGTTCTGCGCCGGGGTGCTCGCGGGCCGTTTGAACTCGGCGATGTTGTCGCCGTTGCGGTGCACGCCCATGGAACGAACCCCGGTGGCGTTTCCGTCGAACGAGCCGGCGGCGGTGACGAGGTAGGTACCGGCCCGCCTGATTACGACGTCGGTCCCGCTCGACCACATGCCGCCGACGTTGCGCGCGGCGGTAGCCCAGGGGATCGGGCTGCCGGAACCGTTGCTAGCCACGGTGAACGCGGATGGGCGGGTAAGGACGGCATGAGCGCCAGAAGTAATCGGGCCGTCGACTTCGAGCGAGCCGAAGACCTCGATGTCACCATAAAAACTGGACGTTCCCTCGACGCTGAGACTGGGCTTGCTCGGGTCGTCCTCGTCGCCCCAGAAGCCGGCCGTTCGGCCCTCGAACGACGAGGCGTGGACGCTCCCGTCGTTCCAGACCTGGAAATAGATCATGTAGTACAACTGACCGTCTTCCGGGTCGACCTCGGGCCGTGCAAGTTCCCAGTCACCCCCGAGAACCCAGGAACAGCCGTTGTCGGAGGTTAGCCAGTAGTAGCCGCTGCGGATCTCCAGCGTGCCGCCGTAGCCGTCCGACCCCATGAAGATTTCGGCGGACCCGTTGCCGTTGATGTTGGGTCCGCGAATCACCGTGGTCACGTCCTCGTCGACGAGCGCCGTCCGGATTGTTGCGGGGGTAATGACTGAGTCGTCTACGTCCGCCGGGCGCATGTCGATCGTTGCGCCGCTGGCCGGGTCGTCGTAGACGTGCACGTAACTTCCGTCGGTGTCCGCGACGATCAGCTCACCACCCGCGAGCGTGATGCCCGTGATGGTCTGTGCCTTGATCTCGCGGGCCGTGATCGCGTCGGCCGCGATCTTCCCGGCCGCTACGGCGTCGGCCGCGAGCTGCGCGGTCTGGACGGCACCCGCGACGATCTTCGGCGTGCTCACGGCGTCGTCGGCGATCTTCGTCGTCGTCACGGCGCCGGCCGCGAGCTTGGCTGCGGTCACGGCGCCGTCCGCGATGGCGAGGTCTTTCGATATCTCTTCGGCCAGCTCGGGCGTGACCGCGTTCGCGATGATGCGGGCGTGTTCCTCGGCGGACACGGCGAACGAGCCGTCAGGCTGTCGGCCGACCCGGATTACCGGGACGCCGGCCGAGTCGTTGACGACCAGTGCGCCGCCGTCGATGCTTGATCGCGGCATCTGCGCGGTGCGCTCGATCGCGGTCAGCCGGCGGCGTAGGTCGGCCAGCTCGCGGGCGAGCGCGTCAGCGGATGTCACCTCAGATACCCCCGTAGGTGAATGCGTCGGACCGACGCAGCAGAAGCCGGGCGCGGTCTTCTCCGATCAGTGACCACCCGGTGATGCGCTCCCAGAGCGCGACTTCGCCGAGCCACGGAAGCTCGGCCTGAATCAGGACGTCGTCGCCGACCTGCCATGACCCGATCGGTGCGTTCGGGTGGTTGATGAGGTCGACCGAGGCGACTTCGAGGACGTTCCGGCGGATCGCCAGCTCGCCTCGGGCCAGCGTCGTCAGCCGGTCCTTCGAGGTGACTGACTTGTCGGCGTACACGGAGATGCGGCGTAGCCGGCCGTCCCGCTCGACGACATCGGTCGCGACGGCCGCCCGGCCCTCACCCGCGCCCAGGCCGTGAATCCCGTTGGCGTACTCGCCGCCGTCGCGGTCGACCGCCACGACCGAAGTCACGTTGTCGCCCTGGACGAACGCCAAGTCCTCACGCCGACGGCCGATCCGCGGGTAACCGATCCGTATACGGTGCGCGATCGTTGAGGGCCCAGACCAGGCGTGTTCCTCGGCGTAGTCGAACCGGCCTTCCTGCGCGAGGGTGTCCAGCTCGCCGCCGCAGTCGGGGGCCTCCCACCAGTTCAGCGCGTACGGCTCATCGGTGGTACCGAGGCGAGCGGGCGTGGCCGTGCCGTCCACCACGACGCCGAGGTTTCCGTCCGGGCTGCCCTGGACGTGGGACCAGATGTGCCGGAAGGCTTCCGCCGGGTCGACGCTCGGCGATGCCCAGTCGCCCAGGTACGGCAGGCCGTGCGGGTAGGTCGTGAAGCCGGCGGCCTCGACCTCCCACGCCGGGCCGTTGAAGCCGGACCGGACGACGATGCCGCCCCAGCGAATTTGCCCGTCGGCTTCCGCATAGAGCAGGGTTCCCCACTCGTCCAGGACGAGCCGGCCGTCCGGGGCGCGCAGTGCGCCGACGTCCGGGGCGATGGTGCCGCGCAGGGCGCCGGCCCCGGACAGCGCCCAGGTCAGCTCGTCGCGGGCGAGCGGCACTTCCCAGTGCACGAACTCCCCGGTGAGTGCCCGCTGTGCGATGTACCGCCAGACGGTCACTCGGGTACCTCGACGAACTCGATGTCCGTGACGATCGTCGTCGCGTCGTACGCCTGAAGGGTGCCGTCGAACGGGGCAGCCGGGCCGCGATACGTGGCCGCGCCCTGAACGGCCACGGCCTGCGTGGTTCCTCGGTACGACGCGGGAACGCTCAGGACATCGGCCGTCATCATGGTCTTGTCCAGGGCGTCGAAGGTCGTGACGCTGTTCGTGTCGTAGCGGGTGTCCTGCCCGAACGTGGCTCCGAACCGGTGGCGGATGATGCCGTCTACCCGGTTGTTGATCGCGACGACGCCCGAGAGCGTCGTGATGATGCGGACCTGTGTTGCCCAGGCAGGCACCTCGACGGATTTCACGGCCACCGTCGGCCAATCGCGGTACGCGGCTTCGGTGAGGTTGTCGGCGGTGCTCGGCGACGAGATCAGGACCCGCCGTTCCCGGCGCGGGTTCGCCACCTTCCGCAGGTCGACGATCATCGCGTCCGTGGCGGTGCCCGTGCTGGGCGGGAAATCGATCCGGGCGAGCGCGATAGCGGAGTAGCCGAGGCCGAGCTGAGCGACGGTCCGCGTGTTCGCCGGCACGTTCGGGACGACGCGTGTAAACACGTACGGGCCGACCTTGGCGTCCGTCGGGTCCTGCCACGGCTCGCCGGGCATGGTCGGGTCTTCGATTCGGGCGACAACGAGATCCGACCGGTTGCCGCCCGATCCGGTCGGCGTGGTGGGGACGGTGTCCTCACTGATCAGGCGGGCCGCGTACGTCTGGAACGCCCCACCGGTCGCCCGGTTCAGGATCGAGCAGGCGCCGGGCATGACCCGGACGCCAGCACCGGGCACGGACAGCGCCCGGACCTTCAGGTCCCCGACGCCGAGAACGCCTTCGTTGCCGTTCAGTGCGCTGTACGCGAGCAGGCGGGCGACCTCGGGGCTGTGTTCGGCGCCCCCGCCGACGAACCAGGGGACGGAATCCCAGGCCATGTTTAAACACGCTCCCTATGGGGTGGTGAAGGTCTCGCGCCACGCGAAGCGCAGGAAGGCGGTACCGGTCTCGTCGGTGCCGCGAAGGGCCAGCTCGTACGGGCCGGGCGGGATGGCCGAGGCGCCCAGGCGGACCGACCCGCGCGTCAGAGAGCCGGCCAGTGAGCCGCCGCCGTTGATCTCGACCAGCCGCCGCCACGGGCGGGTGTCGACCCACACGGTCCGGTCGTAGGCGATGGTGGTGTTCAGCTCGACGCGCCAGAGTCCGACGATCTCGACGACCGGGTTCGTGATGGGGCCGTGGACTTCCAGCACCGACCAGGCCGGCAGCTCGCCGCCGATCGTGACGCCGATCGACCGGTCAGAGTTGCCGGTCGTGGTCAGCGGGGACGCGAGCAAGCCGGTCAGCCCACCGCCAGCCGGCGGGGCGAGCGTCACGGTGCGCCAGTTGTCCTCGGGGCTGTACCAGAGGTCATCGACCGTGTCGAAGTCCGCGACGACGGCGAAGATCCCATCTGCCGCGTAGGTCTCGATGACCGCGAATCGGCGTGGCCGCCCGTAGGTAACTCGCTCGCGGCCGGCGTACCGGACGCGCAGCTCGGCCACGGCGCCCGGTACGGTCCGGACCGCGTCGGCCCGCCACGCGCGGGCCAATTCGGCGACGGTCCGCCGAGCGGTGGCCTCGTCGGGGCCGAACACCCCGAGGTCGAACGAGATCGTCGTACCGCCCCGGAAGTCGACGCCGAACCCCCGACCATCGGACCGGGGCCGATCGTCGTCGTCGGCCCGTAGCGCCGCGTCGCCCAGCGCCGGAGCCGACATATTCACGATCGGCGAAGCCGCGGTGCCCCACGTGATCGAGGTGCCGGGGTAGGACAGCGTCCACTCACCGTCACGCATAGACGCCCCCTCGGCGAATGCGCCGAAGCGCGAAGTTGACCTCGTCGAGTTGGTCGCGGACCGAGTCGGTCGACGAGATGGTGAGCGAGCCGATCAGCGGCCCGCCCGAGCTGGCCTCGTCGTCGCCCGGCTTACGCGGAACGGTGCCGACGTTGACGCTCGCGGCGTCCGGAATCTGCGTCAGGGCCGAGACAGCCTTCGTGACCTTCCCCGCCCGCTGGTTGATGCCGAGCGCCATGCCCTCGGACACGTTGCGGCCCAGGGCAGCGAAGACCCGGCTCGGCGAGTGGATGCCGAGGGCGTCCTTCACGAACGAAGGCAGCTTGTCCGTAATCGCCGCGCGGACTGCCGAGATGATGCGGCCGGCGTTGGACTGGACACCTCGGATGAAGCCCGAGACGACATCGGCGCCGATCGAGACGAACCGGGAGGCGAGAACGGACACGGCCCCGATCGCCTTGTCGCGCAACGAATCGAAGCCGGTCACCACGGACGACGCGCCGCTGACCACGGCGGAACGAGCGCGCGACATCGCCAAGGTGAAGCCGCTCGCGACGGACGAGGCGAGGCCGGACACCGACGCGCCGACGCGCCGACCGAGGTCGGCGAACCACGATGCGACCGAGCCGGCCCAGCTACCGACGGCCCGGCCCGCTTCGGCGAGCTTCGAGCCGATCAGCGAGACCAGCCCGCCGAACAGGCCCACGGCGAGCGCGCGGACGGCCTCGGCCGCGCCGACCAAGGTCGACTCGATCGCCCGCCAGACGCCCGCAAAGATCGTCTGTACGCCGGTCCAGACGAGCGACCAGTCCCCGGTAAAGATCCCCTTGACGATCTGCCAGACGCCCTGAACGACGGTCAGGAAGCCCGAGACGATGCCGATCACCGCGCCGAAGACGAATTTCACGGCCTCGACCAGCGGCGGACCCAGGAATCCGAAGACGGTCTTCAATGTGAGGCCGAGAACGCCCAGCGCGGGGACCAACGCGTCGATCATCGATCGGATCGCCGCGCCGGCCTGCCCGAGCAGCGGGGCCGCCTGCACCCCGAGCCACTGAAGGGCCGGCATGATCTCGGCCTGAAAGAAGGAACCCAGGAACCGGCCAAGGTCGGCGAAGGTCGCGCCGATGGCCTTCAGGCTCGGGGTCAACGAGGCGAAGTAGCTCTTCAACCGGAGGATGCCGGTCCCGAGCCGGGTCAGCGGGTCGACGTACTTCGAGGTGTTGCCGAACGCGTTGTCCAGCAGCTCGCCGAACCCGTACGCCGCGTCATCGTTGGCCGGGTCGAACAGCGTCGAGAACGCCCGGCCGATCGTCGGGAGCTTGCTCGCCCCCGAGGTGAGCGACTTCATCGCCGGGGCGAAGCCCTTGTTCAAGACCTGGACGACGCCCGTTATCGCGGGTAGGAACGCCTGCCCGAGCGTCGCCTTCGCGTTCTCCCACTGCGCCGTCAGGATCCGCTGTTGGTTGGCGAGGCCGTTCGACGTCTTCGCGAAGTCGCCTTGCGCGACGGTGCTCTGTCGCATGATCGCGGCCTGAGCCGCTAGCACGCGCTGTTGCGGCGTGAGGGCGTTCTTCGTGGTCTTGATCAGCCCGAGGCGTAGGGCTTCCTGTCGAAGCGTCGCGTCGTCGAGCAGCACGCCGTACGCCCGCAACGGTTCGGACTCGCCTCGCAGGCCGGCAGTGATCGCCTCGACGGCCTGTGTTGGGTGGGTGTTGTAGAAGCTCGCGAGGTCGGTCGAGAGCTGGACGAGCTGCGTCGAGAAATCGGCGTTCGCTGCGCCGGCCAGCCCGGCGGCCTTGCCGTACACGCCGAACATCGCGGCGGCGTTCTGGACGGCTAGGTTGCTCTGCCCGAGGCCCGAGGCTCCGGCCTTCGCGAAGTCCATCACCGAGCCGGTCGCCGTGCCGAAGACCGTATTGAGCTTGTTCGCCGCCTCGCTGAGGTCGGACGCCTGCGTGATCGCGTCCTTCAGGAAGCCGCCGACCTGGACACCCGCGAAGACGGCCGCCAGCGGGCCGGCGAACTTGCCGACGCCTGCCAGCAACGCCCCGCCGAACGCCCCGCCGGACTTCTTCCCGGTCGCGTCGAGCTGCGGATCCACGTCCTTGCCGAGGGTCTTACCGAAGTCCTTCGTGGACGGAATGATTTGGAGGGTCGCCCAGCCCACGCGCGTACTCACGACGTGGCCTCTCTTTCTCGCTTCAGGCGTTCGCGCTGCGCCTTCAGGCGGGCGAAGGTGTCGGACGCGGCGACGTCGCTGACCTGCTGGTTCGGCTTCGGCCGTAGCGGGTGCGTCTCGCCGGTCAGCGCGCCGTACAGGTCGGCGAGCAGGACATCGGTAGGAGAGGTGCCGAAGGGGACGCCGTGCTCAATCGCCCAGCACGCCGAGGCTGGCGGGAGGTGGGCGACGTAGGCGTGTAGCTCGCGCCAAGACAGCTCGCCGCGCCAGAGATCCGCGAGCCGGACGCCGGGGTAGTACCGAGCGAGGTCGGCTTCCAGTGCGTCCGGGTGCTCGCGGACCAGGGCGACGAGCTGCGTCAGTTTGGGGTACCAGCCGCCTTTTGGATCGTCTCGAACAGCGCGGACAGGTCGCCGACAGTGCGCTTCGTGCCGCGCGGCTTGAACTTCGCGTACTGCTCGGGGCCGAGGATCAGCCGGATACAGGTGACGAGGTTGCCGTCCTCGAACGCCTCCATCGCGTCGAGATCCCAGCTCATCGCCGGGTCCATCTCGTACGAGACGTCCTCGTGGGTGAAGGCGATCTTCACGCCCAGGGCCTCGGCCTTCGCGGCGCTGCGTGCGGTCATCGGTACTCCTCAGGTCATCGCGGAGGCGCGGAGAGACGAACCCCGAGGACGTCCGCGCGGCGCCCTCGGGGTTCGGGTGATGCGTGCAACGTTGAGCGCATCAAGCTGTGGGAGTGAACAGCCCGGCAAGCTCGGTGTAGAGGGTTGCGTCAGCCTCGGGGTAGAGCGTCACGAGGAACGTGTAGGCGGTCAGCTCGGTCTCGCTTTCCTTGACCTCGCCGTCTACGTCGGCCGTCGCCCGCTTGACGAATCGCCGGGTGCGCTTCGTGCCGTCGCGCAGCTCGAAACCGATCGCGAACTCGCGGTTCTCCGGCACCTTGACGAGCGAGGTCGTCACGCCCTCGCTGACCGTTCGGGTGCTTCCTGGGTTGGCCAGCTCGTACACGACGTCGTTGTCTTCGAGGGCCACGAAGGTCACGGTCCGCTTGTGCTTCGAGCGGGTCTTCCGGATGAGGATTCCGCCCCAGCCGTAGAACTCGGACTCCTCCATGTCCCGCGCCCAGGTGAAGCCCTCTTCGCCGTCCAGGATGCCTACCGGCTCCCAGTCCACGGCCCAAGCCGTCGCGAGGTCGGTCGGGAACGCAGTCCCGACGGGTGCAATGTAGACATCGGCGCCGCCCCAGAGGCCCGCCTTCGTCGGGTCGCCTGCCATGCGAACTCCTTCAGGTGATGTACGGCCGCAGGCGTGCGGCAACGGTGGTCGAGCAGATCGGCCGCCCGGTGTCCGGGTCGGCCGCCGGGAGCGGGCCGGTGAGATGGCCGAAGCCTCGGGCGTCCGGGCCGCCCTCGTAGCCGAGCAGCGTCGCGAGGATGTCGCCGGCCAGCTCGACGCCCGCAGCCTCGGACTGGGCCCAGACGGTCACGCGTACGGTCGATGTCGCCTCGACCGGGTAGCGCACCTTCGTCGCGTCGGTCCGGACGCACCCGTAGGGCAGCGCCGGGCCGTCGCCGGCCGCGAACTCGTCGGGAAGCTTCGTCCCGAACGTGACGCCGGGATGCGCCGGCCGTAGTACCGCGAGGGTGGCGCGCATCGGGTCGGGGAAGCGAACCTTCACGACTCGCGGACCTCTAACCCAGCCGCGCCGGCCGCTCGGGTCAGGACTCCGTACTTTGCTTGGGCGCCCAGCCCGCCGGGGTGCGCGATGTCGACGGCCGCCGCCGCACGGTCGGTGGTGTACGTGCTCACGCGGACGGTCATCTTGTGCTTTGTCACGGCCGGGTGAGCGGCGACCTCGGCCCGGACGGACTCGGCGAGATCGCCGATTTCGGCCGCCACCTCGGCGGACTTCAGGACCGCCTCGATACCGGAGTGGTCGAGCTTCAGCTTCGAGCGGTTCACGCGACCCTCCGGATGCTCAGGTAGGTAGCGGTGGGGTCCATCCGCCAGCCGCCGCCCGCTGTCGGGCGAAAGAAGCCTTCGACGTAGTCACCGGCGACGAACTCGGCCTCGAACGAGCCGGCCCCGCCGAACGGCTGGCCGAGGACGTTCTGTCCCTGGCCGACGCCCACGCCGATCGTGAAGCCGCCCAGAGCCGCGCCAGCCGAGTTTTTCCGGGCCATCGCGTAAAGGGTCGCGTTGCTGGGCTGCGTTTCCGGGGCGATGAGGACGATTGAGAACGTCAGCGTGTAGAAGCCGGTCTCGGCGATCGTGACCCGCGTCGGGACGTCGGGCGTCCACATGCCGGAGTCGACGTGCTCGGGCATCGCGAACGCGAGCAGGTTGTAGGTGTTGGTCTGCCAGGGCTCGGGGTCCGGGTTGGCGACGTGCACCTTCGCCCGAGGCATCGACGCGGCGCCGCCGCCCGTTCCGGGCGGACCCTGCGGGCCGGGGGGACCTTGCGGACCCGGCTGGCCGGGCTCGCCCTGGTCGCCCTTCGCGCCCTGCGGACCAGCCGGACCGATGCCGCCACCCTCGCCACCGTGGGCCAGGACGAACGCCTCGGACGCGGCCGGCGAACCGTCCGGCAGAACGAGCGGGCCGGTCATGGTGTCGCCGGACCGGCGGACGGCGAACTCGGTTGGCTGCGCGTCGTCCAGGGCGACGACCTGAGCGGTCTTCAGCACCGACTTACTCGGCGAGCGGGCCTCGGTCACCTCGCCGTTGATCGCGTACATCCGGCCGTTGATCAGCAGCCGATCGCCCCGGACTGCGTCGGCGTTGGCCCGTAGGTAGCAGACCTCGCCGGACAGGAACCCGGCCGTCGGGATCGCGAGCGGGTTATCCCATGAGCCGTCTGCGTTTCCGTATTCGTCGGCGCCGACTGACCGCAGGATCACGACCTCGTCCGGGAACCTCACGCGAGCCTCCCGAACGGGAACTCGTCGGCAGGCGGCGAGCTGTAGGCCGAGGGAGTCCGGACCGTGTAAACGCCGTAGCTTCCCGAGCCGACCCGCGCCGCGCGCTTGACGACGTCCTTCTCTGGCCCGAGCAGGTACACGGACGTCGCGCCCTGGGCGTACTGGTAGGAGTAGGAACCGACGCTCTCGCCCTGGTAGCCGTCCGGGTTCCGGTAGCTGCGTAGGGCCGCCGTCACGACGACCATCGCGACGACCGCCGGGGCCTGGGGGGTGACTCCGTCCTCGGCTACCCAGTCCTTCGCGGCCTCGGCCCGGACGAGCGCCGAGGCGTCGTCGAGCGCCGCCCCCGCGCGGACCAGGTCGGCGCCAGTGATCGCGCCCGGTGCAAGACCTAGGCGCTTCTCCATGTCGCCGACCGTGGCGAGCGAGGGCAGGCTCATACGAACTCCTTCAGGTGCGATGAACGTTCAACGCATATAAGTCAGGCGACCGGGGTGGAGGTCTTCACCCGAAGCGCCGGGGTGACGAGCGAGGCGACGCCGTCCTTCCCGAGCCGCTGCACCTTCATGGACTGGCAGCCGGCGTAGGTCTGGAAGATCGAGCGGTCCTTCAGGACGGACGAGTCGTAGTCCTTGACCCAGGTCAGCGCGAAGCCGTTCTCGGACTGGGAAGTGCTGAACGCCGCGCCGTCCGGCGGGTATGGCGCGCGGATCGCCAGGGTGAAGGCGTCCCGGCCGTAGAAGACGATCTCGTCGTCTTCGAGTCGGTTGTTTTCGACGGTCGTGAAGCCACGCACCCGGCCGACGTTGGCGTTCCGAAGCGCCTCGGTGCTGCCCGACTGGCTGACATCGGTGATCGCCTGCGCGTCGACCAGCTCGGAGTAAACCCCGGTCCCGACGGCCGCCCAGAGACCATCGGCCGGAAGGCCCAGGTCCCGCAGCACCTTCCGGGCCTGGGTGAACGAGAGGTGCGGCTTTGCCGGGTCGTAGGCGATACCCAGCGTCTCGGGGAGGGCCTGCATGGTCTCGACCACGAGGTTTTCCAGGTCCTCGACGATGCCCCGGACCTGCGGGACGGTCACCTGCCGACTGAAGTCGGCGATCTCCATCCGCATCTGTACGTCCGAGACGTCGACCGCGCTGTAGACGTGCTCGGTCATCGTGACCGGGATGGTCGACTCGCTCACGGTGTCGGTGGTGATCGCGGTACCGTCGGCGGTCAGCTTCCGACGCCGGGCCTTCAGGGTCGCAGGCACCCGGACGTTGACCACGGTGCCCTTTCCGCCACCGAAGCTGTCCTCGTAGTCACGGTTGATGGTCGCGGCGAGAACGAGGTCATCCCGAACCAGCGCAATCGCGGTCGAGAGAACCTGCTCAGGGATAACGAACTCGTTCGGCATTGCTACCTCTCAGGGTCAGTAACCGCGTGCCGCACGGGCAACAGCGGCGGCGTCGAAGTCGTGCGAGTCGGCGTCGGCCGCCGCACGGCCCGGCGTGAGCCGGGGCTTCGGGAGACCCGGAAGCGGGTCGGTGGTGGTCTCGCCGGCCGCGAAGTCAGCGGCCACCTTCTCGGCGCTCGCCTTGATCTCCTCCGGGGTCTTGCCCGAGACGTAGCCCGCGAGGTGCGCGGGGACCTTTGCGTCGGCAATGGCGGCACGCTTCGCGGCCTCGATCGCCTCGTTCCGCGTCTTCGCCAGCTCGGCCGTCAGCTCGGCGAACTGCGCCTTCACGTCGTCGGCCGGCGGGGTCGAACGCTTCGCCTTGACCTCGGCCAACTCGGCGCGAAGGTTCTCGATCAGGCGGGTTGCGCGTCCCTCGTCGTACGGCCCATCCCAGGGCGACGCGGCCGGCGGGGTGGGCGGGGTGCTACCGGCGTTGCCCGGCGTCAGCTCGCCCGTCTGGGCGGACTCGGTCGCGGGCGGGGTGGTGGGCTCGTCGGCCACGGGTTGTCCTCCTGGGACGGGTTGGGGTGCGGGTCCTGCCCGCGTAGGGGTGGTGCGCTAGCCCTGAGAGGGTGCGTGAGTCGTTCAACGCACCTCGGCTAGGTAAGAGGGAAGGCCGCGGAATGCTCGTAGCTCCCAGGGCCGTTCTAGGGGGGTGCGCGGGCTATGCCGCTGCGCGTTGCTGGGCTTCGTACGCGCGCCGGAAGGCGTTGATCGCGTCCCTGCCGCTCTCGCCCTCGGTCGCGCTCTCGTACAGGGCTTCAAACTCCCGAGCCTTGCCGGGCCACGGGTCGCCCTTGCTGTAGACCGCGACCGGATGGCACCCGCACTTCCCGTGATACCTGCCCTTGCGGCCCGTCGCGGACTGGTCCGACTTGTAGACAGGGCCACGGCTCGCTAACAGCGCACAGAACGAGCAGGGGTTCCCATCGGTGACCCGCGCCCAGCCAAGGGCCAGCCGGTCGCGTGCGGTCATGGTGTCGATCGTGTCCCGCCCAGCGTTCGCGGTCAGCCGGAACACCGCGCCGGCCGTCGTCGCGGCGGCCTTGCTCATGGCGACGGAGATCGGCTCGCCCCGGATGATCGCGCGCTTCACCTCGACCGGCCCCGTGACCAGTGCGACTGTGGTCATCTGCTCGGGCGGGAGCGCGCCAGCCAGCAGGACCGGCGGTGCGTCGGCGAGGACTTGCATAGCCTCGCGGTGGGTCAGGTAGAACTGACCACCGGTCGCGGCCATGCGCTGCCGGGCGTCGTCCGTGATCAGCGCGAGGACGCGTAGGTAGGAACCGAACGAGCCGTCCAGGTTCGCCGGATCGAGCAGGGCGTTAAAGGCCACGACCGCCCGGCTCGCCGCCTCGCCCGCGATCTGCGCCTGAGCGAGGCGGTACAGCTCGATAGCCTGCGTCGGCGTCAGCTCGGCCACGGATTACGCCGCAGCGGCAAGGGCCGCAGTAGGCACGGCCGCAGTGGGCAGGGCCGGCGTTGACTGCCGGGTCAGCGCGTCCGCCAGCGCCGCGAGTCCGTCGCTGGACGTCGCCATGCCGCGCCACCGCTGAATGTCGGTGTCCGTCACGCCGGGGATGCGCTCCCATGCGGCCTCGGCCGGCACGGCAAGCATCGTGACCATCTTGCCCAGGGCGTCGACCGCAGCCGCGAGGCTTCGCGCCTCGGTGTCGCGCCAGCGGACCTGACACGAGATGTCGCCAGCCGACGTCTTGTCGCCAGCCGCGAGGGCCGCGAGCCGTAGGGTCTGCTCCCAGCTCTCGCCGAAGATCGTCTCGTACTCGCCGATCTTGCGCTGTGTCGCGGCCTCAGCAGCGGCCAACGCATCGGCCGAGAGGTTGACCAGGTCGCCGAGCAGGACATGGGGGGAGAGCTGCGCGATAGCGGCCAGCGTCCGCACACCCGAGCCGTACGTTTCGAGGTGCCCGGTGACGTCGGTCTGATCGAAGCTCCCGAACTTGGCGTCCGGCGAGTCTGAGACCCACAACCGATCTACGGCCGCCTCGAACGGCTCGATCGGCTGGCCGTACAGCGGTGACGCCGGGTCGTCGATCGTGGGGATAGCCAGGCCGGTTGCCCAGCGCTGCCGGAATGACGCGAACTGAAGTGCCGCGAGCAGCGAGAAGACGGCCTCGCTGATGCGGTCCTGAAGCACGAGCAGCGGGGCGATAACGCCGACGTTCTGGCCGTCCAGCCGGTCGCGGAACCGCGACAGCGGCGTCACGCCCAGGCCGTGAGTGTCCGAGCGGACGACGGTCAGCTTGCCCGAGTCCTTCGGCCGCGCGAGCAGGTGAACCGCCTCGCTGTCGAACAGCTCGTAGAGCCGCGCGCCGTCGGCTGACCGGCCCTTGACCCGCAGGCCATGAATCGGCCAGTCATCGTCGTCGTCCTCGTACATCGCGATCGTTTTCAGAGGCGTCAGCGGGCGGATCATCGGCGCCTTATCGCCGGGCAGGACCACGACGTAGGACGCGCCGAACTCCAGTGCGCCACGGTGCGGGATGGTCTGGCGGGCGTCGAGCCGGTTCGCCTGCCAGTACGACCAGGGCGCGGCGTTCTCGGTCGCCCGAGTCGCGCGGTACCCGTCCACGAACAGGCCCTTCACGTAGGTCTCGCTGATCAGCGGGAGCCAATTCGTGATGGACTTCTGTGCGAGAGACTTGTACTCGGCCTTCGCGCCCTTCGGCATGTACGGCAAGTCATGATCGCCGCGCAGGTAGCGGGCGACCTTGCCCGCTCCCCGGCTGCGGTCCTGCGTTTGCGTCCGGTGCTCGCCGATCAGTTCCTCGGCGAGGCCAGTGATAGCGCCGTCGGTGGCAGGCACGAAGGGGCCTCCTTCCGAGGCGGGTCAGAATCCGTAAAGGCGTCCGGATCGCTTCCGGCGCTTGCGAAGGACGTCCTCGGCGAGGACGCGGGAACGGGCCATTCGGGCGAGGACCAGGGCCGCGAGGGCATCGACCTTCTTCGGTGACTCGCGGGTTTCCTTGCCGAAGGAGATCCCCCAGCGGTTCGGCCGCCTGCGGCCGTTGAGGACGTGCCGGCGTAGGGCCTGGGCTCCGTCCGTGCCGTCCGCGAGGACGTTCGGGCCGTGCGGCACCTCGCCGTCGATGAAGGCCCGGTGCAGGGACTCGACCGCGCGGACGGTGTCGCTCTGGTGACCGCGCATGTCCCACGCGACGGTGTGACGGGTCGTGGCCTTGACTAGCAGCCGGTCCCCGTACAGCTCGCGCCAGCGGTCGACGTCGGTTTCCCATAGCGCTACGTCGCTGAAGAAGGCGATGACGTCGAAGCGTGTAAACGCGTTGTCGACCAGGTCCCGGACCGCTTCCTGGTCGACCTCCCAGCCGACCCCGGATGGCCCTTCGGGCTTTTCCCAGAGGCCGAGCAGGTAGGGGGCGCCGTCGCTCACCCGGACCAGGACGAGCGCCGAGCTGTCGTCGGTCCGGCCACCGTCGAAACCGAGGCAAACCGTCTCGCCGTCGACCAGCGGGGCCAGGTCGTCACGCCGGTTTGCGTCGTACTCGTGCGGGGCGAGCCAGCTATCGGAGGCGGCGACGATTTGGTTCAGGTAGAACCGGCGCGACTCCTCGGGCGGGGTCGACGGGTCGTAGACCTCTTCGGCGATGCGTTCCAGGTCGACCCAGGTCGAGTCACCGTAGGCACATGCCAGCCCAGCCATGAGCCGATCGCGGTCGGACAGGTCGATGTCGCCCGGCGCCTCGCGGGAGTCGTACAGCAGACCGGCCGCCCGCGTCCGCTTCTCCCGCATCGCCAGGTACGCGAGGTAGGAGACTTCGGCGATGCTGTCGCGGCCGGGCGCGTGCGCGTTGGTGGTCTCGATCATCCGAGCCGCGCCGTCGCGCGACTTCGCGAGGTTCCGGGCGATGACCCGGAACAGCGCGTGCCCGCCGTTGGATTCGGTCCAATGGTGCGTTTCGTCTAGGACGGCCATGCTCGGCCTGGCACCCTCGGCCGAGGCGCTGGCCGTGGTGATCGGCTGAATTTTTCCGCCGCCTGGCGTGAAGATCCGCGTCTTGCCGATGTCCAGGCCCGCGGCTTCGACGAGGCTCGATCCCTCGACCATCGAACGAATGGCGGCCATCGTGTTTTCGGTCTGCGTCTCCGAGACACCCGCGATCACCACCCACGGCGCCGGGTGCGGCTTGCCGATGGGCTCGCCGTCGCTGCCCCAGCCGGCGAAGCGGACCGGGCCGCACAGCTCGGCGAGGCAGATAGCGCCGATGAACGGTGACTTGCCCCAGCCCTTCGCCCTGCGGAGCACCGCGCGCCGGTAGATGAAGCGGCCCCTGCCGTCCACGGCGTAGAACCAGAGGACGAAGTTCAGTTGCTCGCGGGTCATCCGGTACGGCTCGCCGGCTTCGTCGCCGTCGGGCTGAAGTAGCCAGCCCTCTACCCAATCGATGACGCCCCAGCCGAGGGAGCGCACCGAGCCGTCCATCGGGAACGCGGGGACGGTCGTCAGGGCGTGCAGTTCGACCGCCTCGCGGGCGGCCTCTCGTGCGTGGGCTTTCAGCTCTGCGTCGGCGAGTGCCTGCGCGGTCACGCCAGCCGGCGACGAAGTTCGTCGCGGGCCGTGTTGATGTCGGTCACGCCCGGCGGAAGCTCGGCGCCTTGGTCGTCGTCCTCGTCGGCGACCCGCAGGCGGGCGCGCATCCGGTCGACGAAGGTCGCGCCGAGGCGTTCTTCGTTCATGCGGATCTCGCCGAGCGCCGCAGCGGACGGCCGGCGGAAGTGCGCCTCGACGATCGGGGCCAGCATCGCCAGCCGCAGCCAGTCGGTTGACTCGAACACGGCCGCCTGCGGGGAGCGCCGCCACACGTCGTACCAAGCCAGAACTTCCGGGCCGAAGACCCGGCCACCGGTCAGCTCGGCCAGCTCAGGGCCGCGCAGCTCGTCACTGCGGGGAAGGACGGTCTCGCCGTGCGTCGGGGTGTTCCGGCGCCGTCGCTGGCCTTCCGGCTTGCTCGGGTGCATCGTGCCTCGGGACACGGCGTGACCTCCCTTCGGGCGATGGCTGTGAGTAGTGACGAGTTGACAGACTGATTGCGTGACGAGTGAACGAGAGACCTCGCCCGACCAGGGCGGACCTGCGGACCAGAATTCGCAAGCGCCGGCTATCGAGGTGTCTGTCAGCGGAACGGGAGGTGTTTGGGCGGGCGGGAACACCATCGGCGTCGTTCTCGTCGACGTCGTCGTGCCGGTGCTTGCTAGCGGCGCGGCGGGGCTGGTCGCGCGTGAGGTTGTTCGTCAGATTGGTGAGACCACCCGCGAACGCCTACGCCAAGACGGACAGACAGCACGGGCACTCATCCGCCGAGGGACGCCCGAGGAAGAGAGCACCGCCGCCGAGCCGCGCAGCGAGGAACCGGGCGAGGGCTAGCCCGTCCGTCCCGCTCAGTAGGGTCGGGGAGTGAAGGCATTACCGCAGCTCAGAGAGGCCGGGTGGCTCTACGCCGAGGGATCGGACATCCCGTCGGCGGACGTCCGGCTCTGGCAGGACATGGCCGAGCCGTGGGGGTGGGAGGTGCACCTCAGCGATCCCGCTCGGGAGCCGATGCAGCGAGCGCGGTACGCCGACGAGGCAGAGGCACGCGCCGAGCTGGTGAGGATTTACGCCGAGGGGGCGAGTCGCGGAGTGTGGCGCGTGACGCGGCCCGAGCCGCTGTTTCCAGCGGAAGATTCAAGGCCGTCTTGACCGAGCGGCCACAATCTCCTTATGGGCGATGGCGGCAAGGGTGACGGCGGCGATCAGCAGGGCTCCGCATCCCCAGAGGAGACCAGCTTTATCCCGGCCGGCACCTGGCAGACGAGTAGGAACTACCACGCAGGCGCCTTGACATTCGTGCTCGGGGCAATCGAGCCTTACAAGGATCTTGTTACAACCGTTGGCGCGGCAGCGATCAGCGGCGTTATTGGGAACGCCGCCTACGACGCCCTTATGAGTGTTGCCTGGCGTCGGTGGAAGAAAGCTCCAGAGCAGCTAGCGCTTCTGACGACGAACGAGGCGTTAACCTTCGCTACAGCTGCATTCCGCGTGGCTGCCGAGCGTCGGCCAGACGCCGTACCGCCGGTGACGGGGGGTGCCCAGGCGGAATCGGACGGATCGTGGCGCTTCGAGGTTCATGAGAGATTCGAGAAGTGGGAGATTACTTTGCCACCTGGCTACCCTCGGACGGGACGAATCTCCGTCAAGAGGACTAGCCGGCCAATTCCACCGTGACCGCTGGGTAGGCGCACGACCTGTATGCCCGTACAGGCAGGCAGACGCTATGCCGTCCCGGTGAGCAGGCCAGAGGGGGAGGGGCCACCCCCCACCGCTCAACGACGTCCCCCAGATCGATCAGCTTCTTGATCAGCGCTGGTCACAGCGCGCCAGGATGAGACTCAGGCTTGCGATAACGCGAGGGCGTCGGCGGTCGTGCGGCGTTGCCTTCGGCCGCTGTCTTCTGACCGTGATGCCATCGGCAGATGGCCTGAAGATTCTCGGGCTCGTGGTTATCGCCAGGCTCGATGTGATCGACCTCGCCGGCAGGGGCCAGGCACCGGGGGCCACTTTCGAGGGGCACCTGACAGCGGTACTGGTCACGCCGCAGGATGCGCAATCGCCGTACTGCCCAGTCCGGGGGCAGGCGGGAGGCTCTGTCTGATCCTTCCCAGGCCACGCCTGCCCCCAGTCACCCCCCGGTGGGGTCAAAAAGGAACGCCCTGTGGCACTCCATCCCGAACCGGGAGAGCGCACGCCCAGGGCGTAGCCAGTGGAAAACGCAGCGGCCCCGCTGTTCAGCCGGTCCCTAGGGGCACACCGGTCGTGATCAGCGGGGCGCTTGCAGGTGGAGGGGCCTAGGGGCGTGTAAACGCCCTTCCCCCCTAACTAGTTAGTGTGCCGAGACTGGGACACGCGACGACCTGCTTCCCGGACCGCCATGCATTCGCGGCAAACGATCTTCAGTCCGTCGCCCTTGCTCGCGTCCTCGGCGAACGCCAGCGCCGGAAGGTCGTTCCGGCAGACTGGGCACCGCTTGTGCGGTCGGGTGCCTCGGGCGATGCGTCGGGCGAGCTGCGCCCGGACCCGGCGGGCGAAGTCCTCGGGGTCCAGGGCGAAGCGCTCGGCGACTTCCCGGGCCGCCTCGTCGATGGGGTTACACAACAGGGCTCCTATCTCAGGGTGCGCCAGGGCCGGGGACGGGCGGGTGCCCCGACCTCGGCTATGCGGAGGGGTCCACGAACTCGATAGCGGCCAGAGCCAGCCCGAGCGCACCCGCGAACGCTGCACCGCCAACGAGGACAGCGCTTCCGGTCTTTCGGGTACCCGCCCAAGAGATCACCCCCGCAGCCGCGCCGATGAACGCGGCGGCCAACACGGCAACGGCGAGCCAGAGTGCGCGGACGGTGGTGTTGTGCATCGCGAAGCCTCCTGAGACCTACTCCTCCTTTATGGAGGGGTCTCGCTCTTCGCCTTGCTTCGCAAGATGCCCGGCCAGGCTGGTCGTGTCAAGGATTTGCGGCTAACAGTGCGTGTTGTACAGGAATGCTTACTGTCCGAGACGGCTAGCCGAGACGTGCTGCCCGACTCAGGCACTCCGGTCGGTAACAAACCGGATCGCGGTCAGGATCAGCGCGAGGCCACCACCGAACGCCCCAGCTCCAACGAGGACGGCATCCCCGGCATCCTTGCTCTCCTGCCAGGTGATCGTTCCCGCAGCCGCGCCGATGAACGCGGCGGCCAACACGGCAACGGCGAGCCAGAGTGCGCGGGTGGTGGTGTCGTGCATCGCGAAGCCTCCTGAGACCTACTCCTCCTTTGAGGAGAGGTCTTGACTTCGCCTTGCTTCGCAAGATGCCGGCCCGGATATTTTGTGTCAACCACGACTCGATAGATAAGCATTTCTTATGTGACGGTATCAACCGTTTTGGTGGCAGAATGCGGGCAGAATGCCGGAAATGTGTGTCGGGTTCTTTACTCGGCACTTGAAAAGTCGGTGCGCGTTTGGTTCAAGACCCGCAGCCCTGTTCGTCACGGGCAAGCATCCTCGACAACGATGCGAATGGTGATGTTCCGCGTCGGTCGATCGAGGATCGCCGGGGAGTACGGGACCAGCGAGTAGGACAGCTCGCCGGTCGCGTCGTTCCGGGCGACCGGGATCAGCGCCCAGCCAGGCAGCGGGACGGGGTACTTCGACGCCCACTCGTGAACCGCGTCGAGCGCGATCCCTCGAACCTCGTCGAGCGCGCCAGCGGGCGCCAGCTCGTCACTCACCCGGCGCCCCCTCTCGGGGCTGGAAGACGAGCAGGGGCGAGGCGCCCTCGGCCTCGTCCGCGCAGTCCAGAGCGCCGGCCGCGAACGCGCGCACCTCGACCAGCGAGAGCGCGAGCTGTGTCAGCTCGCCGTCGACCACGGTTTCCAGGGCGACGAACGGAACACCGTTCGACTTCCCGCCCCGGACGTAGACGTAGTCGCCGGGGCTGGCCGAGGACTGCACACGGCGGGCCGGACCAGCCGGCAGAGACTCGGCGAGGACGATCCGAGGGTCCGGCTCGGCTTCCTCGTCGTCGGCCGGTGCGGCGTACTCCATGAGGAACTGTGCGACGTCCAGGGCTGCGCGAGCCAGGTCGTCTGCCGACGCGGTGAACTGGTGAGGGCTGCGAAGGCTCTCGACGTACTCGCGGCCCTGGGCCAGGGCTTCATCCGGGGTCACAGGCCGAAGACCAGACGGATAGCGCCGGCCCAGCCGAAGCCGAGGCCCAGGCCGGCAGCGACGCCAGCGACGAGGCCGAGGACGGCCGCACGCAGGATGCGACGGGTCACGCGGGCACCTCCCAGAAGACCAGCACGCCCAGGGCGCAAGCGGTGTAGAACGCGATGACGAAGGCGACCGCGTACTCATCCGGTCGGTCGTCACCGTCCTTCGCGAGTTGAAGGACAGCGGCCAGTGTGTGAAGGGCCAGCACGACGACGATGAAGGTCTTCACGACGAAGGCGGTCACGCGGCGGCCTGCTGGTAGTCCTTCAGCTCGCCGAGCAGGAACGCGGCGTATGCGAGAGCGGTCTGCCCGGCCGTCGCGGGTGCGAGCGGGCTCGTCGGCGTCAGCTCGACGGCCAGCTTCAGGGCAGCGGACCGCCTCGAATCGAGCGGGAACGATTCCGCGGTGACCACGTACGCCTCTCGGTCACCCAGGGCCTCGACGTCTGCGGGCGTCAGTTCGTCGAACGCGTTCGGCTCGGGCTCGTCGCCGAGGATGTCCGTCAGGTGGTCGCGTAGCTCGGCGACCACCGAACGGGACAGGTACTCGGTCGCGGTGCCGGGCACGATCACGGGAAGCTCGTCGTCGTGGTCGGTCGCGTTGCCCACGACCAGCGGGCCGAAGTTGGTGTGCTCCATGGGTAGCTCCCTCAGTATCCGTACGAGCAATCGGGGTTAGGGCACTCGGCGTGCGGCTCGGCGTCGTCCGGGTCATCGAACGAGGGCTCGTACCAGCGCCAGAGCGGATTGCCGCAGGACGGGCACGGCTGGGCGGCGATCATCACCGAAGGGCGTCGATCTGGGCGGCCATCATCAGGGCGTCACTCGCGGCACCGAGGGTCGCGCCGACACGGATCGCGCCCTCGGTGCCGGACACCTGAAAGGCGGTCAGCGCCGCGTCGATCTCGTTCAGCAGGCGGGCGACGGCCTCGTGAAACTCGACCGACATCGGCTCGCTGACGAAGGGATGCTCGGCCGGGCTCGCACCGACCATCCGCGCGGTGATCGCGGCGACGGCGGAAAAGTTCGACATGGTTCGGGGGTCTCCCTCGGCGTCCGGGATGCTGGTGACGTCGAGTGAGTGGGCCAGGGGCGCCGGTGGTGTTCACGACAGACAAAGGCCCGCCTCAGGGCCGACGAGATGGCTAGCGGGGCGCGGCAGGTTGGCTGGCATCGAGTAACTTGAGTTTGTGACCACAGTGCAGGCAGTAACTGGAGGTATCGCCCTGCTGGCACTCCTGGTCAGCATCGCAACCTACCGATTGAACTTCCGCGACAAGCGCTACGCCTGGGAGGATCAAGCACGCGCCCAAGCGGAGGAAGTCGCAGGCTGGCTCGTGCGTGAGATGTGCGATGAGCACGAAGAGGTGGAGTGGAAGGCGTACGTTCGAAACGGCTCGAAGTCTCCTGTCTATGACGTGCTCTATGTCATTCACGACAGTGAAGACTTGGACACAGCGATGCCTGAATTCATTTCGCTGGTTCCGCCGGATACCACATGGGACTTTTTCCCGAAGTGGTTCGGGGAGGAGCCGGGAGGGAATCCGCGTGTCTACATGACCTTCCGCGACAAGCGGGGGAATGCTTGGCAGCGAGACACGCACGGCAGGCTCATGCCCACGCGGCGGCCGGTCGACCACGCCCCTCCTGCCAACCGGGTCACTGGACGGATTAGGTACGACATGACTAGGCGGCCGTGGAGAGCGCGAATAGCCGAAGCGGTCATTCGACGGCTGGTGGACAGAGGAAAGATTGGCGAGGAGACTCCGAGACAGGAAGACCGACGCTCGGACATAGGCGGACGTCTCGCATCGGACCACCGGACGGCACCGGATCTCCACCCGGGGTCCGGGCCGGGAGCCTGACGCAAAGGGGGCCGGTAGCGGTAGGCCGCGTCGGTCGACCTGATTGGCGGCCTTGGTCGCGGTTAATGCCTCACCTCCGATCAGAGTCCGATCAGAGTAGGTGCACCCGTTCGGTGCTGCCATCCGGGTTCCGCAGGGTGAGGCTCCCGCCGCCGCGCTCCAACAGTCCTAGGACCAGGTTGTAGACGACCAGCGCGCGATTGATCGCGTCCGTCTTCGTGTCCCGCGTCCGCGTACAGGCCCCGTCGAGCGCGTCGACCGCGCGTGGGTTGAGGTTGACGGTGACCTTCGTTAGCCCACTCACCGGAAGTCGGTCATGATCCGGGCTCCGATGCCGGTCTCGGCCTGTCACGGAAGGCCCCACCCGAACGGCGAGGCACCCATCCCATGAAGCGTTCGAAGATCACGCGGGGGTCCGGCGGGTCGCCCAGGTCCGGAGCGACGGCGGAAAGATCGGTCAGCGCCTCGACGAACAGGGGCGCGAGGTACAGGTTCAGGGCAAGTAGCCGACCGTGGAAGCCCGCGAGCAGGTTCAGGCGGGCGTCCGCGCACGGCCACGGGTACGCGTCCACGCGACAGATCCAGAGCTGCGGTATCGCCGTGTGCTGGGCGACCGCGTCCGTGAGTGGGAGGCCGGTCATAGCTGCCCGCCCGGCCTGATGAACGGCGGGCACGACGGCTCACACCCAAACCCGCATGGGGGCCGGCGGTAGCCAGGAAGGGCGTTTGTTCGTACGACGCCGACAAAGCCCGCAACTCGCTGGCCGTCCGGGCCCAGCTCGACGCCCACCAGCGCGACCCAATCGGTACGACTCAGCTTGACGTCCGGCACGTGGGTCACCCGCAGATACAAGGATTGCCGGCCCTCGGGCCACTCAAACGGTCCGTGACCCAGCAGGTACGCCATAGGGTCGATCGTGAACATGTCGCCGACCTTGACCAGTGGTCTGGCCGACATGGCGGCGGTCACGGGCTTGAATAGCGGCCTAGCCGACATGACGGCCACCGTTCCGGGGGACGCGGTAGCCCACCTGCTGCCCGAACGTGAGTGGCGGACTCTGGTTCGCCGTCGGCTCGGCAACCCAGGCCGGGCGTGGTACCGGAGCGACGCCGTAAAGCCGCGCGCCCTGCGGGGGCGCGCCTCGATCAAGGCACGGCCAGCGCAGCCCGCACACGCAGTACCGGCGGAAGCCGCGCCACACGCGGCGGTGTGGGCTTTTGGGAGCCGGGTCAGAGTCGGGCCGGGTGAGCCCATGCCAGGGCCAGTCAGACCAGTGACGGAAGACAAACATTGCGCATCTCCTCCGGGGTCGGTTCAGATCGAACCTAGGAGGGGGCGCGGCGTACGGCCCCCACTCAGAAGGTGACGCTAGATATCTGGCAGGTTCCAGCTCAACGAGTGTGCGCGAGTGTGCGCGCCAATTTGGTCACGCGCCGATTGATTCGATCGCGGCCGTGATCCGGGCGCGCGCGGCAGCACCGTAGGAAGCCAACTCGGAAAGTTCGGCGAAGACCTGGGCGTACATCGCGATCTCGCTTGGCTTAGTCACGGTGAGGTGCCCGGATACCAGCTCGACCATGACCTGTGCATCATCGAACATCCAGAAGCCCTCGACTGGCCAGGCGGCATCGCGGTCTGGTCGGGACGGGAGAATCCCTAGACTAACTGTTGGTGTGGCCGACAGTTCGATCAGATGGCCGAGTTGCCCGATCATGACTTCGACCCCGCCAATCCCGGCAGTTAGTGCCGATTCCTCGATCAAGATCGCGAATCGGTGCCTTGCGTCCTGAAGGATGCTTTTCCGGTCCATCCGGACGGCTACCGCGTCTTCGATGTCGTCTGGTACAGAGCGGCGGCGCCGAATCGCGGCGAGGATGGCAACCGTGTATGCCCTGGTCTGAAGGACGCCGGGGATCAGATTCGGCGTGTAGACACGGAAGTGTCGGGTTCGCTGGTAGAGGGGCCAGACCGCCTCTTGTGCATGTCGTAGACCGGCCTGCTCCATGCGGCGCCACTCGACCCACATCGTCTCAACCGCGCGGAGCGTGGCGAGCAAGTCCGGGACCAGCTCGGACACTCCGCAGTGCTCGCACCACGCGCGGATGTCGTCCTCGGAAGGTGTCGCGGACCCGTGCTCAATCCGCGACACCTTCGCGTGATGCCTTCCTAAACGGCCCCCGAGCGCCGATGCCGTGAGGCCAGCCTCCCGCCGGATCTCGCGAAGCCTGAGCCCGAGGGCTTCGCGCGCTTGCTGGGCGCTGGACGACGAGGACGCAGACAACGGGACCTAGCTCGTCGGCGGGCGGTAGGCGTCGTGCGGCATTGCGCGTTCCCAGACAGCGTTGAACGCCTCGACGAGACGGCGCGCTAGGTCTGGGTCGTCGCGGACCTCCTCGCCTCCCCAGTTGCCGAAGCCGTCGAAGTGGTTGAACACCACCGTGTCATCGATCACCCAGAAGTCCGCAGGTGGGACGAGAAGGTCGGATGCCTGCGAGCGTGAGAGCCAGCGGACCGATTCGCCGGCCGCGATATTGTGGGCCTCCGTCACGTCGTACTCGAAGACCACGTAGTCAGTGACGGGCTCAGAGACGATCCGTGCGCGCCGGATGAGCACCCCGCGAGCCGTCGTCTCCTTGATCAGTCCGTGCCACTCATGCCAGCGCTCAGCCGGGTTGAAGCGGTCACCGGCCTGCCAAGCGAGCCAGTCGGGGTCATCGGGCGTGTAAACGTCTCGCAACTCCAGGTGGCAAGCCGACCGAGTGGCGGAGGCCAGGAGCCTAGCGGTCTCCGACGTCGTCACCACATACCTCCAGCAAGAGCGGCGCCATGCGGCGAGGCAGTCTGAGGACGGTCTCGTGACCAGGGACCGAGCCGATCGCGGCTAGCGTCGCCTCGTCCGTGATCTTCCAGCCTTGAAGCACGATGCTCCCGTCCCCCTCATCGAGCCACACTGTAGGCGAGCCGTTGTTCGGGCTGTCCGGGTCCTTGCCGATGAACCGTAGCGACATCCTGGTCTCCTTCGATGATCAGCGGGGCGGATGTGAGCGAGTTTGCGCGCCGTTGGCCTCCGTCTCAAGACTTTGTGCGGGAGTGTGCGCGGAACTTTTCCGAGCCAGCCCGCGATCCCTCGCACGTGCAGCGAGGCGGAGGCCGCTCGCGGGCGGCCCGCTCGCCCACGTGAGGCGGGCGACGATCTGCGGGGGGCGTGGGCTTCGCGCCGACTGGCGCGACGGACAGACGGGACCGTGGCGGTGACGCCTTGGGCGACTCCTCATGACGGAACAGGCGAAGTTTCGTCATCTCCCTATTCAGGTTGTAGAGGAGGAGAAGAAGCCTCTAAAGCAGCTATATGGAAATGACGGAACTTCCGGCAGTTCCGTCACCCCACGAATCTCGCGTATACCCTGCGTCATCACGGCGTCACCCGCAGGACGACCAGCCAGGGTGCCGAGGGCACCTTGTCGGACCGAGTGGTTAGCCGACCAGCTCATACGCGGGCGACTTCGTCCCGTCTGCCCAAACGATCGTCAGGCGGTCTTGCGGGTGGAACCGAAGACCCCGGCCGTCGGCGCGAGTTGCCCGCACCTCCCGAATCGCCAGGCCCAGCAAGGACCGGCGTTCCGGCAGCGGCAGAGCCTCCCACGCGGGTACTGACTGCGCCATGTCCAGCAGCGGGGAGATGTCGGCCTCGGGCAGCGGGAGGGCGCCTAGGCGGCCCTCAGCGGCTTGTACGGCCTCGCGTAGACGCGGCATGGTCTCGGCTGCGTCCTGCTCGTCGAACGTGCCGGCCACGACGAGCCGCCGGACGCGGGCGAGATCGGCGCGGGCCACGTCTAGGGAATCCTGGGCGGCTTGGCGCTCGGTGAGGAGGTCGGGAGACACCTTGGCTACCCACGCGTCGGCGACAGCTTCGAGCAGTGGATCTCCCGGTTCCAGGCTCGCGACTCGGGCGAGGAAGCTCAGCGACACCGCCGCGTCGGCGTCCGGCACCGGGCAGCTAAAGCCGAGGCATCCCTTCCCGTTGTTGTAGTTGGCACAGCGGTAATACTTGTACTTGCCGCCGGAACGGGCCGTGCGCGAGTCGCAGAGGTCGCAGCGAAGGACTTCTGTCAGCAGCGAGCGCGACACCTTGCGGCCCCGCATCGCCACCTGAACGCTCTCCCGCTTCCGCCACCCGGCGGACTCTGAGCGCGCCTCGACAGCCTTCAGGATGCGAACCCGCTCGGCGGGCGTGATTACACCCTCGCCGACCTTGACCGGTAGCCCGTCCTCGCCGAGGAACACTTCAGCCGTCGCCTGCCAGCGGCCCGACGGCAGGCGTTCACGGATGGACTGAAGGCCCGCCCAGCCTGGCGACCGGATGAGTTGGGCGATGGTTCCGATACCCCAGGTCTCGGCCCGTACGGGCTTGACCTTTCGAGTGTTTAAACCCTTGACGACCTGCCACAAGCTGTCACCGTTCAGCAGCGGGTCGGCGATCATCAGGCGGGCGATCGAGTAGTTCTCCAAGTCCCGCACGAGATGCCCATCCACCACGCTCGTCCCGAACGGCGGTGGGCCGCCCAGCCAGCGACCATCAGCGCGAGCGAATCGTTTCGCGCGCCCAACGCGTTCCGAGAGGTGGTCGGCCTCCTCTCGGGCGATCTCGGCTCGGATGATGTGTTCCAGCCGGCGGCGGGGGTCGCCCGTGTCGGTCCCGTCAACGCCGATGATGCGGCGCGAGCCGTCAGCGTGTGCGTCGAGCAGGGCGCCGATCTGCACGGCCCCACGCCGGTCGGCCCGGTCGAGCGCCCAGACCCCAACCGTTCGGAACGTAGCGCCGATGTGCAGGTGATCGAGGGCCTTCTCCCACTCTGGCCGTGCCTTGTGTGAGTGGCGAGATGCACCCGTGCCCTCTCGCTCGACGTAGACCGCCACGACGACGAGGCCGAGACGGGCGCATAGGTCGCGAAGCTCGGATTCCTGCTCCTTCAGCGAGCGCCCGTTCCGTAGGTCACCTTCGGCGTTCCGGTGCGACCGGCGCAGGTAGAGCGCGACGCAGAGGGACGGGTCAAGCAGGGCATGAGCAGGGGACATGCGTTGAACGTTACACGCACGTTGCGTTGAACGCTACGCGCACCTTGCGATGAACGTTGAGCGCATCAGGGCCGTTACGGAGCGGATTCGTCGGATGCTCTTAGATGCCCAGAAGTCGAGCAGGACGATCCGACCCCGGAAGTCCTTGATCGAGTAGGACTCACCCCCGGTGTTCAGCCACCCACGCCCCTGCAACTCCGGAGCGCGAACCCGAGCAGTACGTATCTCACCCATACCCTCATCCTGCCCGACCCCCCACCCCCACCCACCCCTCCCCCCAGAACCCCCCCCGTCCCCGCCCCCTCCCCGCCCCCTCCTTCGTCGATCTAGGGCAAATGGTGGTGATTAGAGATCAACAAGCACGTATTTGCCCTAGATCGACGGCGCGAGGGGTGGCGCGGGGGGTGCGGGGCGGGGGAGAGAGGGAGGGGAGGGGAGGGTTAGCTGGTGGTGGTGGGGCGGAGGCAGAGGACCTGTTGTTTGCCGTCTTCGGTGGCGATGATGACTCTCGGGAGGGCCTGGTCGGCGCACTCTGCCTCGCTGGCCACCTTTGACACGACGGTGAAGGAGCCGGGTTCGCTGCATGCGACGCCGACCGCCTGTTCACCGGACTGCTTGACGCATTCGCCGACGGCGGGGTTGAACGCTGGCTCGCCGCCCCGACCGATGAACCACAGGGCGCCGAGCGGGATCGCGAGCAGCAGCACCGCGGCGGTCAGCACCATCAGCAGGACCCGACCGTTGCGTACCTGGGGGGTCGGTGCCGGCTCGGGCTTGGCCTCCGCGTCCGGCTTGAACGCGTCGAACCGATTCTGCTGGGACTCGTTCGGCGCGGCCTGGGCCGGCCAGGCGGCCGTACCGGCGGTGCCGGGGTGCGGCGGTGGCATGGGCGGCAGTGCGGGTGCGGGAACCGCCGGGGACACGCTGGTCCGATCGTCGAACCCGCCCATCCCGGAACTCCCGACCGTGCCCGGCTGACCGAACTGCGCCGGTACGGAGGGACGCGCCGAACCGGCCGCCGGGCTGCCCGGCATCGCGTTCGGGCCCTCGCCGAGCAGGTCGCCGAAGGGCGCGCCACCCATCCCCGGGTACTGCGGCGAGGCGCTGCCCTGTGCCGGCTCGAACCCGCGCGGCTGGTTGTCGTAGCCCGTCGGCGGCCCGTCGAACGAGTGCGGTGCGGGAGCGAATCCGCCGGGTTGACCGTCGAATCCGGTCGATGCCGGCGGGAATCCGCTCGGTTGACCGTCGAATCCGGTCGCTGGTGGTGGGAAAGCGCCGGGTGGTGAGTCGAAGCCGGGGGGCGGTGGCGGAAATCCGCCGGGTGCCGAGTCGAATCCGGTCGGCGGTGGCGGGAATCCGGCCGGTGGTGAGTCGAAGCCGGGGGGCGGGCCGTCGAATCCCGACCCTGGGGGTGGGGCGACCCGAGCGGCTCCGCTGACCGGCGGTGCGCCTGCCGGCGAGATGGGGTGCTCGGCCGCCTCCTCGCCGGCGGGCGGGACGGCCGCTGCGGCGCCGTACACGGTGGAGCCGCGCCGGGGGGCCGGCTCGGCGTACTCGTTCGGGTCGGGGTATCCGGTTGGGTCGGCGTATCCGGTTGGCTCGGGGTAGCCACCACCGGCCTCCGGGTAGCCGGTCGGTGCCGGGGCGAACCCGGTCGGCTCGGCATAGCCGGTCGGCTCGGGGTAACCGGTCGGCTCGGGGTAACCGGGCTCGGGGTAACCGGTCGGCTCGGGGTAACCGGGCTCGGGGTAGTCGGTGGGCTCCGGGTAACCGCCGGGCGCGCCGTAGGTGGTGGGGCTCCGACGGGCCGACGGGTCGTTCGCCGACCGCTGCGGGTCTGCGGCTACCTGCTGTTCGGGTTGCTCCACCGGATCGGCGTCGACGGGGCGTCCGTACACCCTCGGCTGCGGGGTGGGGATGGCCGACGATCTGACGGCCTGGTCCGTGGGCGGCATGACCCGGCTGGCGAGCGGTACCGAGGCGCTGCCCGAGATGGCGATGCCGGCGGAGACCGCCGCGCTGACCGAGACGGCGGCGCTGGCCGAGCCCGCCGCGCTGACCGGGGCGGCGGCGCCGGCCGAGGGCCGGATCTCGGCGGGCTCGATCTCCTGGATCGGCTCCGGCTGTTCCGGGCGGGGCATCGACACTCGACCGGAGATGCCCGACTCGCTCGACGAGCGCGGCTGCGGGACCACAGCCTGCGGGACCAGGGGCGGTGCCGACGTGACCGGGGGGCTCGCTGGTGACTGGGGAGACACGCCGGCCCCGGAATAGCCCTCCGGCGCCCAGGACTGTGGGGCGTCCCGTCCGTCGTTGGACGGCTGGCCGTAGTCCGGACCGATGCCGTACTCGATGCTGGCCCCACGTCCGCTGCCGGTGCCCTGGTCCGTTCCGGCGTAACCGCCGGTCGTCGGAAAGCCGCTGTCGGCCGCCGGCGGGTTGCCGTAGGGCGGCTGCTGGGCCGGCGGATTGCCGTAGGGCGGTTGGTCGGCAGGTGCCGGGTTGCCGTAGACGGGCTGGTCGGCAGGTGCGGGGTTGCCGTAGGCGGGCTGGTCGGTGGGTGCCGGGTTGCCGTAGGACGGCTGGTCGTAGTTCAGTTGCCGGGGGTAGCCGGGCGACGGTGGGAAGTCGATCTGCGCCGGGGCGTCCGGGTAGTCGGGGACCTCCGCGCGGCCGGGACGGTCGGTGTGCGGTGCCGGGCCGGCGGTCGCGGGGAAATCGTCGGCCGGCGGGTAGCCGGACGGGGAAGCCCATCCCGCCGGTGCCGGATAGTCCGCCTGCGCCGAATAGTCCGGGCCGGTGGGCGGGTGGTTCGGGCCTGCGGCCGGGTAGTCCGGGCCTGCGGCCGGGTAGTCCGGGCCTGCGGGCGGGTAGTCCGGGCCTGCGGGCGGGTAGTCGGGGGCGGGCCGGGCGAAGCCGCCGGGCGCCGGGTAGGCCGAAGGCGGGGCCGGGTAGCCCGTGGGCGGGGCCCAGTCACCGGACGGGGCGTACTCCGGGGGCTGGGTGTAGTCACCGGACGGGGCGAAGTCGGCCGGCGGGGACGCCGCCAGGCTCGCACCCGGGACCCGTGGCTCCTGCGGCGGCAGCGGTATCGCACCGGACGGGGAGATGCCCGGCGCCGGGGCCGGCTGGTAGATCGGGGTGGGCGATCCGCCCGGCTGGGCGGTACGGTCCGGCGGGTCGCCCCAGGCCGGACGGTTCTCGCTGCCGGCGTCCGGCGGGAACTCGTCGGCCGGGAAGGTGTCGGCCCCGAACCGTCCCCGGTCCCGTTGGGGCAGCTCTCCGGCGGCGGCGCCGGTCGGCGGCACGGTGGCACGGCCGGGCTCGGACGCGCCCCACGCCTCGCCGGGTGCCCACGGCTGCGCACCGGCGACCTCGGGCGGCAGCGGGGGTGGGGTCGGTGCCGGGCGGGTGCCCGTCGCGCCGCCGCCCTGGGCGCCCCAGCCAGCGGTCGGCTCGGGCTGGGCCGCGCCGGGTGGGTTGCCCGGCGTACCCCATGGGCCGCCGGCATCGGGACGATCCGGTCCGGGTACCGCGCCCCAGGGGGTGGTGGCGGGCGATCCGCTGGTCGGCGCGGGTGGCGCCCAGCCGGTGTCGTATCCGGGCGCGGCTGCGGGCGGGTTCGGGTACCGCTGCGGGGGGTGTTGTTCGTTGCTGCCCTGCGGCGCTGGTCCAGCGGGGCCCGGCGCAGCCTGGTCCGGCTCCTGGCCGGGATGCTGCAGGTCCTCGGACGTCATGCGCGCGTCTCCTCCATGACATGTCGGCCGTGCCGATGCCGTCCGGACGTCCCCGGCGTGCGGCCGAAGGCGCCGGCCGGACCGGCCGTGCAAGCTTCCCGCACGGTAGCCGGTCGAGGCCGGTGACGCCCGGGCAGCGCCGGCCGTCGGGCCCGGGCTGCCGGTGGGGAGTCGAGTCAAGTGGATCTACTCAGACGTCCCGTCGGCCCGGTCGGGTGACGACCGAGCCCAACCGTACCGGGCGCGTCGATGGGCGCTTATCCCGGTCTCGTGCGCCCGGGAGGCCGATGACTGCGCGTGAAACGCCGATGACCCGCCCGGGTGAACGGGCGGGTCATCGATCTGGGAGGAAGAGGAGAAGGTCTGTACGGGCGTCAGCCGTAGTAGCGCTGGGCGATCGTGAGGATCTCGTCGCGTACGGCCGGCGAGTTGGCGGAACGGAGCGCGCGCTCGATGGCCCGTGCGCGACGTGCGGCGTCCCGACGACTGCGGAATCTGTCGATCATGCTCATGGTGTGGCCCCCCTGGCTGGTTTCCCCCAGCCGTTGCGTACCTCCATTAAAGCGCACCAGGGGGAGGATGACCAACGATTAGTAGGTGAGCTGGGCCACTGGCCGAACAATCGAAGGCCGCGAGGCTGTTGGGCTGACGTTTCGTGTTGCCGGAACGACACGGCCGGTGTTCCCGGGGTTAACCCCGGGAACACCGGCCGGTTGGCGCGGTACCGCCTCCGCCGTAGCCGGACCGGACATCACGTCAGATCGGGCAACGGTTCGGGCGTCGATCAGGTCCAGGCGAGCAGTGACGCCTCCGGATCAGCCAGGAAGGCGCCGATGTCGCGGAGGAACTTCGACCCGAGTTCACCGTCGATGATCCGATGGTCGAACGACAGACCGAGAGTGGTCACCTGACGTACCTTGATCTTGCCCTTGTGTACCCACGGGGTGTCCCGGATGGTGCCGAGGGCCAGGATCGCGGACTCACCCGGCGGCAGGATCGGGGTACCCGTGTCAACCCCGAACACCCCCACGTTGGTGATCGTGAAGGTGCCGCCGGACATGTCGGCCGGTGCCGTACGACCGGTCTTCGCGGTCTGGACCAGCGCGGTCATCGCGTCCGCCAGTTCGCGCAGCGACAGCCGACCGGCGTCCTTGATGTTCGGCACGATCAGGCCACGCTCGGTGGCGGCCGCGATACCCAGGTTGACGTACTCCTTGACGACGATCTCGTCGCCGGCCCAGGTCGAGTTGACCATCGGGTGCCGACCGACCGCCAGCAGGACCGCCTTGGCGACCAGCAGCAGCGGGGAGATCCGCACCTCCCGCCACTCCGGCAGCGCCCGCAGCCGGTCGATCGCCCTCATCGAGCGGGTCACGTCGACGGTCAGGAACTCGGTGACGTGCGGTGCGGAGAACGCCGACGCGACCATGTTCGCCGCGGTCAGCTTCCGTACCCCCTTCACCGGGATCCGCTGCTCACGGTCGGGTCCGAAGACCGCGGCCGAGGCCCTGGTCACCGTCGCGACCACCGGTTCGGCCACCGCCGTGGCACCGGTCGCGGCCAGGTGTACGTCATCGCGCGTGATCGACCCGAGCGGTCCCGACCCGCTCAGTACGGTCAGATCCACTCCCAGGTCCCGGGCGAGCTTGCGCACCGGCGGCTTGGCCAGCACCGGTCCACCGACCACCGGCGGGGTCACCGCCCGAGCCGGCGGTTCCTGCACGGCCGGAGCCGGAGCGGGAGTCGTCACGGGCTGGCGTACCGGGGCCGGAGCGGGCGGCGTCGAGACCACCGCGCCCACCGGCTCGGCGGCGGCGGCGCCCTTGCGCGGCCTCCGCTTCGCGGCACCGGTCTTCGGGCCGTAACCGACCAGCACGGCGGTACGCCCACCCGGTGCCGGACCACCGATCATGCCGGGCTCGATCGCGCCCTCGTCCGGGGCGATCTCCACCGCGGCCAGTGACGCGGCCGACGGCACCGGCAGGCCACCGTTGTCGGCGGCGCCGAGCGGCCCGGCTCCGGGCTGGGTGTCGATCTGGATGATCGGCGCGCCGACCTCGACCACGGCACCCTCGGCCTCGAAGATGGCGTGTACGACGCCGCCCCACTTCGCCGGGATCTCGACCGCTGCCTTGGCGGTCTCGACCTCGACGATCGGCTGGTTGAGCTCGATCGTGTCGCCGACCGAGACCAGCCACTTGAGGATCTCGCCCTCGGTCAGGCCCTCGCCCAGGTCGGGCAGGTTGAACTGTTCGATCCGTGGCATTAGCTCACCATCCGAAGGTGCGGTCGACGCCGTCGAGCACCCGGTCGAGGTTCGGCAGGTAGTCCTCCTCGACCCTGGCCGCCGGGTACGGGGTGTCGTAGCCCGTCACCCGCAGCACCGGCGCCTCCAGCGAGTAGAAGCACTCCTCGGTGATCCGGGCGGCCAGTTCCGAGCCGAGGCCCAGGTTGCCGGGCGCCTCGTGCACCACCACGCACCGACCGGTCCGGCGGACCGAGTCGTAGACCGGGCGCAGGTCCAGCGGGGAGAGCGTACGCAGGTCGAAGACCTCCAGGTCCCGGCCGTCCTCCTCGGCGGCGGTGGCCGCCTCCAGGGCGGTCCGGACCATCGGCCCGTACGCGAGCACGGTGGCGTCCCGACCGGCCCGCACCAGGCGGGTGGCGTGCAGCGGGTACGCGTCGGCGAGCGGGGCGTCGACGTCGACCGGGCCCTTCTCGTAGTAGCGCCGCTTCGGCTCCAGGAAGACGATCGGGTCGTCCGACAGTACCGACTGCTGGATCATCGCGTACGCGTCCTGGGGGGAGGCGCAGCTCACGACCTTGAGCCCGGCGGTGTGCGAGAAGTACGCCTCCGGCGACTCGGAGTGGTGCTCCACCGCGCCGATGCCGCCGCCGTACGGGATCCGGATCACGATCGGCAGTTTGACCTTGCCCTGCGACCGGTAGTGCATCTTCGCCACCTGCGACACGATCTGGTCGTACGCGGGGTAGACGAAGCCGTCGAACTGGATCTCGCAGATCGGCCGGTAGCCGCGGATGGCCAGGCCGACCGCGGTGCCGATGATGCCGGACTCGGCGAGCGGGGTGTCGATGATCCGGTTCTCGCCGAAGTCCTTCTGTAGGCCGTCGGTGATCCGGAAGACGCCGCCGAGCTTGCCGACGTCCTCGCCCATGATGACGACCTTGGGGTCCTGCTCAAGCGCGCGCCGCAGGCCGAGGTTGAGTGCCTTGCCCAGGGTGAGGGTTTCGGTGGCCATCAGTGCGCACTCCCTTCGAACGACTCCAGGTACCGGGCTGCCTGCTCACGTTCCGCGTCGAGCAGCGGCGAGCCGTGGGCGTAGACGTGGTCGAAGAGGGTCAGCGGCTCCGGGTCCGGCATCGCGAGCACCCGCTCGCGCAGGTGCAGCGACTCCCGCTTGGCCTGCTCGTCGATCTCGGCGAAGAACGCCTCGTCGGCGATCTGCTGCTTTTCGAGGAACGCCTTCATCCGGGCCAGCGGGTCCTTGGCCCGCCACGCCTCGACCTCGCTGGCGATCCGGTACCGGGTCGGGTCGTCGGTGGTGGTGTGGGCACCCATCCGGTACGTGTACGCCTCGATCAGGGTCGGGCCCTGTCCGTTACGCGCGTTGTCCAGGGCGTCGCGGGTGACCGCGTACGTGGCCAGCACGTCGTTGCCGTCGACCCGTACGCCGGGGAAGCCGAAGCCGGCGGCCCGCTGGTAGAGCGGGATCCGGGTCTGGCGCTCCAGCGGCTCGGAGATCGCGTACTGGTTGTTCTGGCAGAAGAAGACGATCGGCGAGTTGAACACACCCGACCAGACGAACGCCTCGTTGACGTCACCCTGCGAGGTCGCCCCGTCACCGAAGTACGCGATGACGGCTTCACCCTCGTCGCCGCCGATCTTGCCGTCCATGGTGATGCCCATGGCGTAGCCGGTGGCGTGCAGGGTCTGTGCCCCGATCACGATCGTGTACATGTTGAACTTGAACTCGTTGGGGTCCCAGCCGCCCTGGTCCACGCCCCGGAACAGCCCCAGCGGCATGATCGGGTCGATTCCCCGGCAGTAGAGCACGCCGTGCTCGCGGTAGGTGGGGAAGGCCATGTCCTGCGTGCGTAGGGCCCGCCCGGAGCCGACCTGGGCGGCCTCCTGGCCGAGCAGGCTGGCCCAGATGCCCAGCTCGCCCTGACGCTGGAGCGCGGTCGCCTCCGCGTCGAGCTTGCGTACCAGGACGAGGTCGCGGTAGAGCCCGCGGTACTCCTCGTCGGTGAAGTCGACCCGGTACTCGGTCCCGTCCGGGCCGGTCACCGAGTCGATCCGCTCACCCTCCGGGGTGAGCAGCTGCACGAGGTTGGGATCGCCCTTACCCGCCCTCGTGGCCCCCGGCTTTGCTGCCTTGGGTGCGGCCCGCTTGCCACGGGCTGTGGCCCCGCCGTCGCCTCTCGCCATCCGTCTCTCCCTGTCGTGTGTGCGTCGGCCTCGGGGGTTTCCCGACCGCGCAGCTCAAGCGCCCGCCCGGCTGCTGCCGGACCGGGTAGTGGCCGCCACGCCTAGCCCCGGTGGGGGTTGCCGCGCGGCGTGAACCGGATTCTGGCCGAACCTGGTTCGGGAGTTGCCGGCGTCGAGCCGCGCCTGCCGCGGGGTACGCGGAGACCTTGGCTGCGTTGCCGTCAGGTCCATATTTGCAGAGGTGGTGAGCACGCCCACAGCTCGGCCTCGACCACTGATCGACAGACGTCGCCTTCATGAAGTCCTGTCCCTTTTGTGGCTATCGAGAGCGTCGACACCAAACTTCAAAAATTGACACGCTGTGGGGGGCTAGCCAACAAAGCGTTACTACGTCACTGTATGTGGCGGTGCTACCGCTGCGGTAGGGAGAGGTCTTCCCTGCCGCCCCGCCCGGTTGACGCCGCCGTACGTCGGCGCCGGTGATGTCGCATGACCTCGATGTCACCGGTGCCGGCGTCAGGCGTCGCGACCGGCCCGCCCGACGAGGACGAGGAGGACTTCCGTGCCGAACCACGGTGTCGACCCCGTACCCTCGCTGCCGGCCCGTCACCGACGATCCGACCCTACGCCCGGCCGTCGCCGTACCGCCGGGGCGCACCGGGCCGAGGGGCTGGCCGGGCCGACCCGGCGCTACCTGTTCATCGTCACCCTGCTGGCCAGCACCTCGTCGCTGCCGATCATCGCCGCGATCAGCGCCGGTTCGGCCACCGTCGGCAGCACGCCGACCGGCACCACCCCGTTCGTCGCACCGCCGTCCGTCGGGCCGGTCGTCCTGCCGCTGCCGCCAACGACGCTGCCGGGCAGCCGGCCGGCCGGCGCCGAGGCCCGGACCACCCCGTCGGTGCAGCGACAGCCCGACCCGGTGGGCCCGGTGCCCCGCGGCCCCGGACCGGCCCGCCCCGCCCGGCCCGAGCCGGGTCACCCGCCCCGGCCGGCGCCGCCACCGACCCGCCCGCCGGCACCACCGCCGGTGCTGCCGCCCAGCCCGCAACCGACCGGGTCCAGCCCCGCTCCGCAGCCGACCCCGACGGGTCCGCCCGATCCGACCGTCGGTCCGAGCCCCGAGCCGACCCCGGAGCCGACACCCAGCCCGGATCCGACCGCCAGCCCGGCGCCCGAGCCGACCGGGGGTCCGACCCCGGAGCCGACCGAAACCGGCACCCCCGACCCGACGCCGGAGCCGACCGCCACCGTCGCCCCGGGCCCGACCCCGGGCCCGTCGCCCGCGCCGACCGAGAGCGGCCCGCCGGGCCCGTCGCCCGCGCCGACCGAGAGCGACCCGCCGGGCCCGTCGCCCGCACCGACGGGCACGGGTACGCCCGAACCGACGCCACCGGTCCGGCCGAGCCCGAGTCCCGCACCGCCGCCGGTATCGCGCACCGTGCCGGCGCCCCGTCCGGCGCCACCCGTGCCGGCCCCCGCCGGTGACAACCGGCCGGTGACGTCACCCCGGCTCGGGGCGCCCGGTCGGTCGGTCCCGATCCCGTCCGCGCGGACGGCGGTCACCGGGTCGCCGGCCGTACCCACCTGACCGTCCTCAGTGGGCGGTCGTACGGCGGAAAATCGCAAGTCAGAGCGACGTGGGCGGCCTGCCGAAGCTCTTGGTTCGGTCGAGCGCGGCACAGTGACGACTGACTATGCTGACCCTCTTCGATTGATTCCGGATCATCCCCGGACGACTCGAACGGGAGGGCAGTGTGGCTCAATCCAGTCGTACCTGGCGCCGTCTGCTGGCCGTCGGCACCGTGCTGGTGCTGGGCGTGGTCGTGGCGGCGCCGCCGGCACAGGCCACCGGCGGGTCAGGAGCATTCCGGTCCTGGCAACTACGCAAGGCGGTCACCGCCGACGGCGTCCTGCACCACCTCAGGGAACTACAGAAGATCGCCGACCGTAACGCGGGCAACCGGGCCTCCGGCAGCGCGGGCTACAACCGGTCCGTCGACTACGCCGAGAAGGTGTTCCGCAAGGCCGGCTACCGGGTGACCCGGCAAGCGTTCGACTTCCAGACCTTCCTCATCAACAGTCCGTCCGAACTGGAACGGATCACCCCGACGCCGGGCGACCTGGCCCACCGGATCATGAGTTACTCCGGCAGCGTGGACGTCACCGCGAGCGCCACCGTACCGACCGGTGACCCGCTCGGCTGTGCGGCGGCGGACTTCGGCCCGGTCAACGTCGGCACGATCGTGCTGGTCAGCCGGGGCACCTGCTCGTTCGGGCAGAAGGCGACAACGGCGGCGGCGGCCGGGGCGGCCGCGATCGTCATGTACAACAACATCCCCGGTGCCCTCGCCGGCACCCTCGGCAACACCTTCACCGCCGACTTCGGCGCCGTCGGCGTCAGCCAGGCCCTCGGCCAGGAACTCGTCGCCCAGGTGCCCGCCGGGCTCACCCTGCGGATACACACCGACACCTTCCGGGGTACGGCCACCACCGAGAACATCATCGCCGAGTCCCGCTGGGGCAACCCGAACAACGTGGTGATGGCGGGTGCGCACCTCGACTCGGTGCCCGAGGGACCGGGCATCAACGACAACGGCAGCGGCAGCGGCGCGGTGCTGGAGGTCGCCGAGCAGATGCGCCGGGTGTACCCGAAGAACAAGGTCCGGTTCGCGCTCTGGGGCGCCGAGGAGTCCAACCTGGTCGGTTCGACGTACTACATCGCCAACCTGCCGCAGGCCGAGCGGGACAGGATCGCGCTCTACCTCAACTTCGACATGGTCGGCTCGCCCAACTACGTACGGTTCGTCTACGACGGCGACAACTCGGCCTTCCCACCGGGAACCGGCTCGGCCGCCGGACCGCCCGGCTCGGGCGCGATCGAAGCCCTCTTCCACGACTACTTCGAGTCCCAGGGGCAGGCGTCGGCGGAAACGCCGTTCTCCGGCCGCAGCGACTACGGGCCGTTCATCGCGGCCGGCGTCGACATCCCGTCCGGGGGCCTGTTCACCGGCGGGGAGCTGATCAAGACCGAGGCCGAGGCGGCGGCCTACGGCGGCACCGCCGGTGTCGCCTACGACGTCTGCTACCACCTGGCCTGCGACACCATCAACAACGTGAGCAGGAAGGCCATCGGCGAGATGTCCGACGCGGTCGCGCACGCCGTGATCACGTACGCCTTCGACACCCGCAGCCTGAACGTACCGACCAACGGGCCGGCGAGCGGCTCGACCGCTCCCGCCGGTGGTGGCGGCGGACTGCACGACCAGGAGCACGAGTACGCCAGCTAGCACCGACAACGGGTACGGGGCGACGCGTCTGCGCCGCCCCGTACCGCTGTCCGGGTCGTACGGGTCAGGACGGCTCCTCGCCGAGCCGCTGTCGGTTCGCCTCGATCCAGGCGTCCAGCGCGTCCGGGTCGTCCGGGTCCACCCCGTCGGCCATCAACTGGGCCACCGCCGCCGTCGCCGGGCTGCGCCGCTCACCGGTGCTGTAGAGCCGGGCGAACTCCGGCACCATCTCCACGATCGCCTCGTCGGTCTGCGGCACCGCCGACTCCGGCAGGCCCCGCTGACGGGCCGCGTAGGCGGCCCAGGCGCGCACGGCGCGGGGCAGCATCGCCGCGTCGTCCATGTCCAGCACCGCGCGGCGGTGCACCCAGTCGAGCAGGAACAGGCCGGCGACCGCCGGACTCCACCGCATCGGATCCGCGTCCGGGAAACTGGCCGAGTGGTCCAGCACCAGGCTCAGGCAGAAGTGCAGCGAGGCGAGGTCGGCCTCGGGCACGTCGGCCAACCCGAACCGGGCCGCCTCCGGCGAGTCGAGGAAGGCCCGGACCAGCGCCGAACGCTGCTCCGCCGACAGCGGCTCGGGCTCGTCCGGCACCACCGTCAGCACCGACGCCGGCAGCAGCGCCAGCCGGGCACCGACCAGGGCCCGGTCGGTGGCGAGCGAACCCTCCGCCGGCAGGTCCCCGAGCTCGTCGGTCACCTCCAGGTAGCGGACCACCTCGCGGCGCAGCCGGCGCGGGTCCTCCTCCCGGAACCAGGTCAGCTCGTCGTTGGCGCACATCTCGCGTACCTGACCGAGGATGCGCTCGGCCGGCCCGCCGACGAAGACGTCCTTGGTGATCCCGATGTTGTGGTCGACCAGGGCCACCACCGCATGCTCCGGCCCGCCCGACTCACCGTCGTCGTACGCGAACGTGGCGAGGTAGGACGTCTGGTCGCCGTACACGTCGCCGTAGGCGTAGCTGCCGGTCAGCCGGACCTTGCCGAGCTGGCCCGACCACGACGGCGCGGTCGCGCCCTGCTTGACGGCGGACGCGCCCTCGGCGTCCGGCACCAGGGTGGCGAACACGTTCCGGATGGTGGTCGCGGCGGCTGTGCGGCGCCGCGACGTCGCGGCGAGGAAATTACCCACGAACTCTCGTACGGCGGTGCTGCGGTCTTCGTCGGCGATCGCGTAGACACTGCCCAGAAGAGCCGCGCCGAGCATTTCGGCGTCGAGTGCGCAGTCCAGCTTGGTTACGTCGCGGGCGGCGTGCAGCACCGCGTCGTAGGGGGATTGAGGCGTCGCCATGGGTTCGACCCTACGCCCGAGGCCACCTTGTGAGCACCAGCAGCGCGCCCGGCGCGAGTACGCCCACAGCGAGCGACACCACCCCGGTCACCGAGAGGACGAGGCCAGGGCGAGTGCCTCGCGGGCTTGGGCGTACCGGCGCAACACGTCGCGTACGGGCGTGACGACCAGTTCCCGGCCCACCTCGCCGACGCTGGTGTGCAACCGTTCCTCGGCCCGTCCACCGGCCCGCCGCGCGGCCCAGCCGATGACCGGCTTGACCAGCAGGGCGACGACCACCCCGAGCAGCAGCCCGCCGAGCAGCAGGACGGTCGGCATCGGCACCACCCCGACGGTCGGGTAGTCCAGCGGCGGCAGGCCCAGCGCCCGCAGCGCGTAACCGAGCATCAGCCAGCCGAGTCCGGCCAGTGCGGCCAGGATGGCCAGCCACTGCACCCCGCCGACGATTCGCCACCAGAGCGGTCGACGATCCATGCCGAGGTCGGTGCCGGCCACCGCCTGATCGAGCGCGTCCGGCAGGTCGGTGAGGCGGGACCGGGCGGCGGCGGTCACCGCGGCCGGCCACGGGTCCGGCAGGGCGGCACCGGCCTGGTCGGCGATCGCCCGTACGGCCAGCCCGACGGCGGCCCGCTGGGCGGCGGTCGGATCGGGCAGCGAGGTGACCCCGAGCGGGGTCGGTGCGGTGCGAGGTTCGTCCCCGGCCGTCCCGTCCCGTCCGGAACCGGGCAGGTGCAGCCGGCGCAACGGGTCCGGGCGCAGCCGGCGCCAGCCGCGTACGACCGGCCAACCGGTGGCCCCTCCGGCCCGGTGCACGTACGCCCGGCGGGTCGCCTCGGCCACCGCCGGCACCCCGGCCGAACCGGCGAGCGCCTCGGTGAGCCGGCGAATCGTCCGGCGGTCGACGTCGTTCTCGTTCGCCGCCGGGCCCATCAGCTCGGCGAGTTCGTCGACGACCACGTCCACGTTGGCGGAGAGCCGACTCAACGCCGCCTGCCGAGACGCGACCGTACGTTCGAGGGCGGCCCGCAGGTCGGCGATGCCGGCCTGGTTGAGTGTCGAGGTGGCCAGCACCGGCACCTGGTCGAGCTGGTCGGTGACGAGGATCCGGTGCAGGTCGGCCACCACCCGGGGCACCTCGGCCGGCGGCAGCAGGTCGGACTGGTTGAGCACCACGACGGTGACGTCCTGGTGCTTGCGGAAGTCGCGCAGGTAGTTGGCGTGCACCACCCGGTCGGCGTACTTCTGCGGGTCGACCACCCAGACGACCAGGTCGACCAGGCCGACCAGGCGGTCCACCTCGGCCCGGTGGGCCCACTGGACCGAGTCGAAGTCGGGCAGGTCGAGCAGGACCAGGCCGTGCAGGGCCAGTTCGTCGTCGCCGTCGAGCGCGCTCTCCCGGACGAACCGGTGCCGGGGCAGCACGCCGACCCAGTCGAGCAGCTTGGCCGCGCCGGTCAGCGGTCCCCAGACGCAGGCGTGGGTGACGCCGGTGGTCGGCCGGCGCACGCCGACCGGGGACATCTCCCACCGGGCGAGCGCGTTGAACAGGCTCGACTTGCCGCTGCCGGTGGCACCGGCGAGCGCGACGACGGTGTGGTCCCGGGACAGCGCGAGTCGGGCCTCGGCCCGTTCGACCAGGGTGTGCGCGGTACCGAGGCGCTTTTCCGGCAGCAGCCCGTCGACCGCCCGGCGGAACCGGTCGACCGCCTCCAGCCGGTTCAGCAGCCGGTCGGCGTCGATCAGCCGGTCGCCGCGCAGCGCGTCGCGTACCTTGCCCGCGAGGTTGCTCACCGGGCCACCTCCGGGCCGCCGGTGGTCAGGGCGGTCCGGGCGCGGGCGACTTCGACCGTCGCGCCGGCCGCGCGCAGCCGGGCGCCGGGTTCCGCGCCGACCTCCACGGTGTCGAGCTGGTCGAGGTAGCGGGCCAGTTCCTCTTCGAGCAACTTGTCGACCAGGGCCAGCAGGTCGCGGCGGGCGCGGGCGGCGAGGGTACGGATGGCCTGGTCGCCGAAGATCGCTTCGAGCACCTTCTGGGCGGCCACGGTGGTGCCGCCGGCTGCGGCGACCTCCAACCCGGTCGGGATGAAGGCGGTCGAGGCGAAGACCGCCACCATGACCGCGAGCCCCATCGCGTTGACCGCGTACGCGGCGGTCCGGGCGACGAACCGTTTGTCGCCTGCCTCGGCCCGGACCAGGTCGAGTACGCCCCGCTGCCAGTCCCGGATCAGCCGTTCCGCCCGGTCCGGCAGGTCGGTGCCGGGGCGGCCGAGTTCCGGGGTGAGCAGTGCCGCTCCGGACGGATGGGTGTGCCAGGCGTTGTACGCGCCCTCGGCCGCCTCGGCGGCGACCCCGCGCAGCAGGTTGACCAGTTGGGACTCGATCGCGTGCTGGAGCTGTCGGCCGGGTGCGGGTCGCCCGGTCACCGCGGCGACGACCCGGTCGCGGAGTCGACCGATCCGTGCCTCCAGGGTGCGGAACAGTTCGCCGGTGCCGACGAACTCCTGCCAGCGGTTGAGCACCTCGCCCCGGAGCAGCCGACCGTCGGAGAGCCCGTTCTCGACCGTACGCCGGGCGCCCCGGTAGGCGGCGTGGGCGCGTTCGGCGAGGTCGTCGGCGGTGGCCGCCTGGTCGTCGGCGGCGCCGGCCAGGCTCTCGACCGCCGGTCGCAGCGCGCTCAGCGCGCCGTCGAGGGTCTGCCGGACCACGGTGGCGCGGGCGTCGGCGTCGCCGGCCAGCCGGGCGAACCAGCCGCGCAGCGCAGCGGTGTAGCGCTCGGGTAGCAGGCCCTGCCCGTCGACCGGGGTCTCGGGGAGCACGAACAGCGGTGCCGCGCCGAGGCGTTGTTCGGTGAGCATCTCGGTGAGGTGGTCGGCCACCTCGTCGGCGGCCCCGAAGGGCACCCGGTCGAGGACCAGGGCGATGACGGTGCCGCGCAGCCGGGCGGTGCGCAGCAGTTCCCACGGGACGGCGTCGGCGTACCGGGCGGCGGTGGTGACGAAGAGCCACAGGTCGGCGGCGGCGAGCAGTTGCGTGGCGAGGGCCCGGTTGGCGTCGACCACCGAGTCGATGTCGGGTGCGTCGAGGAAGGCCAGGCCCGGCGGGAGGGCCGGCGCCGCGATCAGCTGGAGCGTGCCGGGGTCGTCACTGGCGTCTCCGGTTCGGGTCAGGCCGGGCAGCAGGTCGCCCTGGCGGAACCAGGCGAGGTCGCCGGGGTTGCAGACCAGGACGGGTGCCCTGGTCGTCGGCCGGAGCACGCCGGTGGCGCTGACCCGGGCCTGGACCAGGCTGTTGACCAGGGTCGACTTGCCGGCACCGGTGGAGCCGCCGACGACCACGAGCAGCGGGGCGTCGAGTCGGGCGAGGCGCGGGAGCAGGTAGTCGTCGAGTTGCGCGGCGATGGCCGCGCCGACCTGCCGGGCCTCGTCCGCCGATGGCAGGACCAACGGGTACGCGGTTTCGGCGATCACCGTACGCAGGTGCGCGAGCGCGGGTCGCAGGTCGGGTTCGGTGCTTTCCGCGACCTTCTGTCCGGCTGCTGCCCGCCAGGTCACCTCGCGTACGACCGGTGCGCTCCGGGTGGCGCCGGGAGTGTTCGGGTCGGCGTGACCGGTTCGGGGCTCGGTGCCCGGTTCAGCCGCCACTTGAGAGGAAGATTCGGATATTGTGGGAGGTTTCTCTACGAGGGCGGGCGCGCCGGGACCACTGGCGGGATCGCCGTGCGTCGTCACGGGTAAAGCCTGCCTGATGTATGCAAGACAGACAACAGGCACCCATACCGGTTCGGCCGCACCGGTACGTCGCCGGCCGGCAATCGTCCCTGGTCAGCAGGCCGATCGGCCGAGGTTGCGCGGATGTGACTCAACTCCAACTTGACGCCTGGGATCCTCGTGGCACTATTGAGTCCGGTCCACTCAACTTGCGGTGGGTTAGCTGCGGGCGGTGCCCGTCACCTGCCTAGTAACGAAGCGAGGAAGCAAAGATGGCACGTGCGGTCGGCATCGACCTCGGCACGACGAACTCCTGCGTCAGCGTTCTCGAAGGCGGTGAGCCCACCGTCATCGCGAACGCCGAGGGCTCGCGGACGACTCCTTCGATCGTCGCGTTCGCCCGCAACGGCGAGGTGCTCGTCGGTGAGGTCGCCAAGCGCCAGGCGGTGACCAACCCGGACCGGACCATCCGGTCGGTCAAGCGGGAGGTCGGCACCAACTGGTCGGTAGACATCGACGGCAAGAAGTACACCCCGCAGGAGATCTCGGCGCGCACGCTGATGAAGCTCAAGCGGGACGCCGAGGCGTACCTCGGCGAGCGGATCACCGACGCCGTGATCACCGTTCCGGCGTACTTCAACGACGCCCAGCGGCAGGCCACCAAGGAGGCCGGCGAGATCGCCGGCTTCAACGTACTGCGGATCGTGAACGAGCCGACCGCGGCGGCGTTGGCCTACGGGCTGGACAAGGGCTCCAAGGAGCAGACCGTACTGGTCTTCGACCTCGGTGGCGGCACCTTCGACGTGTCGCTGCTGGAACTGGCCGAGGGCGTGGTCGAGGTCAAGTCGACCAGCGGTGACAACCACCTGGGCGGCGACGACTGGGACGAGCGGATCATCGACCACCTGGTCAAGACCTTCCGGGGCCAGCACGGCGTCGACCTGTCGCAGGACAAGATGGCTATGCAGCGGCTCCGCGAGGCGGCCGAGAAGGCCAAGATCGAGCTGTCCGCGGCGACCACCACCAGCATCAACCTGCCGTACATCACCGCGGGTCCGGCGGCCACCGACGGTGCCCCGTCGGCTCCGCTGCACCTCGACGCGACCCTGACCCGGGCCGAGTTCCAGCGCATGACGCAGGACCTGCTGGACCGGACCAAGGGCCCGTTCCAGCAGGCCATCAAGGACGCCGGGGTGAAGGTCGCCGATGTCGACCACGTGATCCTGGTCGGCGGCTCCACCCGGATGCCGGCCGTCAGCGATCTGGTCAAGCAGCTCATCGGCCGGGACCCGAACAAGGGCGTCAACCCGGACGAGGTCGTCGCGGTCGGCGCCGCGTTGCAGGCCGGTGTGCTCAAGGGCGAGGTCAAGGACGTCCTGCTGCTCGACGTGACCCCGCTGAGCCTGGGCATCGAGACCAAGGGTGGCATCTTCACCAAGCTGATCGAGCGCAACACCACCATCCCGACCAAGCGCTCCGAGGTCTTCACCACCGCGGACGACAACCAGCCGTCGGTGCTGATCCAGGTCTTCCAGGGTGAGCGGGAGATCGCCGCCTACAACAAGAAGCTCGGCACCTTCGAGCTGACCGGCCTGCCGCCGGCCCCGCGCGGGGTCCCGCAGGTCGAGGTCACCTTCGACATCGACGCCAACGGCATCGTGCACGTCAACGCGAAGGACCTCGGCACCGGCAAGGAGCAGTCGATGACGATCACCGGCGGCTCGGCGCTGCCGAAGGACGACATCGAGCGGATGATGCGCGACGCCCAGGACCACGCCGACGACGACAAGCGTCGCCGCGAGGAGGCGGAGACCCGCAACGTCGCCGAGCAGCTCCAGTGGCAGACCGAGAAGTTCCTGGCCGAGAGCGGCGACAAGCTCCCCGGCGAGTCCCGCGAGCAGATCAACGAGGCCCTCGGTGACCTGCGCAGCGCGCTCGGCGGCACCGACCTGGAGGCGGTCAAGTCGGCGCACGAGAAGCTGGCCACGGTCTCCCAGCAGGCCGGCTCGCTGCTCTACGCGTCCCAGGCGGAGCAGGGCGAGCAGCCGGGTGCCGCGGGTGCCGGTGCGACCGGTGCCGGCCCGACCGGCGGCAAGCCGGCCAGCGGCCCGGACGACGTCGTGGACGCCGAGATCGTGGACGAGGACGACAAGAAGTGACCCGTCGCCACCACGCCGGCCCGGTCGCCCTCGGGCGACCGGGACCGGCGCTGCCTTCGGCGCTGTCCGGCACGAGGTAGTCGCGTGGCCGAACAGCGCAGGGTGATCGGCCAGCCCGGCCCGGTGGACCGGGGTCTGGACGAGTGGAGCGAGGAGAAGTCATGACGGAGAAGCCACAAGCCGCCGACCCGGAGACCACCGGGTCGACGCCGGGTGGCTCCGGCCCGGCGCAGGAGCAAACTGGCGAGCGGGTTGTCATCCGGGACAGGCGGAAGATCGACCGGTCCGACGACGGCACCGACCCGACGATCGACGATGTCGATTCGGCAAACGCCGAGGCATCGGTGAACGGGGTCGAGCCGGGGCAGCCGGACGAGTCGGACGACGACGAACTGGTCGGCGAGTCCGACCGGCCCGGTACCCCGATCCTGGACGAGTTGGTCGAGGACGCCGAGGTCGAGGTCGAGCTCGCCGACGGGAAGGCCCGGGGGCCGAAGTTGGACCAGCCGGCCGGCCTTGAGGGCGCGGTGGTGGACGCACCGGCCAAGCCGGTCGGCGGCGCACCCGGCCCGCTCGGCGCCGAGTTGGAGGCGCTGCGCGCCGAACTCGACGAGCGGACCCGGGACCTCCAGCGGGTGTCGGCGGAGTACGCCAACTACCGCAAGCGGGTGGACCGGGACCGGGGGCTGGCGGCCGAGCAGACCACCGGACAGGTGCTGACCGCGCTGCTGCCCGTACTGGACGACCTGGACCGGGCACGTGAGCACGGTGACCTGGTCGGGCCGTTCGGCACCGTTGCCGAGCAGCTCAACACGGCACTGACCCGGTTCGGCCTGACCCCGTTCGGGGAGAAGGGCGACCCGTTCGACCCGACCCGGCACGAGGCGGTGGCGCACCGGACCTCGGCCGAGGTCACCGAGCCCACCTGCGTCGAGGTCATGCGTCGGGGCTATCAGCTCGGCGAGCGGCTGCTGCGACCCGCACTGGTCGCCGTCGCCGATCCGGAGTAGTTGGATTCGACTGTCATGATCGGGGCGTACCGGGGGCCGTTACGGCGGAACCCGGTACGCCCCGATCACGACGCGAGGAAGGGGGTGGACGACAGATGAGTTCCAAGGACTGGCTGGAGAAGGACTTCTACGCCGCGCTGGGTGTGGGTAAGTCCGCCTCCTCCGACGAGATCAAGAAGGCGTACCGCAAGCTGGCCCGCGAGTCGCACCCGGACCACAACCCGGGTGACCCGCAGGCCGAGGAGCGGTTCAAGACCGTCTCCGAGGCGTACGACGTGCTCTCCGACGAGCGCAAACGCCGGGAGTACGACGAGATGCGCTCGCTGTTCGGCTCGGGCGCGTTCCGGCGCAACGCCCGCAGCGGCCAGCCGGGCGCCGGCGGTTACCCGTTCGACGTGTCCGACCTGTTCGGCAACGCCGGTCAGCCCGGGGCCGGTGACCGCCGGTTCGGCGGGGCCGGATTCTCCGACCTGTTCAGCTCGATCTTCTCCGGTGGCGGTGCCACCGGGGCGCCCCGGGCCCGTGGCCCGGCTCGCGGGCGCGACGTCGAGGCGGAGGTCGTACTCGACTTCAACGACGCCGTACGCGGGGTGACCCTGCCGTTGACGTTGCGCGCGCCGGGCGTCTGCGACACCTGCCACGGTGACGGCGCCAAGCCGGGCACCCAGCCGCGGGCCTGCCCGCAGTGCCACGGCGCCGGTGTGGTGACCCGCAACCAGGGCTCGTTCAGCTTCTCCGAGCCGTGCCGGGAGTGCCAGGGCGTCGGCACGGTGGTGGAGGAGAAGTGCCCGGAGTGCCTCGGCACCGGCGGGGTGACCAAGACCCGCACCCTGAACGTACGTTTCCCCGGCGGGGTGGCGGACGGCCAGCGGATCCGGCTCGCCGGTCGCGGTGAGCCGGGTGAGCGCGGCGGTTCGGCCGGTGACCTGTACGTGCTGGTCAAGGTACGCAACGACGAGCTGTTCGGGCGCAGCGGTGACGACCTCACGCTGACCGTGCCGATCACCTTCGCCGAGGCGGTGCTCGGCACCGACCTGCGGCTGCCGACGATGGACGGCGCGGTGACCCTGCGGGTGCCGCCGGGCACCCCGAGCGGCCGGACCCTGCGGGCGCGCGGCAAGGGCGTGGCCCGGCGCGACGGCCAGCCGGGCGACCTGCTGGTCACCGTGGAGGTCACGGTGCCGGCCCAGGTCTCGGCGGAGGCCCGTGAGGCGCTGGAATCGTTCGCCAAGCAGAGTCCTCCGGCCGGGCGGGAACATCTCGACGCCCGGGTGCGTCGAGTTAACTAGCGGTCGGTGATGCGGAGGTGAGTGGCGATGGCTGAGGAGTTCATCATCTCGGTCGAGACGTCGTCCGATGCCAAGGTGCTGATGATCTCGGTGGCGGCCCGGATGGCGGGGATGCACCCACAGACCCTCCGCCAGTACGACCGGATGGGCCTGGTCCAGCCGGGTCGGGCGGCGGGCGGTGGACGGCGCTACAGCGTGCGTGACGTCGCCCTGCTGCGCGAGGTGCAGCGGCTCAGTCAGGACGACGGGGTCAACCTCGCCGGGATCAAGCGGATCATCGGGCTGGAGCAGTTGGTCGACGAGTTGCAGCAGCGGATGGCGCAGATGGAAGCCGAGCTGGAGCACGCGTACCGGCGGGTTGCCGAGCTGGAGGCGGCGGCGACCGGCGCGTTCCCGCGCCGTGACCTGGTGCCGACGAACCAGGTGTCGACCGCCCTGGTGGTCTGGCGTCCGCGCGCCCGCTGACCCGTTGCCGCCGACCGGCCGTGGTTGGTCGTCCAGATGTCGGAACGCCCCGCATTTCCGCCCGGAAGTGCGGGGCGTTGGCCTAGTTTGAGGATGCCGGCACGGGCCGGGATCCACGGGGGGTCCCGGCCCGTACCGGCTTCGGTGCTGTCGGTGAGCCTCAGATCGATCTGAGCCGGCGGTGTACGGGCGGGTCGTTGATCCAGCCGACGAACCTCGCCTGGATCTGCTCCGGGGTCAGTTCGGGCAGTGCCGGCGCCGCCCTGTCCCGGAAGTGCCGCATGAAGGCGGCCAGTCGGTCGGGTTCCCCCGGGTAGAGCAACCGCACCCGGCGGCGGAAGACAGCGCATGGCCAGTCCTCGCCGTCGTCCGGGCAGCGCCAGTCGTCCGGGGCGGGGCGGTGCGCGGAGGTCAGGTCGTCGTCGGGCACGCCCGGTACCGCCTTCCGTCGATGTTGGACCAGGAACATGGCACCTCCTCGATCTGGATGGGACCGCCCCGGTCCGGTGGGCACGGACTCCGGTGGGCACGGATTCCGGGGCGGTCCCCAGTTCCGCCCGTCCACGTCCGGCCGTCCTACCGGGAGGGTCCGAGCGGTTCCTTGGTGACACTGTGGTGCCTCAACCATTACTGTCGGAACGGCACAATCCGCTTCGTGGATGAACCGGCACCGCTAGTGATGGTTGATAGACGATCGTCGAAATCATGGGAAGGTGTGGAACCCGTGGGAATCTCGCCGTCGGAGTTTCTGGTCCGCGAAATCAGACGCCGTCGGGTCGCCGCCAACATGACCCAGATCGTGCTGGCCCAACGGACCTTCTGCTCGGACTCGCACATCAGCAACATCGAGCAGGGCAAGGCCACCCCCGACGAGAAATTCCTGAGACTGCTGGACGAGGCCCTTGAGACCAGCGGCTTCTTCGTCAACCTCTGGCAGGAGTTGGTCCGCGACGCCGCGTCGCCCGTCTGGCTGCGCGAATGGCTGGAGTACGAGCGTGAGGCACTCACCCTGCGCGGGTACGAGCCGGCCTTCGTGCCCGGCCTGTTGCAGACCGAGGCGTACGCGCGGGCACTGTTGCGAATCGGTGGCCTGTCCGGTGCCCGGCTGGACGAGAAGGTCGCCGAGCGGCTCTCCCGACAGGCGATCCTCGACCGGGAGACCCCACCGGAGTTGTTCCTGGTGCTGGACGAGATGGTGCTGCGCCGGAGGTGCGGTGGCCACGACGTGATGAGCCACCAGGTCGAGCATCTGCTCGCCCAGATGGAGCGGCCCAACGTCCACGTCAACCTGATCCCGGTCGACCACGGCATCTATCCCGGACTACAGGGCAGCTTCGTCATCGCCGACCTGTCGAGCGGGTTGCGGGCCGGATATATCGATAACCAGCTTGATGCTCAGGTCTTCGAGGGGCAGGTGGACGTTGCTAGGCTGGGCGTGCGGTGGGACGGCTTGACCAGCGAAGCTCTCCCCGGCCGGCAAACGCTCGACATGGTGAGGGAAGTGGCCAAATCATGGATGTGACTGGCGCCCGGTGGCGGAAGTCGACCAGGTCGGGCACGAACGGGGGCAACTGTGTGGAGGTCGCCGACAACCTGTCCGACCGGGTTCTGGTCCGGGACAGCAAGGACCGTGGCGGGGGCATCCTGGCCTTCGACCCGGTCGCGTGGCGGGCGTTCGTGAGCCTCGCGAAACAGCACTGACCCGGTTCCGCGCGGAACCGGGCCGGCTGCTCCGGTCAGCCGAGGCGGCGACCCTGGCGGACCAGGCCGCCCTCGCACCAGTCGTGGTAGTTGAAGAGTTCCGGCTTGGCCAGCAGCACCCGGCTGTTGTGCGCCCAGACCTGCATCTGCTCGTCGCCGCCCTGCTCGGCCTGCTCGACCAGCTTGCGCAGCCGCCGCTTCGGGTGGGCCCGGAACTTCGTCCGGATGCCGTCGGCGGCGTAGATGTAGAGGCAGTGCAGGGCGAACCGGCGGGCCGGGCAGGACCGGTCCATCGCCAGCTCGAACAGGGTGGTGACGAGCCGGTCACCGGAAACCAGCAGGTCCCAGTCCTGCGGCATCGATTGCAACGGTACGGAATCGGGCTGGTAGGCCCAGGCGCGCAACTCGGCGGGGGACGGGTCCACCGGGTTGGAGAAGCCTTGGAACGCGGTCTGTTGCACGCTCACCGGGCCGACCTTCCGCTCTCGCGGGCGCGGGTCACTTCAGCGTCCCGCGCACGCACCACCTGTTGCGGCGACACGGTAGCGTGCCGCCGTCGATCTGGGGAAGAGCCCTGACGTGCCATTTCATCAAGCCGTTACGTCAAAAGTACGGAGAGTCCCCCGTACCGGGGCGATTCAGTCGGTTGCGGGTGCCGGCTTGAGGGCGGACGCCTGAGCCTTGCGGCGCAGCCAGTCCTTGAACCAGCGCATGTCCGGCAGTCGGGCCAGCATCGGACCGGTGACCACGGTGATCAACACGTACGCCGTGGCGAGCGGGGCGAGCTGCGGTTCGATCGCCACCCCGGTGGAGGTGACCGCGAGCCCGGCGATGACGATCGAGAACTCGCCGCGTGGCATCAGCGCCAGTCCCGTACGCCAGCGACCGGGTAGGGCGATCCCGACCCGGCGGGCGGCCAGGTAACCGGTGAGCAGCTTCGTGCCCATCGTGACGACGGCCAGTCCCAGCGCCGGCAGCAGCACCGGCGGCATGTCGGCGGGATCCGTGGCCAGCCCGAAGAAGACGAAGAAGACGGCGGCGAACAGATCCCGCAGCGGCGACAGCAGCTCGGTCGCGTGGTGTGCGACCGGCCCGGAGAGCGCGATGCCGACCAGGAACGCGCCGACCGCCGCCGAGACCTTCAGCCCGGCCGCCAGGCCCGCCACCAGCAGGGTCAGCCCGAGTACGCCGAGCAGCAGCGCCTCCGGATCGGTCGGCGCGAACATGCGCGAGATGATGTGCCCGTACCGGATCGCCACGACCAGCACCACGACGACGGTGGCGACCGCGATGCCCAGCGCCTTGGCCCCGCCGATCAGCCCGATGCCGGCCAGCAGCGCGGTCACCAGCGGCAGGTAGAGCGCCATCGCGAGGTCCTCGATGACCAGGATCGACAGGATGACCGGGGTTTCCCGGTTACCCAGCCGACCCAGGTCGGCCAGGACCTTGGCGATCACGCCGGACGAGGAGACCCAGGTGATGCCGGCGAGCACCACGGCAGCGAGCCAGCCCCAGCCGAGCAGCAGCGCGAAGGCGGCCCCGGGCAGCGCGTTGAGCAGCCCGTCGATCAGCCCGGCCGGGGCGGCGGCGCGCAGGTTGCCGACGAGTTCGCTGGCCGAATATTCCAGGCCGAGCATGACCAGCAGCAGGATCACGCCGATCTCGGCGCCGACCGCGAAGAACTCCTCGCTGGCCGAGAGCGGCACGATGCCGCCGTGGCCGAAGGCCAGGCCGGCCAGCAGGTAGAGCGGGATCGGGGAGAGCCCGATCCGGCGGCTCAGCCGGCCGAGCAGGCCGAGCCCGAGCAACAGCGCGCCGACTTCGACGAGCAGGACGGTTTGATCATGCATCCGCGATCAGCCGTCCGGATCGCTGTCGGCGAGGATCGCGGTGACGCCGTCGAGACCCCTGCGGGTACCGACCACGACCACGACATCGCCGGCTTCGAAGCGGAACGAGGGATCGGGGGAGGCGATGACCTCGCGCTCGCGCAGCACTGCCACGATCGAGGCGCTGGTCCGGGTGCGAGCCTTGGTGTCGCCCAGCTTCCGTCCGACGTACGGCGACCCGGCCGGGATGGAGATCTGCTCGGTGAGCAGTCCGGCGGCCTGCTGGCGCAGTCCCGAGAGCTGACCGAGCATCAGCGAGGCGCCGAGGATGTCGGCCAGTGCCTCCGCCTCGTCGTCGTTCAGCGGGATGTCCGCGGTGCAGGCATCGGGGTCGTCCTGGTCGTATAAAACCAGGTCACGTCGGCCATTGCGATGGGTGACCACCCCGAGCCGGCGACCGGACGTGGTCACCATGTCGTGGCGCACGCCGATCCCGGGCAGGGCGGTCTGTTCTACGCGTACTCGCACGGGCGCAACGCTACCGTGTGCCTTCACGTACCGCCCACGGGGCGAAAGTGTGCTGATCACGGCCGAGTTGATCGCGATGTTCCGGTTTCCCGAGTGATCGACGTCACAACGTAGAGTTGAGCGGAATAGACTCAACTCTGGTTGTGTCGTCACCAGTGGACACGCCGATCCAGGGGAGCCCATGAACGCCGAACGCCTGACCACCAAGAGCCGCGAAGTCATCACCGGCGCGGTCGCCATCGCCAACCAGCGCGGCCACGCCACCGTCGAACCGTGGCACCTACTGCTGTCGTTGCTGGACACCGGCGGCTCGACCGCCGGCGGCCTGCTGCGCGCCGTGGGCGCCAACCCGGCGGACATCCGCCGGGCCGCCGCACGAGCGGTGGAGAACCTGCCCGCCGCGCGCGGCGCCAGCGTCGCCGAACCCAGTCTCTCCCGCGAGTTCGCCAACGCCATCGGCGCGGCCGAGCAGATCGCCCGGCCGCTCGGCGACGAGTACACCTCCACCGAGCACCTGCTCGCCGGCCTGGCCCGGGTGGGCGGCGTGGTGGCCCAGACGCTCAAGACCGCCGGTGCCACCGAGGAGAACCTGGTCGCGGCGTTCCCGACCGTACGCGGTGGCGACCGTCGGGTGACCACCGCCGACCCCGAGCAGACCTACCAGGCCCTGGAGAAGTACGGCGTCGACCTGACCGCCAGCGCCCGCGCAGGCAAGATCGACCCGGTGATCGGGCGCGACTCGGAGATCCGCCGGGTGATCCAGGTGCTCTCCCGGCGTACCAAGAACAACCCGGTCCTCATCGGCGAGCCCGGCGTCGGTAAGACCGCGATCGTCGAGGGCCTGGCCCAGCGCATCGTCGCCGGTGACGTACCGGAGTCGCTGCGGAACAAGAAGCTGGTCTCGCTCGACCTGGGCGCGATGGTGGCCGGCGCGCAGTACCGGGGACAGTTCGAGGAACGCCTCAAGTCGGTGCTGGAGGAGATCAAGGGCTCCGACGGCCAGGTGATCACCTTCCTGGACGAGCTGCACACCGTCGTTGGCGCGGGCAAGGGCGAGGGCTCGATGGACGCCGGCAACATGCTCAAGCCCATGCTGGCCCGGGGTGAGCTGCGGATGGTCGGCGCGACCACGCTCGACGAGTACCGCGAGCACATCGAGAAGGACGCGGCGCTGGAGCGCCGGTTCCAGCCGGTGCTGGTCGGTGAGCCGACCGTCGAGGACACCATCGGCATCCTGCGCGGCCTCAAGGAGCGCTACGAGGTCCACCACGGCGTACGGATCACCGACGCCGCGCTCGTCGCCGCCGCGTCGCTGTCCGACCGGTACATCACCGAGCGTTTCCTGCCGGACAAGGCGATCGACCTGGTGGACGAGTCCGCCTCCCGGCTACGGATGGAGATCGACTCCCGGCCGGTCGAGGTGGACGAGATCGAGCGGGCGGTCCGCCGGCTCGAAATCGAGGAGATGGCGCTGGCCAAGGAGCCGGACGCCGCCTCCGCCGAGCGCCTCGAACGGCTGCGCAAGGAACTGGCCGACAAGCGCGAGCAGCTCACCGCGCTCAGCGACCGGTGGCGGCTGGAGAAGGAGCACATCACCCGGCTGTCCACCGCCAAGGAGGAGCTGGAACGGCTCGGCGGCGAGGCCGAGCGGGCCGAGCGCGACGGCGAGCTGGAGCTGGCCGCCGAGCTGCGCTACGGCCGCATCCCCACCATGCAGGGCGAACTGGCCAGGGCCGAGGCGGAGCTCGCCGTACTCCAGGCCGCCGGGGCGATGCTGAAGGAGGAGGTCGGCGCCGACGACATCGCCGCCGTCGTCGCCTCCTGGACCGGTATCCCGGCCGGCCGGCTGCTGGAGGGCGAGACCGCCAAGCTGCTGCGGATGGAGGAGTCCCTCGGTTCGCGGGTGGTCGGGCAGACCGAGGCGGTCGGCGCCGTCGCCGACGCGGTCCGCCGGGCGCGGGCCGGTGTCGCCGATCCGGACCGGCCCACCGGCAGCTTCCTCTTCCTCGGCCCCACCGGTGTCGGCAAGACCGAGCTGGGCAAGGCGCTGGCCGAGTTCCTCTTCGACGACGAGCGGGCCATGGTCCGCATCGACATGAGCGAGTACGCCGAGAAGCACTCGGTGGCCCGCCTGGTCGGTGCCCCGCCCGGCTACGTCGGGTACGAGGAGGGCGGCCAGCTCACCGAGGCGGTGCGTCGGCGACCGTACTCGGTGGTGCTGCTGGACGAGGTGGAGAAGGCCCACCCGGACGTCTTCGACGTGCTGCTCCAGGTGCTCGACGACGGCCGGCTCACCGATGGTCAGGGACGCACCGTCGACTTCCGCAACGCGATCCTGATCCTCACCTCCAATCTCGGCTCGGGGCTGATCACCGACCCGACCCTCACCCACGAGCAGCGGCGCGACGCGGTGCTCGCGGTCGTCCGTACCCATTTCAAGCCGGAGTTTCTCAACCGGCTCGACGACATAGTGGTCTTCGCGGCTCTGACCGGCGACGATCTGCGGTCCATCGTGGACATTCAGCTCGATCGGCTGCGCCGGCGGCTGGCCGACCGGCGGCTCGCGCTGGTCGTCGCCGACCCGGCCCGCGACTGGCTGGCCCAGCACGGGTACGACCCGATCTACGGTGCCCGCCCGCTACGCCGACTGGTCCAGTCGGCCATCGGCGACCGGCTCGCCCGAGCACTGCTCGCCGGTGACATCCGCGACGGTGACGTGGTCCGGGTCGACCTGGCCGAGAGCAAGGACGCGCTGGCGGTCTCCGCCGGCTGATCGACCCGGCTGATCGACCCGGCTGATCGAACCCGGATCCCGGTGGGGGCGGCCGCCGTACGGGCGGCACGCTTCCACCGGGATCCGGGTTCGGAAAGCTTCGATTGGGGCACAATCGAACCATGGCTGATTCCCCCGCAGCGAGTTCCCGCGAGGCGAGCGACGGCATCGAGGCGGCGGTGCGGGAACTCCGTACCGCCGAGGCGGTGGCGTTCGGCGGCGTCGGTTTCGCCGGCCGGATCATGCCGTCCACCGAGGCGTACAACATCCTTGAGGTGGCGCTGCCGAGCCGGCTGGACGAGGTACGCCCGCACATCTGCGAGCTGCTGACCCACGGCTCACCCGCCGGCAAGGTGTACGCGGCCACCCTGCTCGCCCGCTTCGACCCGGCCGCCGCCCGTGCCGCCTGGGAGGCGCTGACCGACGAGCGGGCCGAGTTCACCACCTACACCGGTTGCCTGATCGACCAGACGACCGTCGGCGAGTACGCCACCGCACAGCTCGACCAGGGCTGATCCGTACGGCGTCGGCGAACGGCTCTTCGCCCACTGTCGCCGGGACCCCTTGATCGCTACCGTCACGCCGGTGAGCTACGCGTGGCAGTACCCACCGCCGGGCTTCCCGTCGCCCGGTCCCCCGCCGATGGGGCCGTACGGGTCGTACCCGAACCGACCGGCGGCGGTGACCGTGGCGGCCTGGTTGGTGTGCGGCGTCGTTGCCGTACTGCTGATCGAGATCGTGCTCGCCGTGGTGGAGGCGGTGCACTTCGCGGGCGTGATCGACCGGACCGCCGAGCTGACCGACGCCACGTCGGGCGAGGTGGACGGCGAGCGGTTCGGCAACGTCATGGGCCTGCTGTTCACCGGCGGCCCGGCACTGCTGTTCGCGATCTGGCTCGCGGTCTGCGTCCCACCGCTGCTGCGGGGACGGAACGCGGCCCGGATCCTCACCATGATCCCGGCCGGCCTGACGCTGCTGATGTGTTGCGTACCGGCCATGTTCGGTTCGATCTTGGCGCTGTTCCTGCTGGCCAGCCCGGTGCTGGACGAGCCGACGGCGAGCGGACCGTGGCCCGAGTCGGACCCCGACTACCCCGACTACCCGGCCGACCCGGACTTTTCCGGCTACGAGGAGTCCGAGTTCTACGAGGTGCTCTACAGCGACACCGACCCGGTCTTCGACGCCCTCTCGGTCGTCACGCCGCTGCTGGTGCTGCTGGCGTTCGGGCTGACGGTGGCGGCGACGGTGCTGTTGCTGACGCCGCCGGCGAACCGGTTCTTCCGACCGCAGCACCAACCCCCGCCCTCCTGGCCCGGCTATGGCACCGGATACGCGTATCCGGTGCCGGTGCCGGTGCCGGTGCCGGTGTTCGGGTCGTTCGGACAGCCATTCCAGCAGCCCCCGGCGGATTTGAAGGTGGGTGACTGTCCGATCACGACGGAGGGGCCGGCCGCGCCGGAGGCGGCAGCGGGTGTTCCGGAAGGGTGCGCGGGGTTGTTACCGTCGGCGCCCGAACAAGGTCGAGAGGGGTGAACCCGGTGGATGGCGGGACTGCGTACCTGGTGGCAACGCTCGGGTGCCTCGTCGCGGTGGCGGGCGTGGTGGTAGCCGTACTGGCCCTGCGGGCGAAGCGGCGACAGGCCCGGAAGTCCGGGCAGACCAAGGAGCGGGACCCGTTCCGGGTGGTGGACGACGACGCCGACGCCGTCCGGGGCGATCCACGCAGGCTGCGCCCCGGTGACATCGTGGAGATCCGGAACACCCAGTACGGCGTACGCGGCACCCTGCGGTTCGCCGAGGGCGACTGGGGCTGGGCCGAGCACCTGCTGGACGACGCGCAGGGCGCGAAAATCTGGCTCTCGGTCGAGGAGGACCCCGACCTGGAGCTGGTGTTCTGGACCGGGGTGCCGGGCCCGGACGGCGTACCGCAGCCCGGTCCGGCGCGACTCGACTTCGCCGGCCGGAGCTACACCAGTGACGAGGCCGGGCAGGCCCGTTACACCGCCACCGGAACCACCGGGCTCAACCCCAGCGGCACCGTCCGCTACCACGACTACCTGGACCCGACCGGCGCCCGGCTCTCCTTCGAGTCGTACGGCGACAGCCCGACCTGGGAGGCGTCAACGGGCGAGCTGCTGCAACGGTCCGAGGTGCGGATCTATCCGCAGTCGACCTCCGGCACCGACGGTGGACCGATCGGGCGGGCCGGCTGAACATGCTCGTCACCCTGGACGCCCCGTACGCCGACACCACCGCCGCCGAGCTGAGTCTCGCGCTCGGTGGGCCGGAACTGCCGGCGTTGCACGTACTCGACCTGGTCCATCCGGACCGGCCCGGCGTGCGCCTGCGACTGCGCCTGCTCGGCGCCTCCCACCAGGTGGTACTCCGGCGCGACGGTGACCCGCTCGTGCCGTCGGGGGAGCTGGTCGAGACGGTGGCCTGCCTGCCGGGCCGGCAACCCGAGCTGCCGGCGGAACTGGCCGATCCGGTCAACGGCTACCGGTTCGCCGCACGGGTGCTGCGGCTGGACCCGGCCGAGATGTCGGCCCGTACGGCCGTGTTGCGGCGGGACCTCGCCGACGACCCGTACGCGTTGATCGGGGTCTTTCCCGGCGGCCCGGAAGCGATCACCGCGCTGCGGCTGCACCGGGACCACACCACCGACCGGTCCGGCGGCACGATGGCGATCGGTTGGAGCACCTGGCACGCGTACCCGCAAAGTGGCGAGCTAGTCGAGACCGAGACGGTGGTGAGTACGGCATGACGTACCGCAGGTGGCTCTTTGTCGGATCGGCGTTCGCCCTGGTGGGGTCGCTGGTCGCCGGATTCGCGATCTTCTACGGCAACTTCTCGCCACGGGGATACGTCCAGGACCACTACTCCCGGTCGGCGACCCGGGACATCGGGTCGCAGGCAATGGCCTACAGCTCGAACAAGGCACCCAGCGCGGTGGCCAAGGAGGTCACCGGCCACTGGCGCCCGGCCGACCAGTACGTCGACGCCAGCGGGGTCTACCTGCGTTACGACGACGACTCGGTGGTGATCCTGCCGTTGGCCGGCGGCTCGCTGATCCTGCTGGAAAAGGTCACCACCGCCCAAGGGCGCTACCACTCCAAGGTCGGTAACGAGTGGGGCTGGGGGCGGGGCGTGACCGTACGGGGCGGCGGTCCCGGCGCCGGCAAGTAGTTCGTCTTCCCTCCTCATCCCTCGGGAGTCCCATGTTGAGCACCCTCGCCAACGACCTGCTGGCCACGCTCGCCTTCGGCGTGGTCGGTGTGCTGCTGATGGGCGTCGGTTACGCCCTGGTCGACATGGCCACACCGGGTCGGCTGCACGAGCTGATCTGGGCCGACCGGAACCGCAACGCCGCGCTGCTGCTCACCTCGAACCTGGCCGGCGTCGGCATCATCGTGACCACCGCGATCGTGGCCAGTGACGACGACTTCGTCGCCGGCCTGGTCGGCAGTGCCGCGTACGGGCTGATCGGGCTGGTCATCATGGCCGGCGCGTTCCTCCTGCTGGACATGGCTACGCCGGGCCGGCTGGGCGAGATCCTGGTCGACCCGGAACCGCACCCGGCCGTCTGGGTCTCGGCGGTGGTGCACCTCGCCACGGGCGCCGTGATCGCCGCCGCGATCAGCTGATGGCGGACAGATCGGGGCGGGACCAGCAGGCGAAGCCGCCCCTGAGTCCGGCTGAGGCGGCGAAGCGAGCGGCGGCGGCGAAGCGGGCCGAAACGGCGCGACGGGCGGCGGCTGCGAAGCGGCCCACAGGTCGCCCGCGCACGCGGGACCAGCGGATCGCCAGGCGGATCAAGATCGGCGGCGCGGTGCTGGTCGCCGTGCTGGCCATCGTGGTGGTGTGGGTCGTCAATGCCGGGGGCGACGTTTCCAACGACGCTAGTGGTACGGCGGTGCCGGGGCCGGAACCGACCGAGCGCGCCGATACCGTCGTGCTGCTGCGTAACGCCCATCGGACGCAGGAAATCTGCTACGGGTGGGAGCTTCTGGGCGGGACCCAAAAGGTCAGTGTCGGCTCGAATCTCGGCGTCAGTGTGGCGCTGGGCACCGACCCGTCACAGTGTTCGCGGTGGGTGAAGGTCATCGCCGATGTCACCTACACCGAGGAGTCCAGCGAGAGCGAGGACTGGGCCTCGTTCTGGGTGACCAGTTCCGACGACCTGTCGGGGATCGACTACGTCGAAGGGCTGAGCCGGTTGGGGCTGACCGACGACGACTTTCTCGCCGATCCGGGCTGGGCGATCTGCCGGGCGGCGGTGTTCCTGCCGTTGCTGGTGGCCGAGTCCGACGCGGTGCCGGCCGCACCCGTACCGACGTCCGGAGCGGGGCCGTCGCCGTCACCGTCACCGCAGGCCACCCTGGCGGCGCTCCCGGATCCGGGCAGCGACTTCTGGCGTGACCGCTCGTTCCAGGCCATCGGTGCCGGCTTCCTCTTCCTGATCAGCGTGCTCCTGCTGGCCGTCGGCTGGTTCGAGCGACGCCACCAGCGCGGCGGCACGAAGCCGAAGAAACCGTCCGACGGCACCGGCACCGGCACCGGCAACGGCACCGGCAACGGCAACGGCAACGGCACCGGCACGGTTGCCGGTCCGAGCGGTCGGCAGCGATGACGGTTGAGGCGGTGACCGACCCGGCCTCGACGTCCGATCCGGCCGAGACGTCCGCGCGTCCGCGCTGGCGGGGGGCGCGGGCGGCCGTACTCGCGGCGGTTTTTGTCTGTGCCGCGTGCGGGCTGGTCTACGAGTTGGCGCTGGTGGCGCTGGGCAGCTACCTGATCGGGGACACGGTCGGGCAGGCGTCGATCGTGCTCGGGGTGATGGTCTTCGCGATGGGCATCGGTGCGCTCGCCGCCAAGCCGTTGCAGTCCCGTGCGGCGGTCGCGTTCGCCGCCGTGGAACTCGCCCTCGCCCTGTTCGGCGGGCTCTCGGTGCTCGGGCTCTACGCCGCCTTCGCCTGGCTCGACCTGTACGTCCCGGCCCTGGTCGGCACCGCGTTCCTGCTCGGTCTGCTGATCGGGGCGGAGATCCCGCTGCTGATGGTGCTGCTGCAACGGATCCGGGCGCAGTCGGCCGGCAGCGCGGTCGCCGACCTGTTCGCCGCCGACTACGTCGGCGCCCTGCTCGGCGGGCTGGCCTTCCCGTTTCTGCTGATGCCGGTGTTCGGCCAGCTGCGCGGGGTGCTCGTGGTCGGCGTGGTGAACGCTATCGCCGGGCTCGCGCTGGTCTACACCGTGTTCCGGCGCGAGCTGGGTCGGCGGGCCAGGGTCGGCCTGGCCGCCGGGTCCGTGCTGGTCGGGCTGATCCTCGGGTACGCCTACGTGACGGCGTACGACTTCGAGGTGACCGCCCGGCAGCAGCTCTTCCGGGACCCGGTGGTGTACGCCGAGCGCACCCCGTACCAGGAGATCGTGCTGACCCGGTCGGTTCCGCTCGTCTCGCAGGGCGTGACCGACCTGCGGCTGTTCCTCAACGGGGACCTCCAGTTCAGTTCGGTCGACGAGTACCGCTACCACGAGGCGCTGGTGCATCCGGTGCTCAGTGGCAGCCGGGGTTCCGTGCTGGTCCTCGGCGGCGGTGACGGGCTCGCCGTACGGGAGCTGCTGCGCTATCCCGACGTCGACTCGGTGACGGTGGTGGAACTCGACCCGGCGGTGGTCCGGCTGGCCCGGACCGAGCCACAGCTCCGTACGCTCAACGCCGACGCGTTCGCCGATCCCCGGGTGCGGGTGGTCAACGCCGACGCGTTCCAGTGGATGCGTACCCAGGCGCAACGGTTCGACGCGATAGTGGTGGACCTGCCCGACCCGGACGAGACGGCCACCGCCAAGCTCTACTCGGTGGAGTTCTACGCACTGGTACGCGCCGTGCTGGCCGAGAGCGGACGGCTGGTGGTCCAGTCCGGTTCGCCCTACTTCGCGGCTAAGTCGTACTGGTGCATCGAGGCGTCGATCCGAGCTGCCGGCTTCACCACCACGCCGTACCACGTGGACGTGCCGTCCTTCGGGGACTGGGGCTTCGTGCTGGCGGCGCCGGGTGCGACCGCGCCGGTGCTGGGGCTGCCGTCGGACGTACCGCCGTTGCGGTTCCTCGACGCGGACACGCTCCGGCTGGCCGCGAACTTCCCCCCGGACCGGCGCCGGCAGGACCTGCCGCCGTCGACCCTGCTGCACCCACGGGTGCTCGAATACGCCCGGGCCGAGTGGCGCAGCTACTGACCGCCGCGCGAAGGGGTGACACATCGAGGCTCAGTGATGATTTTGTGTCGTGTCGTGCTTCGACACGCCGGTTTGGTCTGTCGGGCTGGCGGGGTACCGATACGGTAATTCTCGATCTGTGGAGGGAGCGCCGTGTCTGATCCACACAATCCGGCGAGCGCCGCGGCGAGGCCGCGCCCCAGCACCGTCACCGTCGCCGGCTACCTGCTCTACCTGGCCGCCGCGCTCCAACTGATCGGAGCGCTCATAGCACTCCCGTTCATCGGCACCATCAACGATGTCTACGAAGAGGCGTACGCCGGCAGCGACCTGGCGGGTGCGGGTGCGGTGGGCAGCGTGACGGTGATCGCTGGCGCGGTGATCGGGCTGATCGTCGCCATCGGGTTGGTGGTCCTCGCACTGCTGAACAACCGTGGCAAGAACCCCGCTCGGATCGTGACCTGGGTGCTCGGTGGTCTCTTCCTCTGCTGCTCGATCGCGGCCCTCTCGCTGAGCGCGGCCGGCAGCGCGCTCAGCCCGTCCTCCGGCGATGCCAACCTGCCGGACGAGGCCGAGGTCCAGCGCATGTTGGACGACCGGCTGCCGGGCTGGTACACCCCGGTGACCACGCTGGTCAGCGTACTGACGGTGATAGCGGTGCTGGTGGCGCTGATCCTGCTGGCCCTGCCGCCCTCGAACGAGTTCTTCCGCAAGCCGCAGCCGGTCTGGCAGCCGCCCGTGCCCGGCTCGGCGTACCCCGGTTTTCCCCAGGCGATGCCGCCGGCCGGCCCGCAGCAGTGGTCCGGACCGGGCGCCGGCAGCCCGCCGGTCGACCCGTCCGGCGGCGACCCGGACGACCGACGGGAATTCCCGCCGTCGGCACCCCCGCCGTCCGGGCCGTCCAACGGCTGATCGGACCATCCGAAAGCCGACCGGAGAGCGCTTGTCGGCCGACCGGATCGGCGACTCGTCAAATTGGTCGGACCGGGATCGGACTTCCGGGTGATCTTCCCGAGTAGGTTGCATTCCGACGCCTACTCGGGGGGATCTGTCGTGTCGGAACCAGCGCACATGTGGCCCGGCGGTGTGGTTCCGCCGACGGCCGGTTGGCCCGACCCGGTGTCGGCCGTGGCACCGAGCCGGCGGCCGGGGGCGGTGCTGCTGGCCGCTGTCGTGCTGGGCGTGATGGCGACCGGTGGGCTGGTCCACGCGTTGGTCGGGCTGGTCACGTCGACCGGCACGGTGGACCGGTTCCGGGCCGCCGCCGAGCCGGCCGGGGTCGACCGGTCGGAGATCGACGGCTTGGTCGCGCTGCTGCGGGTCGGTGCGGGGATCAGCACCGCCGTGGCGGTCGGGGCGGCCGCCCTGCTGGTCGGGTTGGCGGTGGGCAACCTGCGGGGCCGCAACCGGGTCCGGATCGCCACCTGGGTGGTCTGCGGGCTCGGTCTGCTCTGCGGGTGCGGCACGCTGGCGGCACTGATCGTGCAGCGGGCGGTGCCGCTGACCGGCGGCGGGGACGACCGGATGTCGGCCGAGGCGATCCGGGCGTTGACCGACGCGTACCCGTCCTGGTGGGTTCCGCTGACCGCCGGTCTTTCGGTGGCTCAGGCACTCGGTTACTTTGTAGTAGCAACGCTGCTGGTGCTGCCCGCGGCGAACGCCTTCTTCCGTGAGCGGGCGTCCGTCCCGGTATGGCCACCGGTGCCACCGCCGCCGAACCGCTAAGGACCCTGCCCGTGCCAGCAGTGCCCGTTCCGTCCCGTACCGGCCCGGCGCTTGCCCTGGTGACCGGCGCGACCGCGGGCATCGGTGCGGCGTTCGCCCGACGGCTCGCCGCCGACGGGACGCACCTGGTGCTGGTCGCCCGCGACGCGGACCGGCTGGCCGGGCTGGCGGCGGAGTTGACCGAGCGGCATCGGGTTCCGGTGGACATCCTTTCGGCCGATCTCAGTACGGACGACGGGTGCGCGGCGGTGGAGCGACGGCTCGCCGATTCGGCCGAACCGATCGAACTTCTGGTGAACAGTGCGGGTATCAGTCTCGCCCGGTCGTTCATCAGGTCGACCGCCGAAGATGAGGCCCGGTTGTTACGGCTGAATGTCCACGCGGTGATGCGGTTAACCCTTGCGGCGCTGGCCACGATGACCGTACGGCGGCATGGGGCAGTGATAAATGTCTCTTCGGTAGCCGGCTTCGGAGCCGTAATGCCGGGCTCCACCTACTCCGCCAGCAAGGCGTGGGTGACCAATTTCAGCGAGTCCGTGGGGCTGTCCGCCCGCCGCTCCGGCGTACGGGTGATGGCCCTCTGCCCCGGCTTCACCCGTACCGAATTCCACCAGCGGGCCGGCATCAACGTGTCTAAAATGCCCGATTGGCTGTGGCTCTCGGCTGACGACGTGGTGGTCGACGCCCTACGTGACCTGGGAAAAGGTAGGTTCGTCAGCGTCCCGGACTGGAAATACAAGGCGGCGGTCTTCGGGCTGCGGCACGCGCCCCGTGGGCTGCTGCGGACGTTCGGCGGCGGCGGCCGGGCCCGGATCGGCCGCGACGAGCGTTGATCCGCCGCCCCGGCGACGGTCCGTGGGCGAGCGACCGGGGGATCCCGCGATCCGGTTCGCTACACCAAAATCCGAGTACGCAGCGTAGTCGCGCACCGTCATTCCTGACCATCATCGTCGGCTTCGGATCGTCGTCCGGTCGGGTCCACCCAACGGCACCCAGACACGAGCAGTACCCTTGGGCGCCATGGGGGACCACGACGACCTGCGTAAATTCATTTCTGACCTGGCCGTAGTACACGGCCGGGTGGTGCTGTCCTCCGGTCGTGAGGCGGACTGGTACGTGGATCTGCGCCGCGTGACGCTCCATCACGCGGCGGCACCGTTGGTAGGCCGAGTGTTGCTCGACCTGACCGCAGACTGGGATTTCGACGCGGTCGGTGGCCTGACACTGGGCGCCGATCCGGTCGCCGCGTCCATGCTGCACGCCGCTTCGGCGACGGGACGCCGACTGGATGCCTTCGTGGTGCGCAAGGCAGAGAAGACGCACGGCCTGCAACGGCGGATCGAGGGCCCGGAGGTGGCCGGTCGCCGAGTGCTGGCGGTGGAGGATACTTCGACGACGGGTGGCAGTGTGCTGACCGCGGTCGAGGCGTTGCAAGAGGCTGGGGCCGAGGTTGTAGGCGTTGCGGTTATTGTTGATCGAGGCGCGGGCGACGCCGTTCGAGCGGCCGGACTGCCATACCGAGCGGCCTATACGTTGCCTGACCTCGGCCTAGTGGCCTAAAAGTTTGACGATTCGGATCTGCTGATATGCAGGCGGGTCGATGCTGCTGGTGGAAGGATGGAAAACGTGGGAACTGCGTTGGCTGAAATGACTATGCCTCAGATCTCGCCGCTTGCCGGCGAGCCGATCGAACGTGCCGACGCCGAGCGACTTGCGGGGGTCCTCAAGGCCCTCGCCGACCCCGCCCGGCTGCGGCTGCTCAGTCTGATCCAGTCGGCGCCCGAGGGCGAGGCGTGCGTGTGTGATCTCACCGCACCTCTCGGCCTCTCGCAGCCGACGGTCAGTCACCACCTGCGTATCCTCACCGAGGCCGGCTTGCTGGAGCGGGAGAAGCGTGGCGTGTGGGCGTACTACCGGCTGGTGCCGACGGCGATCGCTACGATCGCCGACCTGTTGACTCCGCCCCGTAAGCGAGCCACCAAGAAGGCTCGCTGAATCAGCGAGCGGCCCGTCTGGTGCCCTCCCCTGTCCGGGTGGCACCAGACGGACCGACGGCTTTCCGGGTGGACTCGACGGTGCGGGGTTCGCTGGGGTGAACGACGACCTCACCGGTGACCTGCGTGCGCAGCTCGCCCGGGTCGGCCGCGATGTGGTGCGGTCCGGCCTCGTCGTGGGCTCCGGCGGAAACCTTTCCGTCCGGCTACCCGGTACGGATTCGTGCTGGGTCACCGCGGCCGGCACCTGGTTGGACCGGCTCGACCGGTCCGACTTCGTGCGGGTCGGCATCACCGACGGCACCGTGCACGCCGACGGTGCCGCCGACGGCGGCGTGCCGACGAGTGAGTTGGCGCTGCACCTCGCCACCTACCGCGCCCGCCCGGACGTACGGGCGATCGTGCACCTGCACCCGCAGCATGCCCTGCTGCTCGACGCCCTCGGCGTGGCCATCCGGCTGGTCACCACCGATCATGCCTTCTACCTGCGCCGGGTGGTCCGGGTGCCGTTCCGGCCGCCGGGTTCGGCGGAGCTGGCGGACCTCGCCGCCGCGGCGGTGGCCGACGGCACCAACTGCGTGGTGTTGAGCCGGCACGGCTGCTCGGTGCTGGCCGACAGCGTGGAACTGGCGCACAAGCGGGCGGTCAATCTCGAAGAAGCGGCCCGGCTGACCTATCACGCCCTGGTCGCCGGTCGGCTCGACGACCTGACCGAGCTTCCGCCCGACCTGCTCGACCGGATCTGAGGATCAGGGGCGGTGCTGCTGGCTCTCCCGGGCGGCCTCGTCCAACGCGGCCTGCTCGGCCGGGGTGGTGCCGCGACGGGCGGCCAGCCGGGCCCGGAGCAGCTCGATGATGATCGGTACGACCGAGATGACCACGATCAGGATCAGGATGATCTCGATGTGTTCCTTGACGAAGTCGATCTGGCCGAGGAAGTAGCCGAGCAGGGTGACCCCGGTGCCCCAGAGGGCGCCGCCGATCACGTTGTAGATCACGAACGTGCGGTAGTTCATCTTGCTCACCCCGGCCACGATCGGGGTGAAGGTCCGTACGATCGGCACGAATCGGGCCAGCACGATCGACCGCGCGCCGTACTTGTCGAAGAACTCGTGCGCCTTGAGCAGGTTCTCCTGCTTGAACAGGCGTGAGTTCGGGCGGCGGAACAGCGCCGGGCCGACCCGCCGGCCGAACAGGTAACCCACCTGGTCACCGGCGATCGCCGCGATCGTGATCAGCAGGCAGACCAGCCAGATCGGGTACGTGATGTACTGCCCGTCCGAGGTCAGCAGGCCGGTGGTGAACAGCAGCGAGTCGCCGGGCAGGAAGAACCCGATGAGCAGCCCGGACTCGGCGAAGACGATGGCCAGGATGCCGAGCAGCCCGAAGGTCGAGATCAGCCACTCCGGGTCGAGGAACTGAGGCCCCAGGGCCAGCGTGGTGGTGGGCGTCGGCACGGGGTGACCTCCGAGGTTTCCCGGTCGGGTAGCGACTTTCCGCGCATCGGCGGACATTCCAAGCAGGTGACGACCCTCCGCGACGGCGACGGGTACCCCCGCAGTCTAGGTGGCGACGGTGCGTGCCCGCCCGCCGACGTCTCCCCCGCCCGGTGGGCGGGCCAGCCGTACGGGTGACCTCGGTTACAGCCGAGGAATCGATCGGCTCGGACTCGTCGGCACCCCACCCCCGGCACCTCACCCCCGGACGGGGCGGCTGGCCAGGTCGTTGGCGGGTCGGTGGGTGGTGGTGACGGTGAGCGGAACGTCAGGAATGATCTCAGTCAGCAGCTGCCCGCGTCGCCCTTATCGGCCGGCGCCCGGGCACGAGCGGCGGGTACGGTCGGCCCTTTCGATGGTCGACCGGCCGAGTTGATGAAACCGTCACCGGGAAATTGCAGCCTTTCCCGGGTCTCGACCCGTCAATAGTTATGGCAGCGCGACGCGACAGGGAATCCGGACGGTGACGATGCGGGCTCGCAGCGGCAGAGGCAGCGACTCGGGCGTGGACGGCAAGCAGAAATCGAAGCGATCGGGACAGTCGAAGCGACCGAGGGAATCGGGTCAGTCAAAGCAGTCGGAGCGGGTGCCGCAGCCGCGGCGACCGGTCGGTTCCCGGGCCGCCCCGACGGCGGCGGATGCGACCACCGGTTCCGCGCGGACTGTGACGGGCGGTTCCGTAGGGGAGGCGACGGCCGGGACCGGTTCGGGGTCCGGTAAGGGGAAGCGCGGGTCGGGGCGGCGCCGTACTCCGGTGTGGACGAAGGTGCTGGTCGCCACGGGGTCCCTGCTGCTGGTGATGAGCGGCGGGGCGTACGCGCTGACCAGGGTCGCGATCGACAAGGCGACCTCGAAGATCACCCAGGCCACCCTGCTCGACGGGGAGGCGGTGGCGCTGCCGGCGGAGACCCCCGGCCCGACCGGGAAGAAGATCGACGGGGCGCTGAACCTGCTCCTGGTCGGCATCGACGTGCGGCCGGACTGGGACGCCGGGGCCCGGTCCGACACGATCATGATCGTGCACATCCCGGCCAGCCACGACCAGGCGTACCTGATCTCGATTCCCCGGGACTGGCGGGTGCCGATCCCGGCGAACCCGGCGACCAACTACCGAGGTGGCACCGACAAGATCAACGCGGCGTTCGAGTTCGGCTACCGGGGCGAGGGTACGGAGATCGAGAAGCGGGCCCGTGGGTTCAAGCTGCTCGCCCGTACGTTGAACAAGCAGACCGGGATCACCTTCAACGGCGCCGCGCTGATCGACTTCCAGGGCTTCCAGGCGGTCATCCGGGCCCTGGGCGGCGTCGACATGTGCATCGACCAGCGCGCCTCCTCGATCCACTACGCGTACGACCGCAAGGGCAAGATCGTGCCGATCAAGTTCGACGAGGCGTCGCGCAGGGTCTTCGACCTGCCGCCGGGCGGGAAGGTCGTCGTGCACGAGGTCGGCTGCCGACCGATGTCGGCGGAGCTCGCCCTCGACTACGCCCGGATCCGGTACGGCCTGCCGAAGACCGACTACGACCGGCAGCGCCATCAGCAGCAGCTCATCAAGGCCATGGTCAAGAAGGCGACCAGCGCCGGTGTGCTCACCGACCTCGGCAAGATCGACCGGGTGATCACCGCCGCCGGTAAGGCGTTCATCCTCGACACCCAGGGCGTGTCCATGGCGGACTTCCTGTTCACCCTGAAGGGCGTCGCCGCCAACGACATGACCGTACTCAGGACGAACCAGGGCAACTTTGCCGAAGTGAAGATCAACGGCATCTCGTACCAGAAGCTCACCGCCGAGTCGATGAGCATGCTGCACGCGGCGCGCGACGGCACCCTGCCCGAGTTCGTCCGCGCCCACCCGGACGTGGTCGCACCGAAGAATGAGTGACCCGGGCCCGGACGCACCGGCCACCTTCGCGGAGTTCGCCGACACCCGGCTCGGCCCGCTACTGCGGTACGCGGTGCTGCTCACCGGCGATCCCCACCTCGCCCAGGACCTGGTGCAGGAGACGATGGTCCGGGTCCAGCTCAACTGGCGCAGGGTCGTCCGGGCCGACTCACCCGAGCGGTACGTCCGCCGCATGCTGACCAACCAGTACTTCGACTGGCAGCGCGGCACCTGGTTCAAGCGGGTGCTGCTGCGCGCCGACCCGGAGGAGGCGGTGGCCCCCGTACGGCCCGACCACGCCCAGCTCTCCGCCGACCGGGACCAGGTCTGGGGCTGGGTGATGCGGCTGCCCCGCCGACAGCGGGCCGCCCTGGTACTGCGGTTCTACGAGGACCTGCCCGACGCGGAGATCGCCGACATCCTCGGCTGCGCGGTCGGGACCGTACGGGCGTCCATTTCGCGTGCGCTCGCCGCCCTGCGGGCCGAACTGGTGGAGGCCGGCTCATGATCGAGGAAGAGCTGCGGGCGGCGTTCGCCCGACAGGAGGCCCTGGTGCCGGACACCGAACCGGTGCGGGCCGCCATCGACCGGATCGCCGTACGTCGCCGTCGACGGCGGCACACGATCCGGTCCGCGGGTGCGGCGCTCGCCGTACTGGCCGTGGTCGCGGTGCCGGTGGTGGGCCGGAACCTGAGTGCGACGCCGACGCCGGCCGAGAGCCTGACCGGAGCGCCGGCCGCCCCGGTCGTCGTACCGGATCGGGCGTTGAACGTGCTGCTGCTCGGGGCGGACGGGCAGCCCGGCTCGGACACCGGCTACCGGGCCGACACGGTGCTGATCGTGCACGTGCCCCGCGACCGTGGCCAGGTGTACTTCGTCTCGATGCCGCGCGACCTCGGGATCGACATTCCCGGCCACGGGTTCGGCAAGCTGAACGAGGCGTTCCACCTCGGCAGTACCCGCCCCGGCGGCGCCGTCGACCTGACCGCCGGTGCCCGGCTCACCGCGCGTACCCTCACCGGGCTCGGCGCACCGGCCTTCGACGCCACCGCCGTACTCACCTTCGACGGGCTGCGCAAACTCACCGACGCGGTCGGCGGCGTACGGGTCTGCCTGCCGAAGAGGGTGCCGTCCCAGCACACCGGGCGGGTGTTCCCGGCCGGCTGTCAACGGCTCGACGGCGCCGGCGCGCTCGACCTGCTCCGGCAGCGCTACGGCCTGCCGCTCGGCGCGCACGACCGGGACCGCAACGCCCAACGGTTCGGTGCCGCCCTGCTGGCGGAACTGACCGACGCGGGAACCGTCACCAACCCGGTCCGGCTGTCGAAGATCCTGCAAACCGTCGGCGACGGGCTCGCCACCGACACCGGTGGCACCTCGCTGGTCGAACTGCTGCCGGTGCTGGCCGAACTCGCCGGCGCCCAGACGACCGGGATCGGCTGGGAGATGAGCGCGGCGCCCTCGGCGGGACCGGTCTACCAGGCCCTGGACCCGGTGGTCAGCGGCAGCCTGTTCGCCGCCCTGCACGCCGACACGCTGGCCGAGTGGGTCGGTCGCCACCCGGAGCGGATCACGCCCAGGTAGAGCCGGATCCGGTCGCCGGTAGCGGCCCGGTGGGGCCGGGCTCGGTGCCGGTCAGCGGTAGTCGTCCTCCGGGCCGATGATCCGGGCCTGTTCGAGCGCGTCCCACTCGTCCACCTCGATGCCCCGGGGCAACTGCTGCGCGTCGGTGGCGGACGGGGGACCGTCGTCGGTCGGGTCCACGGCGGACGCCTGCTCGACGGCGTCGTCGGCGGGTGCCTCCGGATCACGCTCGTCCGGGTCGAGGTGGTCGCCGGGGGCGAACTCCTCGCCGAGGACAAAATCATCGTCGGGCTGGGTCATCGTCGCCTCCTCCGGTCCGCGGTGCTGTTTTCACCGTACGGGTTGACCTGCCGGTCCGTCGGGTACGTGCCGGCAAACCCGAGCCCGGCCGGTCGGTGGCGCCAGTCGGGCCGAATGGCACCCCGCCGGGCGGTGGCGGTGACACGATGGGCCGGTGGGCTACCTGATCCGGCTGGTGATCACGGCGGTCGCGTTGTGGGTCACCACCGCACTGGTGCCCGGCATCGACGTGTCCGGTTCGTCGGCCGGGGAGAACGCGTTGACGCTGCTGGTCGTGGCGGTGATCTTCGGTGTGGTCAACATGGTGCTGAAGCCGGTCATCCGGGTGGTCGGCTGCGTGTTCTACGTCCTCACCCTGGGGCTGTTCGCCCTGGTCGTGAACGCGCTGCTGTTCCTGCTGACCGACTGGATTGCCGGCGAGTTCGATCTGCCGTTCCACGTGAACGGCTTCTGGGCGGCCTTCTGGGGAGCCATCGTGGTGGCGGTGGTGAGCTGGTTGATCAGCGTCTTCGTACCGGACCGGTTCGACCGTCGGTGAGCCGCTCCGGGTCGGTGAATCGGGTCGATCCGGGTCGGTTGTGTCGGCAAGGGCGTCCTGCGGGATACTGCCCGCGAAGGACAGCGCGGTCCGGCGCGTACACGTGAGACAGCGGCCGTTGCGGCCGAAGTGGTTAGTAAGGAGCGTTCGACATGCCCATTGCTTCCCCCGAGGTCTACGCGGAGATGCTGGACCGCGCCAAGGCGGGCAGGTTCGCATATCCCGCGATCAACGTGACGTCGTCGCAGACGCTGAACGCCGCGCTGCGCGGGTTCGCCGACGCGGAGAGCGACGGCATCATCCAGGTTTCCACCGGTGGTGCCGAATACCTCTCCGGCCCGTCGATCAAGGACATGGTCAGCGGCTCGGTCGCCTTCGCGCTGTTTGCGACCGAGGTGGCCAAGAAGTACGGCGTGAACATCGCGCTGCACACCGACCACTGCCCGAAGAACAAGCTCGACGGGTTCGTCCGCCCGCTGATGGCGCTCTCCAAGGAGCGGGTGGCCCGCGGTGAGGCGCCGCTGTTCCAGTCGCACATGTGGGACGGCTCGGCCGTACCGGTCGCGGAGAACCTGGAGATCGCCGCCGGGCTGCTGGACGACGCGGCCGCCGCGCACGTCGTACTCGAAATCGAGGTCGGCGTTGTCGGCGGCGAGGAGGACGGGGTCGAGGGCGCGATCGACGACAAGCTCTACACCACCGTCTCCGACGGTCTCCAGATGGTCGAGGCGCTCGGCCTGGGTGAGAAGGGCCGCTACATGGCGGCGCTGACCTTCGGCAACGTGCACGGCGTCTACAAGCCGGGCAACGTCAAGCTCCGGCCGGAGATCCTCAACGAGATCCAGCAGGCGGTCGGCGCCAAGTACGGCAAGGACAAGCCGCTCAGCCTGGTCTTCCACGGCGGCTCCGGCTCGCTGCTGGAGGAGATCCGGGAGGCGCTGGACTACGGCGTGGTGAAGATGAACATCGACACCGACACCCAGTACGCGTTCAGCCGCCCGGTCGCCGACCACATGTTCCGCAACTACGACGGCGTGCTCAAGGTGGACGGCGAGGTCGGCAACAAGAAGCTGTACGACCCTCGCGTCTGGGGCAAGGCCGCCGAGTCCGGTCTCGCCCAGCGGGTGGTCGAGGCGTGCGAGCACCTGCGCTCCACCGGCACCACCCTCGCCCGCTGACCCGTTTTCGCTGATCGAACGCGTACGGCCGGTCCCGGACACAACCGGGACCGGCCGTTTCACGTACCGGTGTCAGTCTCGGACGAGCAGTCGTACCGCCTCGTGCACGTCGTCGGTCACGTGGATCGAGCCGGTCAGGTCGCCGAACGGGGTGAGCGAGAACAGCGGCCGGAGCAGCGACTCGATCGGCAGCGTCTCGGTCCAGAAGGCACGGTCGAGGAAGACGTACGCGCCGCTCGCCCCGTCGGTGCCGTAGAACGTCTTCGTCGCCGCCTGGAACACCTCCTGCACCGTCCCGGCCCGGCCGGCGGCGAAGACGATCCCGCCCCGGGCCAGCCGGAGCAGGGTGTCCTCGCGGATGGCGTTCGAGAAGTACTTGGCGATCCTGCCCGCGAACAGGTTCGCCGGCTCGTGTCCGTACAGCCAGGTGGGGATGGACAGGCCACCGCGCCGCGCCCAGCCGACGGTGTCGGCCACGACGGACCGGTCGCCGCCACGCTGGGCGGGTGCGGCACCGGCCGGTGCCGCACCGAGCCCGGTGGTGAACCCCGGCCCGTCCGGGCCCGGCCCGAACTCGGCCCGGACCCGCAGCGCCGCCGCCGTGTAGCGGTCGTGGTCGGTGAAGTCGGGTGCGGCGGCGAGCAGGTCGATGGCCGCCGCCAGCTCCTCCGGGGTACGGCCGGAGAGGTACGCGCCGAGGTTCGCCGCCTCCATCACACCCGGCCCGCCACCGGTCACCACCAGCCGGTCCGCCCGAGCCAGCTCCCAGCCCAGCGTGGCCGCCAGCCGGTACGCGGAGGTTCCGCGCGGTACGGCGTGCCCGCCCATCACCCCGATCACCGAACCGGGGCCGTGCACGGCCAGCCAGCTCCGGGTGGCGTCGGCGAGCGCGTTGTCGACCCCGTGGTCGTGCATCCGCTGGGCCAGCGCCTCCCGAACCGGTGGCATCGCCCCACCGTGCGTCCGGAAGTGCTCGTAGACCAGCGCGTCGAACATGCTGGCGAAGCCCCCGGTGCCGAAGCCGGCGACCAGGTCGTCCGGGGTGTAGAGCCGGGGCGGCTGGGTCGAGTACGGCAGGTCGGCGAACGGCGGCAGCAGGTGGGCGCCCCGCCGGATCAGGTCCGCCTCGACCTGCCGGTCGGCGAACCGGCAGCCGATGAAGAGGGTGTCGGTCAGGTCGACGCTGGTGAGGTCGGGCTCCGGGTCGAGGTCCAACCGCAGGCCCTGCACCGTCAGCCCGGCAAGGCTGCCGGTGGCCAGGTGGCGGTCGAGTTCGGCGCGGGACTCGATCTCGGACTCCGTGGTGTCGTCGTCCGGTTCGAGTAGGTGGGTCGAGGGTGGTGTGGGCACGTCCGTCATCCTCCTCCGCGCCGGCAACCGGCAACCGGCGACCACGCGCGGGGCCGCGCCGGGTCTCGTCGGGGTCTCGCCGAGTCCCGCCCGGTCCGGCCGAACTGGTCCAGCCGGACGTCTCCCGGACGTCTCCCGGATGTCGCCTCGACGTCGCCTCGACGGCGCCTCGACGGCGAGAGCCCGGTGACCGAGATCACCGGGCTCTCCTTACCGGGTCCTGGGGAGGCTCCGGACCTCTATTTGTAGTCGAGTCGACCATCGCCCGCACCGGCCGCACGCGTGACCAAACCCTCAGCCTTTCAGTCAGGCCGAAAGGCATCCCGCCTCGCCACCCCGCAGGTCGGGCAGGTTCAATGGGCCGATGCAGAGTCTGTTGCCCGAACCGCCGGCCACCCTCCTCCCCGGCGACGACGCGGCCGAGGCGGCCCTCGCCGAGGCCATCGAGGCCGACACCGACGAGGCGTACGCCTCGGTTGCCGCGCGTTTCCCGACCTCCAGCGCCGCCTGGGGGGCACTGGCCTCGCGGGCGTTCGCGTCCGGGCAGGTCGTCACGGCGTACGCGTACGCGCGTACCGGCTACCACCGTGGGCTGGACCAGCTCCGCCGCAACGGCTGGAAGGGGCACGGTCCGGTGCCCTGGTCGCACGGCCCCAACCAGGGGTTCCTGCGCTGCCTGCACGTGTTGTCCCGGGCCGCCGGTGAGATCGGCGAGTCGGACGAGGCGGCGCGCTGCGCGCAGTTCCTGCGCGACTGCGACCCCGAGGCCGGGGACGCCCTCGCCGGCTCCTGAGCCACCTCGCACCGCAGCTCGTCCTGCCTGCGGGTCCGCTCCCCGCCCCGGTCGAACCGGGGCGGGGAGAACCCGTCACAGCCCCTCGGCCACCGCGGCGGCAATCTTCAGCCAGGCGTCCCGGCTGGCGGCGGAGAGCTGCCCGTACCGGATCGGCTCGCCGGTGTCGATCAAGCGCTCGTACGGGGCCAGCAGCACCGCCCTGGTCCGGGCGGCGAAGTGGCGCTGGATAGCCGGCAGGTCGATCTCCTTGCGCGACGGCGGCATGGACACCACCGTCACGGCCTGCCGGACCAGCCGTTGCCGGCCGCTCTGCTCCAGGTGGTCGAGCATCCGGGCGGCGGTCTCGGCGGAGTCGTTCCGGGCGGACATGGTGATCAGGAGCTGGTCGGTCGCGTCGATGGCGGCCTGCCAGTTCTGCGCCCGTACGTTGTTGCCGGTGTCCACGAAGATCAACTTGTAGAACCGGCTGACCACCTCACGGATCTCCGCGAAGGCGGCGGCGGTCAGCATCTCGCCACCGGTCGCCGACTCGTCCGAGGCGAGTACGTCGAACATCCCCTCGCCCTGCGACCGGACGTACTGCGACAGGTCACCGACCCGCCCGTGGGACACCTGGAACTGCCCCAGGTCCCGCAGCATGTCCCGGACCGTACGCGAGTGGAAGTCCTGCTGCGCCCGCATCCCGAGGGTGCCCTGCGTCTCGTTGTTGTCCCAGGCCAGCACGTACCCGCCGCGCTTCTGACCGAAGGTCATCGCGAGCAGCAGGATGGCCACCGTCTTGCCCGCCCCACCCTTCGGGTTGACCACGGTCACCTGTCGCAGCCCGCCGAAGTTCCGGCGCACCATCTCGACGTCCTGCCGAATCTCCTGCTCGTGCCGCCCCGGCGACAGCCGTACCAGCCCGAGCGTGCTCTTGTTGACCGCCGCCCGTACGCCCATCGTCGCGATCGGGTCGGCCGGCCGGTTCGCCCGGCGCCGCGCGAACTCCTCCGCGGTCGGGGTCGACGAGTCCGGCGTCCAGACCGGTTCCGGGTACGTCGCCGGTGGCGGCGGCATCCTGGTCACCCCCGGTGCCTCCCGGTACGCCTGCTGCGGCACCTCGGCCACGCCGGGATACGCCTCGGCCCGCGGCTGCCGCCCACCAACCGGCGGGTACGGCGCCGACCTGGCTGCCGGTTGCCCCGGTACGGCCGCAGCCCCAACCGCCGTCCCGCCTGCTGTGCCGCTTGTCGTGTCGCCTGCCGTGCCGCTTGTCGTGTCGCCTGCCGTGCCGCCTGCCGGAAACCCGGGCCCGGCCGGTGCGGGCTGGTACTGGACGGCTTGATCGTGTCGGGTCGGTCCGGGGTGGTGCTGGTCGGTATACCCGTGCTGGGTCGGTCCGGGGTGGTGCTGGTCGGTATACCCGTGCTGGGTCGGTCCGGGGTGGTGCTGGTCGGGATGACCCTGCTCGGCTGCTCGGGGATGGTGCCCGCCGGGTGGGTAGCCGTGGCCGGCCGGTGCCGGGACATCGGTCGCCGGCTCGGGGCCGGTTGCCACTGGCGATGGCGCCGAACGGTCGGCGGCGGGGCGCTGCGGCGGCTGCGCCCACGGAGACTCGGGTGCCGTCGGCCGGCCGGTCCGGGGTCCGGCGGCTGTGCCGTCCGTCGTACCGCTCATGCCGTCGGGTCCACCGGCGAGCAGGGTGTCGATGGTGAACGGGTCGTCGAGGCGTGCCGAGGGGGTTGCCGGGCCGGGTGCCGTACCTGGGGTGGGGGTGCCGGCCTTCGGTGCCCACGGATCCGGCGGCGACGATTGCGATGCGGACGTGGTCTGCGCCGGGTCGTCGTTGCCGGCTCGGGCCGCTCGGCCCGGAGGACGACCGGCCGCCGCGCCGGCCGCGCTCGTGATCAACGGCCACGCCCTGGTCGGCTGCTCGACCGCCGCCCTGGCCTGCACCGTCGGGTCTCCGGCCGCCACGGGCGCGCCCGCCGCACCCCCGTCCGTGATCGTCCCGCCGATGCCGGTAGCTCCGCTGCCAACGACCCCTGCGGTAGCCCCGCCGCCAACGGTGCCGGTGGTCGCGTCGATCGCCGGGGTGAGGTGGATCGGTGCCGGGGGAGAGGGCGGGGCCGGTGGCGCCGACGGAACCGGCGTGACCGGCGCTGCCTGCGCCAGCGGCACCGAAGGCGTCGCCGCTGGTGGCACTGCGGAGGCCGGTGGCATCGCCGGTGGTGGCGGCACTGCGGAGGCTGGTGGCATCGCCGGTGGTGGCGGCACTGCGGAGGCTGGTGGCATCGCGGGCGGTGGTGGTGCGGTTGGGCGGGGCAGCATCAGGGGCGGGACCGGAAGCGGGGACGGGACCGAACCCCCGCCCCAGGCGATGTCCGCACCGACCCCCGGCGGCTGCGCCGGTACCGGCGTACTGCCGGTGCCCGATCCGGCGTGGCTGGCCGGGGTGCCGCCACCGCTCGGCTGCGGCGGTTCGGCGACGATCTCGTCCGGCGGCCAGAACGGCTCGACGTCACGGGGCGCCGCCCCCTGGCCCGGCCCGCGGAACTGGTCCGGTTGGTCGTCCACCACGGCTAACTCCCCCCTGCTCCGCCCGAGGATATGCCCGCCGGGCGGGATCAGCCCGGCACCGAGCCCGGCTGTCGGCCGACGTACGTGGTCAGCGGCCGTAGACCGCCCAGGCACCGGGCTCGATCCACCAGGACCGCTTGCGGCTGAGGTCCCCGCTCACGCCGTCGTCCACGTACGGCAGGTCGCCGTCTCGGGGCACGACCGCGACCGCGCGTCCCCTGGCCCGGCGCACCTCGATGCGTACCTTTTTGCGCCCCCAACGGCTACCGGCGAGCACCGGGACCGCCACCGCGACCTCGATTGTGCCGCTGGTCGGGTCCGCCTCGGTGAGCAGCGGAAGCCCGGCGAGCTGGGAGTACCCGCGTCCGTTGCCGATCGCGCAGGCCAGCACGGGGTCGTCGCCTGCGGTGAGGATCGTGTCGTCCACCTCTACCCGGCCGCGCCAGGGGATCGTCCGGCCCTCCTCGTCGCCACCGCCGAGCAGCACCCCGTCCAGGGTGACCGAGCCGCCGTCGTTGCGCAGCAGGTCGAGCCGGCGGACCGGGCCGTCGAGCAGCGCGGCGGCGACCTCGGCCGGTTCCCGGGGCAGCCCGAGCTGGCCGACCAGGTCCACGGGGGACCCGGCGCCGGGGGACCGGCCGGCGGTCCCGGTCGGGTCGAGCGGGAGCAGGCCGATCGGTGGCAGGTCCGGGACCGTACGGTTGCCGGCGAGGTCGGCCGGGCGGCGGCTCGGCGGCGGGGCGTACCGGCGGACCATCCGGCGGATCACGGCGCGTAACTGGCCGTCACTGGCGGTGGCGATGATCAGGCGGGTCTTGCTGTCGCCGTCCGGCCAGGTGAGGCCGTCGGGGCGGGGCGGGGCGTCCAGCCGGGCCAGCACCTCGTCGATCTCCGCGTCCGATCCGGCGGTGACCATCTCCACCCGGGCGCCCCGGGCGGTCAACGCGTCCGCGCAGTTCAACACGGGTACGCGAGGGGTGTCGGTGCAGCTGTCGCCGGCACTGTCGGCGCTCGTACCACAGCATCCGTCGCCGTTTCCGCAGCCGGCGGAGCCGTCCCGGCCGGACCCGAGGGTGAGCAGCACCACGTCGTACACGGGCGGTGGCCTCCTGCCTGTCTCCCGGCCACTACTGGCAGGGCTGTCACTTCTTGTTAATCTGACACCTCGGGCTCGCCACGCGGTCGCCACCTGGCACCCGAGCCCCTCGAAGGCGGGTTGAGATGCCAGCGATCGTGCTCATCGGGGCGCAGTGGGGCGACGAGGGCAAAGGCAAGGTTACCGACCTGCTCGGCGAGCAGGTCCACTACGTCGTCCGTTACTCCGGTGGTAATAATGCCGGACACACCGTGATCACCCCGGACGGGCAGAAGTACGCACTGCACCTGATGCCGTCCGGCGCACTTTCGCCGAACGCGATGATCGTGATCGGCAACGGGGTGGTGGTCGACCCGAAGGTGCTGCTGGCCGAGATCGACGGACTGGCCGAGCGGGGCGTCGACGTCTCCCGGCTGCGGATCTCCGGCGACGCGCACCTGATCATGCCGCACCACCGGGCGCTGGACCGGGTGGTCGAGCGTTACCTCGGCTCGGCCCGGATCGGCACCACCGGCCGTGGCATCGGCCCGGCGTACGGCGACAAGGTCGCCCGGATGGGCATCCGGCTACAGGACCTGCTCGATCCGGGCATCCTGCGCAAGAAGCTGGAACTCGCGTTGCGCGAGAAGAACCAGATGCTGTTCAAGGTCTACAACCGCAAGGCGCTGGACGTCGACGCGGTGACCGAGGAGTACCTGGAGTACGCGAAGCGGCTGCGGCCGTACATCGCGGAGACCCGGGCGATCCTCTGGGACGCGCTCGACCGGGGCGAGACGGTGCTGCTGGAGGGCGCCCAGGCGACCATGCTGGACATGGACCACGGCACGTACCCGTTCGTGACCTCGTCGAATCCGACCGCGGGCGGGGCCTGCGTGGGGGCGGGCATCCCGCCGACGGCGATCACGAAGGTGATCGGGGTGACCAAGGCGTACACCACGCGGGTGGGTTCCGGTCCGTTCCCGACCGAGCTGTTCGACGAGAACGGCATGCACCTGCGCAAGGTCGGCGTCGAGTACGGCACCACCACCGGCCGCGAGCGGCGGACCGGCTGGTTCGACGCCGTGGTCGCCCGGTACGCGACCCGCCTGAACGGCATCACGGATCTGGTCGTCACCAAGCTGGACGTGCTCACCGGCTTGGAGAAGGTGCCGATCTGCGTCGGCTACGAGATCGACGGCGAACGGTTCAGCGACATGCCGATGACGCAGACCGCTTTCCACCACGCGACCCCGATCTACGAGGAGCACGACGGCTGGTGGGAGGACATCACCAAGGCCCGCACCGAGGCTGAGCTCCCGGAGAACGCCCGCCGCTACATAGCCCGGATCGAAGAACTCTGCGGCACCCGCGTCTCCGTGGTCGGCGTAGGCCCCGGCCGAGAGGAAAACGTAGTCCGCCACCCCCTCCTCTGACCGCCCTCCCTCCTCTGACCGCCACCCCCTCCTCTGACCGCCCTCGTTCGTTGATCATGAAGTTAGCGACCGGAAACGTGCTCCGAACCGTCGCTAACTTCATGGTCAACGGGCCGGGTGGGTCTGGGCGGCGCGGATGGTGGTGGGGATGTAGGTGGGGTTCAGGGTGTCGGCCCAGGTGAAGCGGAGTACGCGCCAGCCGGCGTTGGCGATCAGGTTCTGGCGGCGGCGGTCGCGGTAGAGGGCTTCCGGGGTGGCGTGTACGAGCGCGCCGTCGGCTTCGCCGATGATCCGTTCGCGGAGCCAGGCGAGATCGCCCACGGCCAGCAGGTGGCCGTCGTCGTCGCGTACCGGGTGCTGTAGTGCGTCCGGTGGTACGCCACCGTCCACGCAACGCAGGCGTACCCGGGTCTCCAGTGGGGACTCGGCCCGCCCGTCCGCCTCGGCCAGGTGACGCCGGGCGGCCACCGCACCTCGGCGCCGGGCGAGCAGCGCGCGTACGACCAGCAGGTCCGGCTCGGTGATCGAGCCCTGGTGCAGAGCCGAGTCCAGCAGCGACACGGCCGCGAAGCGGTCCACCCGGAGTGCCAGGTCGGCGGCCGTACGGGTCGCGGTGGTGGTTCGGATCCCGGCGACCGTGCCGATCTGCCCGGCCGGGATCACGAGCTGGTGCACCACCACGGCCGGATCTTTCGATCGCAGCGGTCGGGCGGCCGGGCCGGGTACGGAGACGTGGATCCGCGCATCCGGCCGCAGTCCCGCCAACCCGTGCAACTCGGCCGAGGTCCCGAGCACCGCCGTCGCCAGCTCCCCGAACGAGGCGACTGCCGCCCGGATCCGGGCTCGCCGCGCCGCCACCGGACTCGGCGTCAGATCCACCAGGTACGCCGCCCGAGCCAGCCTCCGCCACTCGCGGCTGCGACACAGTCGATCGATCTCCCGCACCGTCAACCCCGCGGCCAACGCCTGCTCCCGAGTCACCACCCCGTCCTGCCCCGCCGCCACCCGCCGAACCAACGTCATCCCATCCATCCCCCGACCCACCCCCCTTCCACCCCCTCCCACCACCCCCTGTGCACAACCCCCACCCCCCCTGTGGATAACCCCCACCCCAGCCCCGTTGATCATGAAGTTGGCAACGGAAAATGCGCCTGGAGGCGTTGCTAACTTCATGATCAACGAGCGGGGGGTGGGTGGGTGGGTAGGATCTGGGGTCGTGCGCGTACTTGTGGTGGGTGGTGGTGGGCGGGAGCATGCGCTCGTGCTCGGGTTGACGGGTGACTCGGCGGTTGAGGCGGTGGTTGCGGCGCCGGGGAATCCGGGGATCGCGGCTGTGGCGGAATGCCGGGCGATTGACGCGGTTGATCCGGGGGCGGTCGCGGGGCTGGCCGTGGAGACCGGGGCCGACCTGGTGGTGATCGGGCCGGAGGCGCCACTCGTCGCCGGGGTCGCCGACGCGGTTCGGGCCAAGGGGATCGCGGTCTTCGGGCCGTCCGGGGCGGCTGCCCAGTTGGAGGGCTCCAAGGCGTTCGCCAAGGAGATCATGACGGCTGCCGGGGTGCCCACCGCTCGCGCGTACACCTGCACTGATGCGGACGAGGTGGCTCGCGCGCTGGACGAGTTCGGCCCGCCGTACGTGGTGAAGGACGACGGGCTGGCCGCCGGCAAGGGCGTGGTGGTGACCGAGGACCGGACCCACGCGCTCGAACACGCCGCCCAGTGCAACCGCGTGGTGGTCGAGGAATATCTGGCCGGACCCGAGGTCTCGCTGTTCGTGGTGACCGATGGGGAGGCGGCGCTGCCGCTGCTGCCGGCCCAGGACTTCAAGCGGGTCGGCGACGGCGACACCGGTCCGAACACCGGCGGCATGGGGGCGTACGCGCCACTGCCGTGGGCGGCACCGGACCTGGTCGAGGACGTGATGGCCCGGGTGGTCGAGCCGACCCTGGCGGAGATGCGCCGACGCGGCACCCCGTTCTCCGGGCTGCTCTACGTCGGCCTGGCCATCACCGCCAGCGGGCCCAAGGTGATCGAGTTCAACGCGCGCTTCGGGGATCCGGAGACGCAGGTCGTACTCGCGCTGTTGGAGACGCCGCTGGCCGGCCTGCTGCACGCGGCCGCGACCGGGACGCTCGCCGCGCACCCGCCGCTGACCTGGCGCGGCGGTGCCGGGGTCGCGGTGGTGGTGGCCTCGGCCGGATATCCCGAGTCGGCCCGCACCGGCGACGTGATCACGGGCGCCGAGCGGTCGGGCATCATCCACGCCGGCACCGCGCGCCGCGAGGAAGACGGTGCCCTGGTGTCCGCCGGGGGCCGGGTCCTCTGCGGTACGGCGATCGGCCCGGACCTGGAGGTCGCGCGGGACGCGGCGTACGCCCTGGTCGAGGGGATCGGGTTGGCCGACTCGCACTATCGACGGGACATCGCGCTGGCGGCGATCGAGGGTCGGGTCACCCCGCCTCGTCGCTAGTTGGCGGCAACGGCACGAAAGCGGGATTCGCCGAAGCCGGTCCGGTCCTTACCTTGGGATCCGACACCCGGTCGATCATCGGCCGGGGCGAGTTCCGCAGGGAGCGACCATGAACACGATCGTGGCCAGCCGGTACGTCGGGCAGCCGACCGACGAGCAGCGCACGAGCGGGCAGAGTGCCGGTGGCGGTCCCGCCACCAGGTACGGCCGGCGGGTGGCGCGGAGCAGGGTCGGCCGGCTGACGCTGCCGCTGCTGGCGGGTGCGCTGGTCGTGGCCGGGGCGGCCGGGTGTTCGTCGAAGGACCGGGCTCCGGCTTCGTCGGCGGGTCAGCCCGCCGCCAGTTCGTCGGCCGGGCTCGGTGCGGTCCCGACGGCGTCCGCCGTGGATCCCGGCACCAGCCCCGAGGCCACCTCCGCCGGTCAACCGGGCAAGCCGCTGCCCACCCCCACCGGCAAGGCTCCCGGCGCGGCCAGCTCACCCGTGAAGATCGTGCAGTTCAGGATCGCGCAGAAGCCGACCTGCCCGCAGGGCACCTCGGAGTTCCCGGTGGAGGCGACGCCGCTGGTGATCGAGTGGAAGGTCACCGGGGCGGATCAGGTGGAGCTGGCGGTGGACGGGCCGGGTCTCTACGACACCTATCCCGCGCAGAGCAAGGAGACCTTCACCTTCTCCTGCGGCGGCACTCCCGGCAGCATCGAGAAGCACACCTACAAGATCACCGCCAAGCACGGCTCGTACGTCGAGACCCGTACGGTCACCGCCACCGCCACGGTGTACGACAAGGCGGAAGTCTGAGAGGTTGGTGCCGGTCGGCCACCCCGATCGGCACCGCTGACCGATCGTCTTCCCGGATCGTCCGTTCGGTGTAACGACCGGGCATCCTGCGTTGACACCCCGTGCCATGATCAGCCTGTCGCGCCGAACGGATTGACATCCAGCTCTGTCTCAGGGGGCTCCGCGCGGCTGTTGGCAGCGTGGGGGAGGTCGACGAAGTTCGATGGGTGAGTTCCTGGACGTGGCGCTCGGTTTCCCGACCGCACTATTCAGTTTCCTGCTCGTGGTGGTGGTCGGCTACTGGGCGCTGGTGCTGTTCGGGGTGGTCGGACTGGACGACGACGCGGCTGCCGAGCCCGCCGGGGCGGCCGGATTCCTGGCCGGGCTCGGGCTCGGCGGACCGCCGGCCACGGTTGTCCTCTCCCTGCTGATCGCGGTGGCCTGGTTCGTCAGCCTGGCCGGCACGGTGCTGCTGGAACAGCCCGGTTGGTCCGGTGCGCTGGCGGCGGTGCTCTCCACGGTGCTGCTGCTGTTCGCCCTGGCCGGCGGCTGGCTGGTCACCCGACTGCTGGTACGGCCACTGCGACAGTTCTTCCAGACCGATCAGACCGTTTCCCGTAACGCCTTCGTCGGTCGGGTCTGCGTGGTCCGTACCGGGCTGGTCAGTGTCGACTTCGGCCAGGCCGAGGTGACCTCCCCCGACGGCTCGTCGGCGGTGATCCAGGTCCGGCAGGCCAGCGGCGACAACCTCGGCTCCGGCAGTCGCGCGCTCATCTACGACTACGACGCCGACCGCGAGTTCTTCTGGGTGCTGCCGGTGGAGGCCACCGGTGACCCCGACTACCACCCCCACTGACAGAAGGACCACTGATGGATGTGATCACCACCGGGTTCGGCGTGCTCCTGGCCGTCGTCCTGCTCGTCGCGATCGGCGTGGTTTTCCTGGTCAGCCGCCTGTTCCGGAAGGTCGAACAGGGCAAGGCGCTGATCATCTCCAAGGTCCGCCGGGTGGACGTGACGTTCACCGGTGCGGTCGTGCTGCCGGTGCTGCACAAGTCCGAGATCATGGACATCTCGGTGAAGACGATCGACATCGAGCGGACCGGCCAGGAGGGCCTGATCTGCCGGGACAACATCCGGGCAGACATCAGGATCACCTTCTTCGTCCGGGTGAACAAGACCACCGAAGACGTGATCAAGGTGGCGCAGGCGATCGGCACCGCGCGGGCCAGTGACCGGGAGACGTTGCAGGAACTGTTCAACGCGAAGTTCTCCGAGGCGCTGAAGACGGTCGGCAAGCAGCTCGACTTCGTCGACCTCTACACCAAGCGGAACGAGTTCCGGGATCAGATCATCCGGGTGATCGGCACCGACCTCAACGGCTACAGCCTGGAGGACGCGGCGATCGACTTCCTTGAGCAGACCCCACTGTCCAAACTGGACGCGGCGAACATCCTCGACGCCCAGGGCATCCGGAAGATCACCGAGCTGACCGCGATCGAGCACATCCGTACCAACGAGTTCCAGCGCAACGAGCAGAAGGAGATCACCCGGCAGAACGTCGACGCCCGGGAGGCCATCCTGGAGCTGGAACGACGCCAGGCCGACGCCGAGCTCAAGCAGAATCGCGAGATCGAGACGCTGCGGGCCCGCGAGGACGCGGAGATCTCCAAGGTACGGGCGGAGGAGCGGCTCCGCTCGGAAGCCGCGCACATCCGTACGGACGAGCAGTTGGGCATCCAGAAGGAGAACAAGGCTCGGGAGATCGCGGTCGCGGAGAAGAACCGGGAACGGGTCATCGCTATCGAGTCGGAGCGGATCGAGAAGGACCGGATGCTGGAGGTGATCGGCCGGCAGCGGGAGACCGAGCTGTCCACCATCTCCAAGGACAAAGAGGTCGAGGTCGAGAAGCGGGCGATCGCCGAGGTGATCCGGGAGCGGATAGCGGTCGACAAGACCGTCGCCGAGCAGGAGGAGAACATCAAGCGCCTGCGGGTGGTCGAGGAGGCCGAGCGGACCCGGCAGGCGGTGATCATCCAGGCCGAGGCGGAGGCGCAGGAGGCCCTGGTCAAGGACATCAAGGCGGCCGAGGCGTCGGAGCAGGCGGCCAAGCACAAGGCGCGGGAGAACCTGGTCCTGGCCGAGGCCCGGCAGCAGGCCGCCGAACTGGAGACCCGCGCCAAGATCCGGCTGGCCGAGGGCGCGCAGGCCGAGGCCGCCGCGACCGGTCTGGCCCAGGTCCAGGTACGCGAGCGCGGCGCCGAGGCCATCGAGAAGGAGGGCCGGGCCGAGGCGATGGTCGAACGCGAGAAGGCGCTGGTCCTGGCCGACGCCCTGCGTGACAAGCTCAAGGGCGAGGCGGAGGGTCTGACCGAGAAGGCCGCCGCGATGGCCGCGCTGACCGACGCCAGCCGGGGGCACGAGGAGTTCCGGCTGCGGTTGGAGGCGGAGAAGGACCTCCGGCTGGCCGAGATCAACGCGCAGCACCGGGTGGCCGAGTCGCAGGCGATGGTGCTCGCCGCCGGGCTGGAGAAGGCGAACATCGACATCGTCGGCGGGGACACCATGTTCTTCGACCGGCTGGTCAACTCGATCACCCTCGGCAAGAGCGTCGACGGCTTCGTGCAGCACTCCGAGGTCGCGCAGAGCCTGGCCAAGCCGTGGCTGGACGGCGAGGCGAGCTTCCCCGCCGACCTGACCCGGATACTCGGCTCGCTGAACACCGGTGACGTACAGAACCTGACCGTGTCGGCGTGGTTGTTGCAGCAGATCAAGGCCGGCGGGTCCAACTCGGACAAGTTGCAGGACCTGCTGCGGGCGGCCCAGCAGCTCGGCCTGGCCGATCAGCCGATCGCCGCACTGAGCGGCAGCCCGAGGCAACGGGGTACGGGTGAGTGACCCGTCGACCGCCGGCACGGTGACCAGCACGGTTGAGCCGGATGCCGGAGCCGGGGCGGCCACCGGCGGCGGAGTCGACGCCGGCACGTACGAGGTGTTGCGGGCCCGGCTCGCCGAGCGGGCCGGGGAGCTGGCTCGGCGGGCCGAGTGGCTGAACAGCCGCCGGTTGGAGGTCTTCGGCGGCACCGAGCTGCGGCTGATCGGCACCGAGCGGATCCGGACCCGGAACAACTGCGTACCCCGGGACATCGTCTCGGTCGGCGGCCTGATGCTGTTCGGCTACAACGTCTTCATCGGGCTCAAGCCCGAGACGACCGTGGACGACGTCTTCTCGCTGCACCACTTCGCCCGTGGCCGGGCCGCCACCGACGACCCCTCCGGCGACGACGAGGACGCGTTCCGGTTCGACGACGTCGATCCGGCGCAGCTCGCCGGGCTGCTGCGCGACCCGCAGTTCGAACGCGACTTCGGCGAGCTGTACCGCTACTACCGGGAGACCCGGTTGGTGCAGTTGCGACGGCTGGACGGGCGGTTGCTGGCGGTCTTCCAGACCGGGCCGCGTACCGAGGACATCCGGGTGTTGCGGTGGCAGGTCGACGTCGACGGCAGGGTCACGTACCTGGACAACCGGGGCGAGCGCGACCATGTTTTCCCGCCGTCGCACGACTTCGAGTGGATTCCGACCACCCGCGACGACCACATCCTCGGCCGGCACCCGCACATCTCGATCGAGGACGAGGTCTTTGTCGAGACGGTCGGCGGCACGCTCACGGTCAAGCTGGAGAACAACACCGAGACCGGCGAGGGCATCTACTCCGAGCCGGTCGACGAGCCGTTGCAGAGCCTCGCCGACGCCGACGTCCAGCACGCCCGGATCGGCCCGCTGATCCTGCTGCGGATGCGGCCGTACAAGGAGACGCGGTGGCGGCACCTGGTCTTCAACACCAGGACCAAGGAGGTGGTCCGGCTCGACGGCATCGGGCAGGCCTGCCAGCGGCTGCCCGAGGACCACGGCATCATCTTCCCCGGCGGCTACTACCTGGCCACCGGGGTCAGCCGGACCTTCGACACCGACACCGAGGGGCTGGAGTTCGAGCGGACCATCCGGTCGACCAACGGCGAGGACGTGCTCTACGTCTTCCACGCCCGAGGTGCCGGGCGAACGCTGCTGCTGCCGTACAACGTGATCCGCAAGGAGGTCGCGACCCCGGTTCCGTGTCACGGCTACTCGCTGTTCGACGACGGGACGCTGGTGGTCTTCCGGGCCACCTCGGACGAGCCGACCCGGGTGCACCCGATGCAGGTGTGGCAGACGCCGTACCTGTCCGACAGTTACGCCGCCGGACAGCCGGTCGGCACCGGTCCGCTGGAGCGGGTCGGCAACGCGGACCTCGTACGCGGAATCTCGGACTGTCTGTCGGTGGCCCGGATGGTCAACGAGATGACACCGACCCTCGGGGTGTTCGAGGCGCTGATCACGGCCTGTGCCCGGATCTTCGACCACTACCACTGGCTCGGTGAGGCCGACCTCGGTGACCTGCGTGCCCCACTGAGCGAGGTACGCGCCAGCGGCAAACAGGTGCTGGACGAGTTCGAGAAGGTCCAGTCGCTCACCGCGCACGCCGCCGCCACCCTGGACGAGGCCGCCGCCCGCACCGCGACCCTGGTCCGCCAGGTACGCGGCGAAGCCCCGCGCACCGCCGACGAGTGGGTACGCCAGCTCGCCGGCCTCCGCCAGGCGCAGGGTCAACTCGTGACCCTGCGCGACCTGCGGTATGTCGACCTGGCCCGGATCGACGCGCTCGGTGTCGACCTCGCCGCCGAGCTGACCTCCACCGGGCAGCGGGTGGTCGCCTTCCTGCGCCGCGACGACGCGTTCGGCGACTACCAGGCCGAGGTGGAGCGGCTGCGTACCGGCGCCGCCGAGATCGGCACGGTGGCCGAGGCCGCCCCGCCGCGCGACCGGCTCGCCGAGCAGGCCGAGGGCCTACAGGTGGTGACCGAGGTGGTCGGCTCGCTGGAGATCGGCGACGCGACCGTACGGACCGGGATCCTGGCCAGCATCGGCGAGGTGCTCGGCGCGGTCAACCGGGCTCGGGCCACCCTCGACGGCCGTCGCGCCCAGCTGCTCACCGCCGAGGGGCGGGCCGGCTTCGCGGCCGAGTTCGCGCTGCTCGGGCAGGCGGTGACCGGTGCGCTGGCGGTCGCCGACACGGCCGAGCGTTGTGACGAGCAACTGGGCCGGCTGCTGCTCCAGGTGGAGAACCTGGAGTCCCGGTTCGGCGAGTTCGACGACTTCCTCGCCGAGCTGAGCACCCGCCGGGCCGACATCTACGAGGCGTTCTCCGCCCGCAAGCAGGCCCTGCTGGACGAGCGGGCCCGCCGCTCCGACCGGCTGGTCGGCTCGGCCGAGCGGATCCTGGTCAGCGTGCACCGCCGGCTCTCCGGGCTGCGCTCGATCGACGAGATCAACACGTACTTCGCCTCCGATCCGATGGTGGCGAAGCTGCGCGGGGTCGCCGACGAGCTGCGTACGCTGGGCGACCCGGTCCGGGCCGAGGAGCTCGCCGGGCGGATCAAGGCCGCCCGGCAGGAGGCGGGCCGGGCCCTGCGCGACCAGCAGGACCTGTACCTCGACGGCGGTGCGACGATTCGGCTCGGCCGGCACAGCTTCTCGGTCAACACCCAGGAGGTCGACGTCACGCTGGTGCCGCAGGACGGCCGGCTGGCGGTCGCGGTCACCGGCACCGACTACCGGTCACCGATCCGGGACGAGAGCTTCCAGCAGACCAGCGCCTTCTGGGACCAGCTTCTGGTTTCCGAGTCGCCCGAGGTGAGCCGGGCCGAACACCTGGCCACCTCGATCCTCACCGACGCCGGGGCGGGCGTCGGCGGACTGACCCTGGAGGCGTTGCACAAGGCGGCGGTGAGCCGGCCGGCGCTGCTCGACCTGGTCCGCCGGGTCGCCGAGGGCCGGTACGACGAGGGTTACGAACGCGGCATCCACGACCACGACGCGGCGGCGATCCTGGAGCCGCTGCTGCGCCTCTACGACGGTGCCGGTCTGCTGCGCTTCCGGCCGGGCGCCCGCGCCGCCGCACAACTGTTCTGGACCTTCGGCGTGGACGAGCCGACCCGTACCGCCTGGTCCACCCGGGCCGGTTCGCTGGCCAGGGCCCGGACCGCGTTCGGCGCCACGGACGCGATCGGGGAACTCCGTACGGAGCTGGCCGACGCGGCGGAGCGGTTCCTGCGTACGGCCGGGTTGCCGGAACACGCCTCGGCGGCCCCGCTCGCCGCCGAGTACCTGTTCGAGGAGCTGTCCCGGGCGCCGTTCGGCTTCGTCACCGGCGCCGGTGCCCGCGCGCTGCTCGACCGGTTCCGGCGCACCCTCGGCGGCCCCGCCTCCAAGTCGGTGCAGGAGTACGAGGAGGACCTGCGGGCACTCGGCGACGACCTGGCCGCCCGGCACCAACTGGTCGAAGCGTGGCTGGAGTCGTTCCTGCGTACGGCGGATCTGTCCGAACCGGTCGGCGGCGGCCCGGCGCTGGACGCGTACGACCTGCCGGAGGCGGTGGCGATCGAACTCTGCGGCTCGGGTCTGCCCCGGCACGAGTCGGCGGCCACCCTGACCGCCGAGGTGACCGGGCTGCTCGCCACCCATCCCCGGATCACCGACGCCCGGCTGTCGGTACGGATGGACGAGCTGCTGTCGCGTACCGGTGAGTTCCGGACCGTGCGGGTGCCGGCGTACCGGGCGTACCAGAAGCGGCGCAACGAGCTGGTGGCCAGCGAGCGCAAGCGGCTGCGCCTGGCCGAGCACCAGCCGAAGGTGCTCGGTTCGTTCGTCCGCAACCGGCTGCTGGACGAGGTCTACCTGCCGCTGATCGGGGACAACCTGGCCCGCCAGATCGGCGCGACCGGTGACGGCAAACGGGTCGACCAGATGGGCCTGCTGCTGCTCATCTCCCCACCGGGTTACGGCAAGACAACCCTGATGGAGTACGTCGCCAGCCGGCTCGGCCTGGTCTTCGTCAAGGTGAACGGGCCGGCGCTCGGTTCGGCGGTCACCTCGGTCGACCCGGCCGAGGCACCGAACGCCACCGCCCGGCAGGAGGTGGAGAAGATCTCGTTCGCGTTGGAGCTGGGCAACAACGTCATGCTCTACCTGGACGACATCCAGCACACCTCGCCCGAGCTGTTGCAGAAGTTCATCTCGCTCTGTGACGGGCAGCGCCGGATGGAGGGCGTCTGGGACGGCCGTACCCGCAGCTACGACCTGCGCGGAAAGCGGTTCGCGGTGTGCATGGCGGGCAACCCGTACACGGAGTCGGGGCGGCGGTTCCGGGTGCCGGACATGCTGGCGAACCGGGCGGACGTGTGGAACCTCGGTGACGTGCTCTCCGGCCGCGAGGAGGTGTTCGCGCTCAGCTACCTGGAGAACGCGATCACCTCGAACCCGGTGCTGGCACCGCTCGCCGGACGGGACCGTGGTGACCTGCAACTGCTGGTCCGGCTGGCCCGTGGCGACGAGACGGTCCGCGCCGACCAGCTCACCCACCCGTACGCGGCGGTCGAGTTGGACCAGATCCTTTCGGTGCTGCGCAAACTGGTCCGGGTGCAGGAGGTGGTGTTGGCGAACAACCGGGCGTACATCGCCTCGGCGGCGCAGGCGGACGCGTCGCGTACGGAGCCACCGTTCCTGCTCCAGGGTTCCTACCGGAACATGAACAAGCTGACCGAGCGAATCGTGCCGGTGATGAACGACGAGGAGCTGGAACGGGTCATCGACGACCACTACCTCGGTGAGGCGCAGACCCTGGCAGCGGGAGCCGAGGCGAACCTCCTCAAGCTGGCCGACCTGCGGGGCCGTCTGACCCCCGGCCAGTCCCGCCGATGGACCGAGGTAAAAACCGGCTACCTGCGCGAACGCGCCCTGGGCGGCACCTCCGACGACCCCATCACCCGAGCCGTAGGCGCCCTCGGCCTCCTGGCCGACCGCATAGCCGCCATCGAATCCGCCATAACCCGAGCCACCCACCCCTAACCCGCCATCGCCTCGTTGATCATGAAGTTAGCGCGGATTTTTGCCGCCCGGGGCGCGCTAACTTCATGATCAACGCGCGTTTTCGGGGTGGGGGGAAGTTTTTTGGGGTTTCTGAAACCGGGGGGTGGGGGCAGGCGTGTTGGGGGTGCGTCGGCGCGATGAGGGCCGGTGTGGCGTCCATGTTGATCGCCCGGCGGACAGTTGCGGGCAGTGTGTGTGAGGAGTACGGCATGTCCAAGGTGAAGTGGCTGACCGGCGCGACGATGCTGGCGTGCACCGGTGCGCTGGTGGCGTGCCAGAGCGGTTCGCCCGCAGGCCCTACCGCATCCGCCGGACCCACCGCCTCCGCTTCCGTGACGGCATCACCGGCGGCCACAGCCACGGCACCGGCCTCGCCGTCCGTCGCGCCGCCGCCCGTCCCGGGGAATTCGTCCGTCGCGCCGCCGCCCGTCCCGGGAGGTTCGACCGACGCGGTGCTGTCGGGCAAGCGTGAGGTGACGATCGTGCGAGTGCAGGCGTCGGAGTCCGGCGTGTCGCTCGACGGTCGGTTGGGCGAGGCCGACGACGACAGTGGCCGGCAGTTGTTCGTCCCGACGCCGCTCGGTGGTGACACGTACCTGATCAAGGCGTACGGCAAGTCCAACAACCACCCCGCCTCGGACGAGCCGACCTGCTGGCAGGTGCTCAACCCGGGTACGTCGGCGCCACTGACGGTCGAGGGGGCCGTCTGTGACCAGGCCAAGCCGGCTCAGCGGTTCACCATCACCGCAAAGGGCAAAGGGGTGTACGCGATCAGCAACTCCTCGGCGTACCTCCAGTTCTCTTCCACCCGTGGCCTGATCATGGAGGAACTGGGCGACGCGCCGCTGCGTACGACGTTCCGCTTTGTCGACAATGGCCCCGCGCGCCGTCCGGCGGGTGGCTGACCACGTTCGAGCGCGCCGGTGTCAGGGGGCGGCGAATCGAGTCGCCGTCCTGACACCGCACGAACGCTCCACCCCCACGCCTGACGGCCGGTGTCGGGCGCCTACCCTCTTCGACGGAAGTCGATGACGGTCTAGGCGTGTACCGAATCCGTACGCTGGGTAACTGGGTCAGCCGGATGTTGTCCGGTCGGGTGGGAGTACATGGCACATGCGTAACGCCGAGGAGTTCGATGACTTCTACGCCGGATCCTCTCGGCGGGTGCTGGGGCAGGTGTACGCGATGGTCGGCAACCGCGCCGAGGCCGAGGATGCCGTGGCAGAGGCGTACCTGCGGGCGTGGGATCGGTGGAGTCGGGTGCGTGAGTGCGAAAGCCCCGAAGGGTGGGTGCGCCGGGTCGCGTACCGGATAGCGGTCTCGGCGTGGCGCAAGGCCGCGAACCGTCTCCGGGCTCATCGCCGGGACGTGACCGACGACCATGTCGACCCGATCAACCCCGACCACGTGGCGCTGGTGCAGGCCCTGCGCCAGATCTCAGCCGATCAACGTAGGGTCGTCGTCCTGCACCATCTCGTCGGTCTCAGCGTCGCCGAGATCGCGGCGGAGATCGGAACCTCCGCCAACACGGTCAAGACCTGGCTCGCCCGGGGCCGCCGGGCCCTGGCCGAGCACCTGACCAGCAACGAGCAGTACGTCATGGGCGGGAGGGGCCGTGATGCGTGACGACCATCTCGACGACGGGCTGCGTTCAATCGCCGCGCACGCTGCCCGTACCGGCCGGCTCACCACCGTCGCCGCCGACATCCGCAAGCGCGGTGACGCTCGGCGTAAGCGGAGGCACGTCGCCACGGCAACGCTCGGTGTCGCGCTGGTGGGCGTGCTCACCACGGGCGTCGCCCTGGCCCGGCCGGACAACCGGCCGTACACGGGTCCGCCCGCGGCCCCTCCCGCGTCCGCCGGACCCTCCGTTTCCGTACCGGTGTCGCCGTCGCTGTCCCCACCACCGCCCATCCCCGGGCGTGCGACCGATCCCGTGCTTTCGGGTACGCGTGAGGTCACCATCGTGCGCGTACAGGCGTCCGAGTCTGCGGTGTCGCTCGACGGCGATCTGGTCGAGGTCGACGACGACAGCGGACGTCAGTTGTTCGTGCCGACGCCGCTCGACGGTGACACGTACCTGATCAAGGCATACGGCAAGCCCGACAATCACCCCGCCTCGGATGAGGCGTCCTGCTGGCAGGTGCTCAACCCGGGTACGTCGGAGTCGCTGACGGTCGAGGCGGCGGCCTGTGACGCGGACAATCCGGGTCAGCGGTTCACGATCACCGCCAGCGGCAAGGACGCGTACGCGATCAGCAACTCCTCGGCGTTCCTCCAGTTCTCCGCGACCCGCGGTCTGATCCTGGAGGAGCTGGGCGACGCTCCGCCGCGCAGCACGTTCCGCTTTGTCGACAACGGTCCCGCGCGCCGTCCGGCCGGCGGCTGACCGCGCTCGCGGCATGGTCTCCGGGAAAGCGGAAGCGGCCGGACCCCGCTTGACGGGTCCGGCCGCACTCCTGTGGCTCAGCGGTCAGGTGCTGATGAGGCGATCCTCAGCCGCGTTCCCAGTCCACGCTGGCGCCGTCGGCCAGACTGCCCTCCCCAGCCCCCCACCCCCGTCGATCTAGGGCAAATGGTGGCGCTTGAAGATCAAGTAGCACGTATTTGCCCTAGATCGACGGGGAGGAGGGTGGGGGAGGAGGGAGGGAGGAGGGAGGGGGGTGGGGGTGGGGGTGGGTCAGCGGCTTTGGAGGGCGTCCAGGCCGATCGCCATGGCGATCACCAGGCGGCGGTCGAGCTGCGGGTTCTGCACCTCGATGACGTACTTGTCGCGCAGGCCCCACTTCTTGACCACCGAGAACGCCGGCTGCTCGCCGATCAGGAAGTCGAAGTGGTACGGCAACCAGCTCAGCGAGTCCACGAACCGGCGCAGCAGCGCCACCGGCAGGCTGCGCTCCTGGCCACGGGCGGCGCCCAGGCCGGGCTGCTCGACGATCCAGGTGGAGCGGAGCAGCGACGCCTTGAAGTCCTTGCGGAACAGGCCGATGGCGTTGCCGGCCGCGTCGGTGATGTCGTACGTCGCGCCGAGGTCGATCTTCTGCCGTGCCTTGAAGCCGAGCACCGGCTGCTGCTTGGTGTCGTCGGTGTAGAAGGTGACCTGTTCCTTGAAGGCCATCCGCTTCTGCTGCGCGAAGGCGAGCAGGTCGCCCTCGGAACCGTCGGGTGCCACCGCGCGAACCTCGTACTGGTTCACCATCATGCGCAGTCGCTGCCGTACGTAGAACTGTTGCTGACCCTGAATGAGATCGACGGACATAGTGCTCGCCTCGTTCTGAGGAGGGGGAATGTGGAGGCGCGTCAGCGGATCGAGGATCCGGAGATGGCCCGGGCGATGACCATACGCTGGATCTCCGACGTTCCCTCGAAAATTGTGTAGATCTTGGCGTCCCGGTACCAGCGTTCGACCGGATGGTCACGCAGGAAACCGGCACCGCCGAGGATCTGTACGGCCTTCTCGGTGACGGACACGGCCACCTCGCCGGCCTTCAGTTTGGCCATCGAGCCCTCGCCGGCCAGGAACGGGTGGTTGTTGCGCCCCATCCAGGCGGCCCGCCAGACCAGCAGCCGGGCGGCGTCGATCTCCATCCGCATGTCGGCCAGGGCGAACGCGACCGCCTGGTGCTCCACGATCGGTCGGCCGAACTGCACCCGCTCCTTGGCGTAGTCGAGCGCGTACTCGTACGCGGCGCGGGCGACGCCGAGGGCCTGTGCGCCGACGGTGGGCCGGGTCAGCTCGAAGGTGCGCATGGCGGCCTGGCCGGTCGACCGCGCTCCGGTGCGCGCCCGGTCGAGGCGTTCGAGCAGCCGTTCCCGGCCGCCGAGCAGGCAGCGCCCGGGTACGCGTACGTCGTCGAGGAAGACGTCGGCGGTGTGCGAGGCGCGCAGCCCGAGCTTGCGCAGTTTCCGGGTCGCGTTCAGTCCCGCGGTGCCCGGCGGTACGACGAAGGCCGCCTGCCCGCGTGAGCCGAGCGTGGGTTCGACGGACGCGGTCACCACGTGCACCCCGGCGATCCCGCCGTTCGTCGCGTACGCCTTCTGGCCGCTCAGCACCCACTCGTCGGTGGCCTCGTCGTAGCGGGCCCGGGTCCGGATGGCGCTGACGTCGGAGCCGGCCTCGGGTTCGGTGCTGCAAAACGCGGCGACCGCCGGTTCGTCGACGGTGCCGTAACACTGCGGCACCCATTCGACCAGTTGTTCGGGGGTGCCGGTGCCGTAGATGGCGGCGACGGCGAGGGAGGTGCCGAAGATGCCGAGCCCGATGCCGGCGTCGCCCCAGAAGAGTTCCTCACTGGCGATCGGCAGGCTCAGCCCGGTCGGGTCGGCCCAGCAGTTGGCGACGAACTCGAAGCCGTAGAGGCCGATCTTCGCCGCTTCCCGGATGACCGGCCAGGGGGTTTCCTCGCGGGCGTCCCAGTCGGCTGCCGCCGGGCGCACGACCTCCTGTGCGAAGCCGTGCACCCAGTCCCGCAGATCGCGCTGTTCCTCGTTCAGGTCGAGCGAGAACTCGGTCACGCCCATGCCGCCAGGGCACGTACGGTCATGTTGGTCAGCCCTTGGGGATGTCGAAGAGGTTGGCGATGTTGGAGGCCAGGGCCAGGTCGCCCTTTGCCTTCAGCTTGCCGGTCATGAACATCATCACCGGGTTTCCGCCACCGGAGACGATCTTGAGGAACTCCACCGGGCCGAGGGTGAGGGCGAGCTTCGGGTCGCGCTCCGGCGGGGCGTTGACGACGCAGGTGCCGTTGTCGATGACGACCTCGTAGGTGTCGATGCCGCCGTCGGCGCGACCGGAGATGTTCCAGTGGATGACCGTCTGGGTCGACCCGGCCTTCTCGGCCCGGAACAGCGACGGCATCCGCTCGAAGATCTGGTTCAGGATGGGGGCCCGGTTGTCGCCCTTCATGATGGTGGCGATCTGCGCATCCGGAGTGGTCTTTACCAGCTTGGCGAACTGCTTCGGTTCCAGGGCGGCGAAGTTGGCCGGGTCGAAGTCGCTCATGAGGTGCACCTTCCGAGAGAGAGCTTAGGTTACTCTGGCGTAACCTTACGGGTGAGTAGGTATGCTCGCAAGGATGCCGAGCGCCCCCACCTTCAAGCGGCTGCCCCGATCCGTCCGGGAGCAGCAGATGCTCGACGCCGCCGTGAAGGTGTTCTCCCGTCGTGGGTACCACAGCGCCAGCATGGACGACATCGCCGAGGATGCGGGCATTTCAAAACCCATGGTCTACGCCTACCTCGGCACCAAAGAGAGCCTTTTCACCGCGTGTCTCCACCGCGAGGGAACCCGGCTGATGGAGGCGATCGCCGGCGCCGCCGCGCCCGAACTGCCCCCCGACGAACAGCTCTGGCGTGGCCTGCGGGCCTTCTTCGGATTTGTCGGCGCGCACCGCGACGGCTGGTCCGTGCTCTACCGGCAGGCGCGCGGCGAGCAGCCGTTCGCCGACGAACTGTCGGTGATGCGGGCCCAGGTGATCGAGGTGGTCGCCGGCCTGCTGGGCCGCAACCTGCCCACCCCGGCGCCCGGCGCCCGCCAGGTCCGCGACACGGACCTGGAAATCATGGCGTACGCGCTGGTCGGTGCCGCCGAGTCGGTGGCCGACCGGCTCGCCGACCACCCCGACGAGGAACCCGAACCGCTGGCCACCCGACTGATGAACGCCACCTGGCTCGGTGCCGGACAGCTCCGCCTCGGCGAGGTCTGGCACCCGCCCACCCCGGACCAGCCCTGACCCCTACCGGAGCGTTCCGGTCAGGTGCGGGCGACCGGAATCGGCGTCGTGCAGGGCGAAGTCCCAGGCCGGGGTGGCGCTGAAGGCGACCGTACCCGGCAGTGGAATCGGCAGTTTGAACAGCACCTCGACCGCGTACGCGTCCGGTAGGCGCCCCTCCAGCGCGGCCAGGCAGCGGGCCTTGCTCCACATGCCGTGTGCGATCGGGCGCGGGAAACCGAGCAGGCGGGCGCCGAGCCGGGAGGTGTGGATCGGGTTCCGGTCGCCGGAGACGCGCGCGTAGTCCGTACCCACTCGGGCGGTGACCGGCCATTGTCCGGTGGCGGCCGGCGGCGCCGGGCGGTCACCGGGCTCGTGCCGCTCGTCCGCCGTCGGGGTTGGCTCCCGGCGCAGGTACGTCGACACCTCCTGCCAGACCGGCTCACCGCCGACCGAGGCGGTGGACAGCACATCGAACTGCCGGCCACGCGGATGCGACCGCGCATCGGCGGTACGCACCGACAGGTCCAGCGGTTCGCCCGCGTCGACCGCCCGGTGCACGGTGATCCGGTTCGCCACGTGCACCAGCCCGAGCAGCGGGAACGGGAAGTCCGGTGCCGTCATCAGCCGCAACGCCAGCGGAAACGCCAACACGTGCGGGTACGTCGCCGGCAGCGTGTCGGTGAGCCGGAACCCGCACACCCGGTCGTACGCGGCCAGGTGGCCCCGGTCGACGGTGACGCCCCGCAGCAGCAACTCCGTACCCGGCAACGGTGCCTCGACGTCGGGCCCGCCGGCCTGCGCCGACGTCGACCGGCGACGGCCCGGCAGCAGCGCGGTGACCGCCCGCCGGTAGAGCGCCCCGGTGGCCGGTGCGCCGCTCAGCTCGATCCGCTCGTCCCGGTCCGGGTTGGACATCACGCCCCCAGCAGGCTCTGGCCGCAGACGCGGACGATGTTGCCGGTGACTCCGGCGGAGGTCGGCGCCGCGAACCAGGCGATCGTCTCGGCCACGTCCACCGGGAGCCCGCCCTGCGCCATGCTGTTCAGACGTCGACCGGCCTCACGCAGGCCGATCGGCATCCTGGCGGTCAGCCGGGTCTCGATGAAGCCCGGCGCGACCGCGTTGATGGTGATGCCCCGTCCGGCGAGCACCGGTGTCATCGACTGCACCAGCCCGATCACCCCGGCCTTGGCGGTGGCGTAGTTGGTCTGGCCCCGGTTGCCGGCGATGCCGGCGATCGAGGAGACGCTGACCAGCCGCCCGCCGGCCGGGATCAGATCGCGGTAGAGCAGCAGGTCGTTGATCCGTTCCTGGCTGGACAGGTTCACCGCCAGCACCGAGTCCCAACCGGCGGCATCCATCCGGGCGATGGTCCGGTCCCGGGTGATGCCGGCGTTGTGCACCACGATGTCGACCCGGCCGTGCCGGTCGCCGAACAGGTCGGCGAGGCGGGTCGGCGCGTCGGGCGCGGTCAGATCCAGTTGTACGGCGCTGCCCCGGATGTCGTTCGCCACCTCGGCGAGCAGGTCCCCGACGGCCGGTACGTCCAACGCGACCACGTGCGCGCCGTCCCGGGCGAGCACCTGCGCGACGGCGGTGCCGATGCCCCGGGCGGCCCCGGTGACCAGGGCGACCTTGCCGGCGAGCGGCCGGTCCCAGTCGATCCGTTCCCGGTCGCCGTCGTCGCCGGGGCCCGGATCGCTGATCCGGACGACCTGCCCCGAGACGTACGCGGACCGGCCGGAGAGCAGGAAGCGCAGCGTCGACTCGATAGCGGTCCCGGCGTTACGGTCGACGTAGACGAGTTGGGCGGTGATGCCCCGGCCGAACTCCTTGCCGATGCTGCGGGTCAGTCCTTCGAGGGCACGCTGCGCGGTCGCCTCGCGCGGGGCGGCGCACACCTCCGGCGGGGTGCCGAGCACGATCACCCGCCCGCTCGGTTGGACCGACCGGGCGTGTGCGTGGAAGAAGTCGTAGAGCGGCCGGAGCCCGGTGGAGTCGGTGACCCCGGTGGCGTCGTAGACGAGCGCCGCCGGCCGGCTGCCGGTGGGCGTTGTGGCGGCGGGTGTTGTGGTGGTGGGTGTTGTGGTGGTGGGTGTTGTGGTGGCGACCGGCGTGGTGGTGGTTGACGGGTCGGCGAGTTCGATGCCGGCGGCGGTGAGCAGTTTGGCGACGGGTTCGCGCAGCCGGCCGCCGGGGGCGGCGTCAAGCAGCACCGGACCGGGCACGAGTGGATCGCCCGGCCGGTATCGGCGCAGTCTGGGCGGATCGGGCAGGCCGAGTCGCTTGACGAGGGCGCGGCCGGCGCCTGAGTTCGCGAAGCTCGCGTACCTGTCACTCATAGGCGTAGCCTACTGGTGAGTAGGTTTGAGGCAAGCCCTGAACGAGGAGACGGGAACGTGGAGACCGTACGTCGCGTCGCGGTGCTCGGGGGTAATCGCATCCCGTTCGCCCGTTCCAACGGCCGCTATGCCGACGCATCCAACCAGGACATGCTCACCGCCGCGCTCAACGGACTGGTGGCCCGGTTCGGGTTGGCCGGGGAGCAGATCGGCGAGGTGGTCGCCGGGGCGGTGCTCAAGCACTCGCGCGACTTCAACCTCACCCGCGAGGTGGTGCTCGGCTCCCGGCTCGACCCACGCACCCCGGCGTACGACATCCAGCAGGCGTGCGGCACCGGGCTGGAGGCGACCATCCTGGTCGGCAACAAGATCGCCCTCGGGCAGATCGACGTCGGCATCGCCGGTGGGGTGGACACCACCTCCGACGCGCCGCTCGCGGTCAACGAGGAGTTCCGGCGCACCCTGCTCAAACTCAACTCCGCCCGTACGCCGATCGCCCGGCTGCGCGCGGCGGCCCGGCTGCGCCCACACCAGCCGTTCCTGCCCGAGACGCCGCGCAACGCCGAACCGCGTACCGGGCTGTCGATGGGCGACCACGCGGCGATCACCGCCCTGCGCTGGGGCATCGGCCGGCAGGCCCAGGACGCGCTCGCGCTCGCCTCGCACCGGCGACTCGCCGCCGCGTACGAGCGCGGCTTCTTCGACGACCTGGTGACTCCCTACCTTGGGCTGACCAGGGACGCGAACCTGCGACCGGACACCTCGATGGAGAAGCTCGGCGCGTTGCCGCCGGTGTTCGGCACCAAGGGCCCCGGTCGGGCGGGCGCCACCATGACGGCCGGCAACTCGTCCCCGCTGACCGACGGCGCGTCGACCGTGCTGCTCGCCTCGCAGGAGTGGGCCGCCGCGCACCATCTACCGGTGCTGGCGTACCTGACCTTCTCCGAGGTGGCCGCGGTCGACTTCGTACACGGCGACGAGGGGCTGCTGATGGCCCCCGCGTACGCGGTGCCCCGGATGCTGGCGCGGGCCAAGCTGAGCCTGACCGACTTCGACTTCTACGAGATCCACGAGGCGTTCGCGTCGCAGGTGCTGGCCACCCTCGCCGCCTGGGAGTCGGCCGACTTCTGCAAGGACCGCCTCGGCCTGGACGGCCCACTGGGCACCATCGACCGATCGAAACTGAACGTGACCGGCTCCTCCCTCGCCGCCGGCCACCCGTTCGCCGCCACCGGCGCCCGCATCGTCGCCACCCTCGCCAAGCTCCTCCACGAGGACGCCCGCGACCCCGCCGGCGCCTCTGCCTCCGCCCGCCCCCGCCGCGGCCTCATCTCCATCTGCGCCTCCGGCGGCCAAGGCGTAGTAGCCATCCTCGAACGCTAACCCCCACCCCCGCCCCCACCCCCCACCCCCCACCCCCACCCACAACTCGTTGATCATGAAGTTAACAACCGATTTTGACGCTCGGGAGTGCGTTAACTTCATGATCAACGAGTTGGGGCGGGGCGGGTCAGGCGGTGGTGGTGAGGGTGTCGTATTCCTGGTCGGTTAGTTTGATTGAGGCGGCGCCTAGGTTTTGTTCCAGGTGGGCGACGGTTGAGGTGCCGGGGATGGGGAGCATTGCCGGGGAGCGCTTGAGCAGCCAGGCGAGCGCCAGTTGGGCCGGGGTGGAGCCGTGGTCGCGGGCGATCCGGACCAGTGGGCTGCCCTCGCGGGCGAGCGGGCCGCTGGCCAGCGGCGCCCACGGGATGAAGCCGATGCCGTGCTCGGCCGAGTAGTCGAGCAGCGCCTCGGCGTCCCGGTGACCGACGTTGTAGCGGTTCTGCACCGAGACGATGTCGGCGAACTTCGATGCCGCCTCGACGTCGGCGACCGACACCTCGCTCAGCCCGATGTGCCGGATCTTGCCCTCGTCCTGGAGCGCCTTCAGCTCACCGATCTGGTCGGCCAGCGGAACCTGCGGGTCGATCCGGTGCAACTGGTACAGGTCGATCCGGTCCACCCCGAGGTGGCGCAGGCTCAGCTCCGCCTGCTGGCGCAGGTACTCCGGACGACCCACCGCCGTCCACTGTCCCGGCCCCTGGCGAGTGAGCCCGGCCTTGGTCGCAATAACCAAATTCTCCGGGTACGGGTGTAGCGCCTTCCTGATCAACAGCTCGGCGGTGAACGGGCCGTACGAGTCGGCGGTGTCGATGAAGTCGACGCCCAGTTCGACCGAGCGCCGCAGTACGCGTACCGCCTCGTCGGGGTCGCGTGGGTCACCCCACACACCGTCGCCGGTGAGTCGCATCGAGCCGAATCCGAGCCGGGTCACCGGCAGGTCTCCACCGAGCAGGAAGGTGCCGGAGGGTGACGCGCTGACGGTTGCGTCTGTCATCTGGACTCCATGGTCAACTGATCTGAACGAACAGGTCAGTCTAGGTCGGGTGGGGCGCCTCGACCAGCTCGGTTGATCACTGCCCCCGGACCTGGTTGCCTGGGGGCCATCACTTTTCGGGCCAGGTTGCCTGGGGCCGTGACTCCTCGGGCCCGGTTGCCTGGGGGCCATCACTCCTCGGGCCCGGTTGCCTCGGGAGATCACTGCTCGGGCATGGTTGCCCGGGACGACCACCCCTCGGGCCGGAAGGAGCGCGGCGATGTCGAGCAGGGCTGCCCTCGCGCCACTGCGTCACCGTGCGTTCCGCTATCTCGCCGTCGGCCGGTTCGTGAACGTGCTCGGCAACTCGGTGGCGCCGACCGCGCTGGCCTTCGCCGTACTCGATCTGACCGGGTCGGTGCGTGACCTCGGCCTGGTGGTCGGGGCCCGGTCCCTGGCCAACGTGATTTTCCTGCTCTTCGGCGGGGTGCTCGCCGACCGGCTGCCCCGGCAGCTCGTGATGGTCGCCTCCTGCACGCTGGCCGCCGTCACCCAGGCGGCCGTCGCCGCGCTGGTGCTGACCGGGCACGCGACGATCCCGCTGCTGCTCGTACTCAGTGCGGTCAACGGCACGGTGAGCGCCTTCGCCTTCCCGGCCGCCGCCGCCCTGATGCCGCAGACGGTGCCGGCGGACCTGCTCCAGTCGGCGAACGCGCTCAGCCGGCTCGGCGTCAACATCGGTTCGATCGGTGGCGCCTCGGCCGGCGGGATTCTGGTCGCGGCGGTCGGTCCGGGCTGGGGCATCGCCGTCGACGCACTGACGTTCGCGCTGGCGGGGCTGGCCTTCGCCGGCGTACGGGTGGCCGGGGTGCGGGACCGGACGCAGGCTCGGCGCAGCACCTGGATCGAGTTGCGGGAGGGCTGGACCGAGTTTGTCTCGCGTACCTGGGTCTGGGTGGTGGTGCTCGGCTTCATGGTGCTCAACGCCGCGCTGAGCAGCGGGGTCGGCGTACTCGGCCCGGCCGTGGCCGACGAGACGATCGGCCGCAAGGCGTGGGGGCTGGTGCTCGCGGCCCAGACCCTGGGCCTGGTGGCCGGGGCGCTGATCGCCCTGCGGGTGCGGGTCCGCCGGCTGTTGCTGCTCGGGGTCGCCTGCATGCTCGGATCGGCGTTGCTGCTGGTGGCGCTCGCGGTGGCGCCGGTCTTCGCGCTCCTGGTGCCGGCCGCGTTCGTCGGCGGTCTGGCCATGGAACAGTTCGGCGTCGCCTGGGAGACCTCGGTGCAGCAGTACGTGCCGGCCGACCGACTGGCCCGGGTCTACTCGTACGACGCGCTCGGATCGTTCCTGGCGATCCCGCTCGGCCAGATAGCGATCGGGCCGGTGGCGGTCGCCCTCGGCAACGAGACGACCCTGCTGATCGCCGCCGGGCTGGTCACCGTCTCGGTGCTCGGCATGCTCGCCAGCCGGGACGTACGTCAACTGCCCAGCCGGCCGCCGGTGACGCCGGAATCGGTGCCCCTGGCGACGGCCACTGTCGGAGGGTGACCGCGGGGGCGGTACCCGCCACCGTCCAACCGCCGACAGTGGAGATCGTGACCGAGGTCGTACGATCCGTCAGGAAGGTCCGACAGTCGGAAAGGGGTTCCATGAGCACCGGGGTCGAAACGCTTGAGTTCCAGGCCGAGGCGCGCCAGCTCTTGCAGTTGATGATCCACTCGATCTATTCGAACAAGGACATCTTCCTGCGCGAACTGATCTCCAACGCCTCCGACGCGCTGGACAAGCTGAGGCTGGAGTCGCTGGTCGACAAGGAGTTGCAGGTCGACACGTCCGATCTGCACATCGAGATCGAAGTCGACCGGGAGCAGCGCACGCTGACCGTACGGGACAACGGCATCGGCATGTCGCGGGACGAGGTCGTCGGGCTCATCGGCACGATCGCGAAGTCCGGCACCGCCGAGCTGCTGCGGCAGCTGAAGGAGACGAAGGACGCGGCGGCGTCGCAGGACCTGATCGGCCAGTTCGGAGTCGGTTTCTACTCCACCTTCATGGTGGCCGACAGGGTATCGCTGGTCAGCCGGCGGGTGGGCGAGGAGGACGGCACCCGTTGGGAGTCGGACGGCGCCGGGACGTACACCATCGAGCCGGTCGCCGACGCACCGCAAGGCACGGCCGTCACCGTGCACCTCAAGCCGGAGGACGAGGAGGACCAGCTCTTCGACTACACCGGTGAATGGAAGATCAGGGAGCTGGTCAAGCGCTACTCCGACTTCATCGCCTGGCCGATCCGGATGCAGGTCGAGCGGCCGGTCACCGACGGCGAGGGTGACGACGCCCCGAAGCACGAGGTCAAGACCCTCAACTCGATGAAGGCGCTCTGGGCCCGGCCCCGCAACGAGGTCGGCGACGACGAGTACAACGAGTTCTACCGGCACGTCAGCCGCGACTGGAACGACCCGCTCGAAATCATCCGGATGAAGGGCGAGGGCACCTTCGAGTACGAGGCGCTGCTCTTCATCCCGTCGCAGGCGCCGTTCGACCTGTTCACCCGCGACGCCAAGCTCGGCATCCAGCTCTACGTCAAGCGCGTCTTCATCATGGACGACTGCCAGGCGCTGATGCCGGAGTACCTGCGCTTCGTCAAGGGCGTGGTCGACGCGCACGACCTCTCGCTCAACATCTCGCGGGAGATCCTCCAGCAGGACCGTCAGATCCAGCTGATGCGTCGTCGCCTGGTCAAGAAGGTGCTGTCGACGGTCAAGGACCTGATGGCCCAGGACGCCGACAAGTACGGCACCTTCTGGCGGGAGTTCGGCCGGGCGGTCAAGGAGGGCCTGCTCAACGACTTCGAGAACCAGCGTGCAATTCTCGACATCTCCTCGTTCGCCTCCACCCACGACCCGGAGCAGGTGGTCACGCTCCAGCAGTACGTCGACCGGATGAAGGAGGGGCAGACCGACATCTATTACATGACCGGCGAGTCCCGCAAGATGATCGAGAACTCGCCGCACATGGAAGCCTTCAACGCCAAGGGCTACGAGGTGCTGCTGCTCACCGACCCGGTTGACGAGATGTGGGTCGAGGCGGTCCGCGACTTCGACGGCAAGCAGTTGCGGTCGATCGCCAAGGGGCAGGTAGACCTGGACGCCGACGGCGAGGACAAGGCCGACGAGCCCGAGCGCGACCAGCAGAAGGAGGAGTACGCCGCGCTGCTCACCTGGCTGTCGACACAGCTTGAGGAGCAGGTGAAGGAGGTACGCCTCTCGTCCCGCCTGACCACCTCCCCGGCGATCCTGGTCGGTGACGCCCAGGACATGACCCCGACCCTGGAGCGGATGTACCGCGCCATGGGCCAGGAGGTGCCGCAGATCAAGCGGGTCCTCGAACTGAACCCGACGCACGCGCTGGTCACCGGCCTGCGTAAGGCCCACGAGCAGCGCCCCGAGGACCCGGCGATCGCCGAAACCGCCGAACTCCTCTACGGCACCGCCCTGCTGGCCGAGGGCGGGGAACTGACCGACCCCGCCCGTTTCGCCCGCCTCCTCTCCGACCGCCTCTCCCGCACTCTCTAAAAACCGCGTTGATCATGAAGTTAGCGACGATTTCGAGCCTGAATTTTGTCGCTAACTTCATGATCAACCGAGTGTGGGGGTGGGTGGGAGCGGGGTGGGGGTGGGGGGTGGGGGTGGGTGCGGGAGGATTGGGGGTGTGACGGTAAGCGGGCAGGGTCGGGTTCAGGTTCCCAATGTGCTTGCGGGGCGGTATGCCTCGGCCGAGCTGGTGCGGCTCTGGTCGCCGGAGGAGAAGATCCGGATGGAGCGGCGGCTCTGGCTCGCCGTACTCCGGGCCCAGCGGGATCTCGGTGTGGCGCTGCCGGACGGCGTGGTCGAGGCGTACGAGCGGGTGCTGGACCAGGTCGACCTGGAGTCGATCGCGGCCCGTGAGCGGGTCACCCGGCACGACGTCAAGGCGCGGATCGAGGAGTTCAGCGCGCTGGCCGGGCACGAGCACGTGCACAAGGGCATGACCTCCCGCGACCTGACCGAGAACGTCGAGCAGTTGCAGATCCGGGCCTCGCTGGAGCTGATCCGGGACCGGGTGGTCGCCACCCTCGCCCGGCTCGCCCGGCTCGCGGTCGAGCACTCCGACCTGGTCATGACCGGACGCTCACACAACGTGGCGGCGCAGGCGACCACGCTGGGCAAGCGGTTCGCGTCGGCCGCCGAGGAACTGCTGATCGCGTACGAGCGGCTGGACGACCTGATCAATCGGTACCCGCTGCGGGGCATCAAGGGTCCGGTCGGCACCGCCGCCGACCAGCTCGACCTGTTCGACGGCGACGACGAGCGGCTGGCCGAGCTGGAACGGCGGGTCGCCGGGCACCTCGGCTTCAGCCGGGTCCTGTCCAGCGTCGGCCAGGTCTACCCGCGCTCGCTCGACTTCGACGTGCTGGCCGCGCTGGCCCAGACCGCGGCGGCACCCTCGTCGCTGGCCACCACCATCCGGCTGATGGTCGGCCAGGAGCTGGTCACCGAGGGCTTCCGCCCCGGCCAGGTCGGCTCCAGCGCGATGCCGCACAAGATGAACACCCGGTCCAGCGAGCGGGTCAACGGGCTCGCCGTGGTCATCCGGGGTTACCTGTCGATGGTCGGCGAGCTGGCCGGCGACCAGTGGAACGAGGGTGACGTCTCCTGCTCGGTGGTCCGCCGGGTGGCGTTGCCGGACGCCTTCTTCGCCGCCGACGGCCTGTTCCAGACCTTCCTGACCGTGCTCGACGAGTTCGGCGCGTACCCGGCCGTGATCGCCCGTGAGCTGGACCGCTACCTGCCGTTCCTGGCGACCACGAAGCTGCTGGTGGCGGCGGTCCGCCGGGGCGTGGGCCGGGAGGTGGCCCACGAGGTGATCAAGGAGCACGCGGTCGCCGTCGCGCTGGCCATGCGGGAGAAGGGTACGACCGAGAACGACCTGTTCGACCGGCTCGCCACCGACGGCCGGCTCGGACTGGGCCGGGCCGAGATCGACACGCTGGTCGCGGACCGGTCCGCGTTCGCCGGTGCGGCATCGGCCCAGGTACGGGCGGTCGCCGACCGGGTCGCCGAGGTCGTCGCGACGCACCCGAAGGCGGCCGGGTACGAGCCCGCCCCGATCCTCTAGAGCGGTCCGGTATCGGGCCAGCCCGCTGGCCCGATACCGGCAACGGTCAGGTCTCCGGGGTAGGGGTCGGGGTCTCTGCCGCACTGCGCAGGTCGGGCGCGCTGGGCGGCTCCGAGACTCCGATCGGACCGGGCAGGATCTCCGCGCTGTGGGCCAGGTCGGCCGCGAACAGCGGCTCGTCCGGCAGCGGTGTACGCGGCTGTTCGCGGATCACCACGGCCGTGCCGTACGCGCAGAGTTCCATCCACATCTCGCCCACCTCGCGATGGTCGAAACGCATGCCGATCACGGCGTTCGCGCCGAGCCGGCGGGCTTCTTCGCCCAGATTGGCCACCGCCTCCGTCCGCCACCGGGTGAGGTTCTCCGGTGCTTTCGGGTCGTATGCCCCACCGCGGAGGTTCTTCACCCCTTCGCGGTACGGGTTTCGGGTTCGGGCCATCGATGACACTACTTCGCCGAGGACTGCGCGGATCTCGTACCCGGGAAGGACATCCGTCGTCACGACCAGCACGTGTTGATGCTGGCAGAGCCGGGGTGGCGGCAATTGTGAGGCCTGTTCACGTCGGCTCATGCTGCAAAACCGCGCGCGCCGGTAGAACGGCGTGCGGAGCGTGCAACGGCCCGTAACCTCGTGCGGAGGGTGCAATGCGCGTCGCGTACCCGTTTGGCGCGGGCGGCGCGAACGTCGCCGCGAGCGGGTGAAACAGCGCGGCGCGGACGGCCGGGGTGATCCGGAACGTCCGCGCCGTACCCCTGAGGAGGACTAGACCCCGGCCACGGAGGTGATCCAGGACCGGTTGTAGGCCACGCTGCCGTAGTTCTGGATGTTCGCGCCGTCGGCGGTGGAGGCGACGCCGACCTGGGCACCGTTGTAGAACTCCGGCCCGCCGGAGTCACCGCGCCAGGCGTTGCCGTTGACCCGGGTGCTCCGGATCGCCCGGCCGCCGTACGCGTCGGTCACGTTGGTGCTGGTGACCCGGACGTTGGCGGTCTTGAGCGTGGTCGAGGCGCCGCAGCCCTCGTAGCAGGTCATGCCCCAGCCGTAGATCGAGTTCGTCGAGTTGACCGGCGGGTAGGCGCTGGACAGCGGCGCGTACGAGGTGCTGATCGCGGTCGAGAGCTGGAGCAGGGCGAGGTCGTAGCGGCTGGAGGACGACGAGACGCCGCTGGTGACGCCGCCGGAGGTCCGGTTGACGCTGCCGACCCGAACCGACATCGTGCCGCTGACGCAGTGCCGGGCGGTGAGCACCCAGCGGGACGCGATGATGGTGCCGGAGCAGGTGAACGAGCCGTTGCTGAAGACGGCGGCGGCCCACGGGGCGGACGAAACCGTACCGCCGCCGATGATCAGCGGGGTGACGTCGTTCGCGGCGGCGGCGGAGGGGGCGACGAACGCACCGACCAGCGCGGTGGCGACCGTCACCAGGGTGAGGCGGATGCGCATGAAGGGGCTCCTTCCGGGGGGCGGCACCCGGGGTTTCCGGGTCGGGCTGAGCCACCGACGGCGGTTGGGTGTCCGCCGTACGGGTTTGAAGATCAAACGTTTGGTGTGACGAACCAGACGTTCGACGCCACACGCTAGGACGTTCGTCGTCCATCCACAAGAGTCAAATCGAGCCCGCCCGATACGATCCCGCCGTCCGGACCGCCGGAGTCAAGGAAGATCATCATCGGTACGCCCACGGGTGCCCCGGCCAGGTGGTCGCGATCACGCCGGTGGGCGGCGAGTGTGCGATTTTCCACAGGGTTGTCCACAGGGCGGCCGGTGCGTCGGGCGAGCGCTCTGCCAGGTAGGCTAGCCCCGCTCGCCCCTATGGGCCGGCACCCAACTGCGTACACAGTCAGGAGTGCCCAGTGCCTCGCGTCGTCGTCGACGTCATGCTCAAGCCGGAGATTCTCGATCCTCAGGGCCAGGCCGTCGCAAACGCGCTGCCTCGCCTGGGCGTCGGCGACGTCTCCTCGGTGCGCATCGGTCGGCGCATCGAGATTGAGTTCGCCGGTGAGCCCGACCTTGATCGGGCTCGGGAGATCGCGGACAAGCTGCTGGCCAACCCCGTGATCGAGGACTTCTCGATCCGGCTGGCCGATGCCGAGGATGAACATCGGTGACGGCCCGGATCGGTGTGGTGACCTTCCCCGGGTCACTGGATGACGGCGATGCCGCCCGCGCGGCACGCATCGCCGGGGCGGACGTGGTCCGGCTCTGGCACGACGACCCCGACCTGCACCAGGTCGACGCGGTGGTGCTGCCCGGCGGCTTCTCCTACGGCGACTACCTGCGTTGCGGCGCCATCGCCCGGTTCGCCCCGGTGATGGGATCCCTGATCGATGCCGCCCGCGAGGGCATGCCGGTGCTTGGCATCTGCAACGGCTTCCAGATCCTCTGCGAGGCGCACCTGCTTCCCGGCGCGCTGACCCGCAACAAGCATCTGCACTTCCGTAACCGGGACCAGTGGCTGCGGATCGAGGCGGTCAAGACCGCCTGGACCAACACCTTCCAGCCCGAGCAGGACGTGCTCATCCCGGTCAAGAACGGCGAGGGCCGGTACGTCGCCGACCGTCACGTCCTCGACCAGCTTGAGGCCGAGGGCCGGGTGGTCGCCCGCTACCAGCGAGGCAACCCGAACGGCTCGGAGCGCGACATCGCCGCGATCACCAACGAGGCGGGCAACGTGGTCGGCATCATGCCGCACCCGGAGCACGCCGTGGAGGCGTTGACCGGCCCCTCGCTCGACGGTCTCGGCTTCTTCACCTCAGTCCTCAAGCACCTCGCGGGAGTGCCGGCATGACCACCCAGCCCGACACGGCGTCGAGCGAGGTCGATGGGGTGACCCCGCCGACCGACCAGCCCACGCCCCGTGCCGCCGACTCCGCCCCGCAGACCCCGGCCGCGGTGACGATCCCGCCCGCGAAGGCCGCCGGGGCGCACGCCGCCCCGAGCGCCTACCCGGACGACCTCGACACCGTCGAGCGGGCCGTGGACACCCCGGAAGAGCTTCAGCCGTACCCCGAGCTCGGTCTCCGCGACGACGAGTACGACCGGATCCGGCAGATCCTGGACCGCCGGCCGACCCAGGCCGAGCTGGCCATGTACTCGATCATGTGGAGCGAGCACTGCTCGTACAAGTCGAGCAAGGTGCACCTGCGCCAGTTCGGCGAGAAGGCGCCGCCCAGCGACCGGATGCTCGCCGGCATCGGTGAGAACGCGGGCGTGATCCAGATCTCGGACAAGCTCGCCGTCACGTTCAAGGTCGAGTCGCACAACCACCCCAGCTACGTCGAGCCCTACCAGGGCGCGGCAACCGGCGTCGGCGGCATCGTCCGCGACATCCTCGCCATGGGCGCCCGCCCGATCGCGGTGATGGACTCGCTGCGCTTCGGCGCCATCGACCACCCCGACACCGCCCGCGTGCTGCCCGGCGTGGTGGCCGGCGTCGGCGGGTACGGCAACTGCCTCGGCCTGCCGAACATCGGCGGCGAGATCGTCTTCGACCCCTCCTACCAGGGGAACCCGCTGGTCAACGCCCTCTCGCTCGGTGTACTGCCGGTCGACCGGTTGCAGAACAAGGCGGCCGCCGGACCGGGCAACATCGTCGTGCTGATGGGCGCCAAGACCGGCCGGGACGGCATCGGCGGCGTCTCCGTACTCGCCAGTGCCACCTTCGACGAGGGCAGCGAGCAGCGTCGCCCGGCGGTCCAGGTGGGCGACCCGTTCACCGAGAAGCTGCTGATCGAAGCCTGCCTGGAGCTGTACGACGCCCAGCTCGTCGTCGGCATCCAGGACCTCGGCGGCGCCGGCCTCACCTGCGCGCTGACCGAGACCGCCGCCGCAGCCGGCACCGGCATGCGGGTCTGGCTGGAGCGGGTGCCGCTGCGCGAGCCGTCGATGACCCCGCACGAGATTCTGGCCAGCGAGTCGCAGGAGCGGATGCTCCTGGTCGTCACGCCGGAACAGCTCGAAGCGGTGCTGAAGACGGCCGACAAGTGGGGCGTACTCGCCACCGCCATCGGCGAGGTCACCCCGGCCCAGGCCGACGGCGAGCCGGGACGACTGCTGATCACCTGGCGGGACCACACGGTGGTCGACGTACCGCCGGGCTCGCTGGTGGACGACGGCCCGGTCTACGCCCGGCCGATGCGTGAGCCGGCCGACCTGATCCTGCTCCAGGCCGACCGGGCCGAGACGCTGCCCCGCCCGTCGACGCCGGAGGCGCTGCGCGAAACCGTGCTGCGCATGATCGCGTCGCCGAACCTGACCGACAAGTCCTGGGTCACCGAGCAGTACGACCGCTACGTCCTCGGCAACACCGTGCTCGCCCAGCCGGAGGACTCCGGCGTGATCCGGGTGGACGAGGAGTCCGGCCTCGGCGTGGCGCTCTCCGTCGACGGCAACGGCCGGTACGCCCGCCTCGACCCGTACAACGGGGCGAAGCTGGCGCTGGCCGAGTCGTACCGGAACGTCGCCGTCACCGGCGCCAAGCCGGTTGCCGTCACGGACTGCCTCAACTTCGGTTCGCCCGAGGACCCGAGCGTCATGTGGCAGTTCGCCGAGGCCGTACGCGGTCTCGCCGACGGCTGCGCCGAACTCGGCATCCCGGTCACCGGCGGCAACGTCAGCTTCTACAACCAGACCGGCGCGGCGGCGATCCACCCGACCCCGGTGGTCGGTGTGCTCGGTCTGCTGGACGACGTGGCGCAGCGGGTGCCGATGGGCTTCGCCGCCAAGTCCGGCGGCGACCACGACGTGGTGTTCCTGCTCGGCGAGACCCGGCTGGAGCTGTCCGGCTCCGAGTGGGCCTGGGTCACCCACGCGCACCTCGGCGGCGTACCGCCCAGGGTCGACCTCGCCCGCGAGCGGGCCCTGGCCGAGCTGATCGCGGAGGCGGCCCGGTTGGGCCACCTGACCTCGGCGCACGACCTGTCCGACGGTGGTCTCGCCCAGTCGCTGGTCGAGGCCACTCTGCGGCGCGGCGTCGGTGCCAAGATCGCGCTGCCGGACGAGTTCGGCGCCGGCTCGATGCCGTTCGTCTACCTGTTCAGCGAGTCGGCCGCTCGGGCGCTGGTGACCGTGCCGCGCGGCCAGGACAAGGCGTTCATGGCACTCTGCGATGACCTCGGGGTGCCGGTGACCGCGCTTGGGGTCACCGACCCGGCCGGCGGCGCCCTGGACGTACGCGGCCAGTTCACCATCGGTCTGGACGAGCTGCGGACGGCCTTCGAGTCGACCCTGCCGCGCTTCTTCGGCGGGGCCACCGCCGGCGAGGCCACCGCAACGGTGACGGACATCCCGGTGGCACCGGTCGCCGGCACCGAGCCGGTTGCCGCGTCGGTGCCGGTCGTCGCGGACGATTCCGTCGCGTCCGACGAGGCACCGGCAGCCGACGAGCCATCGGCAGCCGACAAGGCACCGGCAACTGACACGGCATTGGCAACTGACGAGGCACCGGCAGCCGATGAGGCACCGGTCGATGCGGCGCCGGTTGACGAGGTGCCGGTGGTGCGGCAGCAGGCAACGGCAGAGGAGCCCGCGACGGAGGCTTCGGCCCCCGGCACGGGTGACTGAGGCGTTGGTCGGCACCGTCTACGCCCAACCAGGATCCGGGGCACGGTTCGACTGGGGGCTGGGCGGTGCCGCCGAACTCGGCCGGGTCTGTGTCGCCCTGGTCGTGGTCGACGTACTCTCCTTCACCACCTCGGTGGAGGTGGCGGTCAGCCGGGGAATCAGGGTGCACCCGTTCCCCTGGGGCGCCCAGGCGGCCGAGTACGCCCGCCGGGTCGGCGCCGTCGCGGCGGTCGGACGAGGTGCGGTCACCCCGGAACAGCCGTGGTCGTTGTCGCCGGCGGCGCTGCGTACCGCGCCGGTCGTGCCCGATCTCGTACTGCCGTCACCGAACGGTTCCGCGATCTGCGCCGCCGCCAGCGCCACCGGAATGCCGGTGGTGGCGGCCTGTCTCCGCAACGCACCCGCCGTCGCGCGCTGGCTGGTCAACGAGGGGTACGGCACCGCGCAGGCGCCGATCGGGGTGGTCGCCGCCGGTGAGCGTTGGCCGGACGGCACGGTCCGCCCCGGCGTGGAGGACCACCTCGGAGCGTCCGCCGTCCTCGATGGGCTCGTCACCGTTGCCGGTGGACTGTCGGTGGAGGCGGCGGTGGCACTGGCGGCGCTGAGCGGTGTGCCCGACCTGCCGGCGGCGATCCGGGGCTGCGTCTCCGGCCGCGAGTTGATCTACCGGGGCTTCGGCGAGGACGTGGAGATCGCCGTCGAGTTCGGAGTCTCCAACGTGGTGCCGCTGCTCCGGGACGGGGTCTTCGCGGCCGCCGCCTGAGTCCCGGCACGTGTTCGCCGGGCCTGAATTCTGCCCGTGTCGGCCGGGCGGTTAGCGGTAGTTTCGAACGTTCCGTGGCTGTCGACCGAGCGGTACAGACTGATCGGGCTGGTCGGGAAGTGCTTCCCGACCAGCCCGGATGTGTCAGTCTTCCAGCGAGACCAGGTCAGTCGTCCAGCCAGTCCAGTGAACGGCGCTCGCCGCCACGGTTCGGTTGCTGCGGTCCGCCCGCGCCGCCCCGGCCGCCGCCGTGCCCGCCGCCCTGCGCCGACTCGTCGTAGTAGCCGCCGCCCTGCTGCTGGTCGTAGCCGCCTCGGTCGTCGTAACCGCCGCGCTGGTCGGGGCCGCCCCGCTGGTCGTAGCCACCGCGCTGGTCGTAACCACCGGCCTGGGGCTGGTCGTAGCTGCCCGCTGCCGGACCGGCACCGTAACCGGGCTGGTCACCGTACCCGCCGCCAGCGGCGCCGTAGCCGCCCGCGCCCTGCTGCTGGTCGTAACCGGCGCCCGCGCTCGGCGCACCGTACGCACCGCCGCCGCCCTGCTGCCCGTAGCCCTGACCGCCCTGACCGCCGTACGGCTGCTGGTCGGCGCCGTACGCGCGGGTGCCGTCGGCGCCGCCGGCACCGTAGGAACCGCCGCCCTGGGCGTACGGGTCGGCCGGTGGGGCGTACTCGCTGCCGCCGGCACTGGGGCCGTCGTAGCGGCCGGTGGGCTCGTCGTACCTGCCACCCGGAGCCGGGGTGGGCGGGTACGGGCCAGCGCCCGGACCGGCCGGCGGGTACGCACCGGGCGCCGGGGGGTACCCCGCGCCGGGCTGCTCGCCGCCGTAGTTGCCGCCGCCATAGCCGCCGGCACCGGATCCCGGCGCACTGCCGTAGCCGTCCGCGCCCGAGCCGGGTGCGTTGCCGTAACCGGCGTCCGAGCCGGGTGTGTTGCCGTAACCACCGGCGCCCGGCGCAGCGCCGTAGCCGCCGGCCCCGGAGCCGGGTGCGTTGCCGTAGTCGGCACCGGGAGCGGCGCCGTAGCCGTTGGCCGGGGCACCGTAGCCACCCGCACCGGAGGCGGGTGCGTTGCCGTAACCGGCACCCGAACCCGGTGCGTTGCCGTAGCCGGCGCCCGAGGCGGGTGCGTTGCCGTAACCAGCGCCGGAGGCGGGTGCGTTGCCGTAGCCACCGGCGCCCGGTGCGTTGCCGTAGCCACCGGCTGCGCCGGCACCGTACTCGTTATTGCCCTGCGGGGCGCCGCCGTAGCCGTAGCCGGCGCCCTGTCCCGCGGCACCGTAGGCCGACCCCTGTGGCTGCTGGGACGGCAGCGGTGCGCCGTACGGGTCCGGGAACTCGTCGTCCACCAGCGGCCGGCTGTGCATCATGGTCGGCGCGTCGGCGAGCGAGGTGCTCCGGTTGATCGCGGTGGCGTCGTGCCCCATGCCGGCGCGGTTCGTGACCCGGGTCTGGTCGGCCCCGCCGTACTGGCCGGCACCGGCGGCGGCCGAGGACCGGGCGCCGCTCGGGCCGTCCTCGTCGTCGTCCGCGTTCTCCTTGCGCCGCATCCAGAGCAGCACGATGGCGCCGACGCCGAGGGCGACCAGCAGGCCACCGACGATGATCAGCATCCAGGAGCCGAGCCCGCCGCCGGAGCCGGTTTCCGACGTCGCCTGCTGCCCCGGTGCGTTGCTGCCGTCCGCCGCCGGTGCGCCTTCCTCGGTCGGCAACGCCTCGTCGCTGGGCAGGGCCTCCGGGGTGGCGGACGGTGAGGCATCGGCGGTGAGCGCCAGCACGATGCGCTGGTTGGTCAGGGTCTGGTTGGCGGCAGCCGTGATCCGCTTCTTCTGGATCGTGTCGTTCAGGCTGGCGCCGAGGTCGATCTGCCCCGGGGTGATCGGGGCGCCGGCGGTGCCGACGAACTTGAAGCTGCCACTGGTGCTCGTGGTGGCGTCGTAGCTGTGACCCCCCGAGTCGAGCAGGACGACCGAGGCGTTCGGCACCGGGGTGTTGTTGGCGTCGGTGACCCGCCCGGAGATCTCCTTGACCGTGGGCGTCGCCGCCGGCTGCGTGGGCTGCGGCGGCTGCTGCGCGGCCTTGACGGTGAGCGAGAAGTCCTTGGTGGCGACGTCGTCGGATGGCTGGCCCGTGGCCCGCACCGTGACCGAGGTCGCGTTGGCGGCAGCAGCGTTGTCGCTGGCCTTGAGGGTTAGCGCGATGGACTTCTGTGTACCCGGTACCACGGTCACCCTGCCGCAACCGCCGGTGCAGGTGACACCCGGTGGCAATCCGGTGACGCTGATCTCTACCGTGATGTCGGCGTCGGTCTTGACACGGACGCTGACGGTCGTGTCGCTGCCGGCCGAGACCGTGGCCGAATTTGCGACCTCAAGGTCCGGAGGTGCAGCGAGAGCTGGTGCCGAGGGGAGAGCGAGCAGGGCACTGGCTGCCAGCGCCACGACCACACCGGCCCGTCGCTTCCAGGCATGTCGGTGTGTTGTCACGTCCACCGCCTTCCGGTCTGGCTTCTCCGACCGACTCAATTCCGGCCAGGGTTCAATACCGTACGAGTACACCGTCGGCAACTATGCCTTGTTCGAGTGGACTCGCGCGACCCAGGGGCAGCGTCAATTGATACGACGGCAGGTCGTATCGTCCCGTCGTGTCCTCTCCGTACAGTAAGTCCTCGGTGGTGGTGGCAGCGGTCGCGGAACTCGACGCTGGTCGTACCCCGCAGCGGGAGCTGCTTCGGGACGCGGTCCGCGCGCTCCTCGCGGAGCTGGCCCGGCGCGCACCTGGCCGTTCGGTGGAGGTGCGGGTTCCACCTTACGGCGCGGTTCAGTGTGGTGCCGGGCCGCGACACACCAGGGGTACGCCGCCGAACGTGGTGGAACTGGATCCGGTGACCTGGATTCTGCTGGCAACCGGTCGGCTGGGATGGGCCGACGCGGTCGCGGCCGGACGGGTCAGGGCCAGTGGGAATCGCGCGGACATATCTGCCTATGTGCCACTCGAATAACTCAATTCTGCGCTAATCGGTCATCACAGCGAGGAGCCACGAGGTGACTTTCTGTATTGTCTCCGGCTCGCGTACACTGTTCGGCGACGGAACTTCCAAATTCCCGCGCGCAAGGCGAGTCCGAGCAGATCCGCATAGAGCAGATCAGCCTTCAGTTTGAGGAGCGGCACGTGCCCCGAGGCGACGGCCGGTTGAGCCACGAACTCGACCCCGAACGGCCCGGCCCGCAAGACGCCTGCGGCGTGTTCGGAGTGTGGGCGCCGGGTGAAGAGGTCGCGAAGCTGACCTACTTCGGTCTCTACGCTCTCCAGCACCGTGGCCAGGAGGCGGCGGGGATCGCCGTCAGCGACGGCTCGGGTGTCGTGGTCTACAAGGACCTCGGCCTGGTTGCCCAGGTCTTCGACGAGCCCACCCTGGCCAGCCTGCGCGGACACCTCGCGATCGGGCACGCCCGCTACTCGACCACCGGCGGTTCGACCTGGGAGAACGCCCAGCCGACGATCCGGGCCAACACCGCCGGCACCACGATCGCGCTGGCGCACAACGGCAACCTGGTCAACACCGCCGAGCTGGCCAAGGAGTCGGCCGCACGCGGCATGGACTCCGACGGTTCGACCTCGGACACCGCCCTGGTCACCGCGCTGCTGGCCAGCCGCCCGGACCTCTCGGTCGAGGCCGCCGCGCTGGAGGTGCTGCCGATGCTGCGCGGCGCGTTCAGCTTCGTGTTCATGGACGAGAGCACCCTATACGCCGCCCGCGACCCGCACGGCGTACGCCCGCTCGTGCTCGGCCGGATGGAACGCGGCTGGGTGGTCGCCAGTGAGACCGCCGCGCTCGACATCGTCGGGGCCAGCGTGGTCCGCGAGGTGGAGCCCGGTGAGCTGATCGCGATCGACGAGCACGGCCTGCGTTCGGCCCGGTTCGCCGTACCGGAGCCCAAGGGCTGCCTGTTCGAATACGTCTACATCGCCCGCCCGGACACGACGATCGCCGGCCGCAACGTCTACTCGACCCGGGTCGCGATCGGGCGGAAGCTGGCCATGGAGCACCCGGTCGAGGCCGACCTGGTGATTCCCGTACCGGAATCGGGCACGCCGGCCGCGATCGGCTACGCCGAGGCGTCCGGCATCACCTACGGCGCCGGGCTGATGAAGAACCCGTACGTCGGGCGGACCTTCATCCAGCCGTCACAGACCCTGCGCCAGCTCGGTATCCGACTCAAGCTCAACCCGCTGCGGGAGAACGTCCGGGGCAAGCGGGTGGTGGTCGTCGACGACTCGATCGTCCGCGGCAACACCCAACGGGCGATCGTCCGCATGCTGCGTGAGGCCGGCGCGCTGGAGGTGCACGTACGCATCTCCTCGCCGCCGGTCAACTGGCCGTGTTTCTACGGCATCGACTTCGCCACCCGGGCGGAGTTGCTGGCCAACGGGCTGGACAACGAGGGCATCCGCCGTTCGATCGGCGCGGACAGCCTCGGCTACGTCTCGCTGGCCGGCCTGGTCGCGGCGACCGAGCAGCCGAAGACGCGGCTGTGCCGGGCCTGCTTCGACGGGGAGTACCCGATCGAGCTGCCGGCCGGGAACCTGATCGGCAAACACGTACTCGAAGGGGTGGGGCGTCGGGTCGCGGACCAGGCACCGGAGCCCGCAGAGCAGCGCTACGACGGCGGTTCCGACGGAGCCGACGTCGACCGCGCCACACCACTCGTCACCAGCCCCGGTGCCCGTGACGCACTGCAACGCCCGTAACGACCCGACCGGCGCCGCCCAGCGGCCGGTGAGTGCCAGAAGTCGAGCCATCCTCGACCGCTACCCGACGCGGCTTGCCGCGAGGAACAAAGGGGAGAACCGTGACGCACGTGACTGAGCGCAATGGCGCAGGTAGCGGGTCGGCCGAGGGCTCCGGCTCCGGCGGCGGTGTGCGCCAGCCCTGGACCGCCGGATCCGGTCGCGCCACCCGCAAGCGCAGCGTCTCGTACGCGGACGCCGGCGTTTCGATCGAGGCCGGTGACCGGGCGGTCGAGCTGATCAAGTCGAAGGTACGGGGCGCCCAGCGGCCCGAGGTGATGGGCCAGCTCGGCGGCTTCGCCGGCCTCTTCCGGCTGGACACCACCAAGTACCGCAAGCCGGTTCTCTCCGCCTCCACCGACGGTGTCGGCACCAAGCTGGTCATCGCCCAGCAGCTCGGCATCCACGACACGGTCGGCATCGACCTTGTCGCGATGGTGGTCGACGACCTGGTCGCGACCGGTGCCGAGCCGCTCTTCCTGCTTGACTACATCGCCACCGGCGAGGTCGTGCCGGACAAGGTCGCCGAGATCGTCGCCGGCATCACCGACGGCTGCCGCTACGCCGGTTGCGCGCTGCTCGGCGGCGAGACCGCCGAGCACCCGGGTGTGTTGAAACCCGACGAGTACGACATCTCCGCGACCGGGGTCGGCGTGGTCGAGGAGAGCGAGATCCTCCGCCCCGAGCGGGTCGAGATCGGCGACGCGGTGATCGCGATGCGCTCGTCCGGCCTGCACTCCAACGGCTACTCCCTGGTCCGGCACGTGTTGCTGGGTGCCGGCCGGATGCGGCTGGACACGGTGATCGAGGACTTCGGCCGGCAGCGGACCCTCGGTGAGGAACTGCTGACCCCGACCAAGATCTACGCGCAGGACTGCCTGAAGCTGATCGCCGAGACCGAGGTGCGGTCGATCGCCCACATCACCGGCGGCGGCATCCCCGGCAACCTGGTCCGGGTGCTGCCGGAGACGGTCGACGCGGTGGTCAACCGGGCCACCTGGAAGCCGCAGCCGATCTTCGACCTGGTGCAGGCCAAGGGCCGGATCGAGGACCCGGAGATGGAGTCCACCTTCAACATGGGCGTGGGCATGTTCGCGATCGTCTCCGCCGAGGACGCGGACCGCGCGCTGGCCTGCCTGGCCGGCCGGGGCGTCGACGCATGGCAGGCCGGCGAGATCATCGAGGGCACCGGCGAGGTGCAGATGATCGGCCAGCACACCCGCGGGTGATCACCGAACGTACATTCGTGCATACCTGATTCATTGCCGTGATCCTTCGCATACCCGATCAGGACTTCACCCGAGTGGCCACCGCAACCTAGCCTGAGGGACACCTCAGGTACGGGGAGGAGGGCCGATGGCTGTTGTCCGGCAAGCATCGACGGGGATGCGAGGCATCGCCACGGTGCCGTCGTACGTGGTGATGCAGCCGACCACGCTCTGTAACCTTGATTGTTCATACTGCTATCTCCCGTTTCGGGCGGATGATCGGAAGATGCCCGTCCCGGTGGCGCAGGCGGTCGCGGGCCCGGTGAACGACTGGGCCCGGTCCGGCCGGTTCTCCGTGGTGTGGCACGGGGGCGAGCCCCTCGCCGCCGGACGGGAGCACCTGGCCGCGCTGCTGGCCCCGTTCGACGACCGGGTCGAGCACCACGTGCAGACCAACGCGACGCTGATCGACGACGCCTGGTGCGAGTTCTTCGCCGAGCACCGGATGCGGGTCAGCGTCAGCGTGGACGGGCCGAGGGAACGCAACTCCGACCGGGTCGGCCGGGGCGGGCGGCCGGCGTACGACCGGATCGAGCGGGGCATCGAGGCGCTGCGGCGCAACGATGTCGGATTCTCCGCACTGTGCGTGGTGACCCGGCCCGAGCCCGGCCTCGCCGCCGAGCTGTACGCGTACTTCCTCGACCTGGGCTGCGACGTGCTCGGCATCAACATCGAGGAGATGGAGGGCGTCAACACCCGGCTCAACGCCCACCCGGCCGAGGCGGTCACCGCCTTCTGGGCCGAGCTGGTCAGCGCCTGGCGCCGTACCCCGAGAATCCACCTGCGCGAGGTCGAGTGGTCCCTGCGGTACGCCGCCGCGGTCCTCGACGGCACCGCGGACGATCTGCTGCCGCGCCGGCTCGACCCGATCCCGACCATCGGGTACGACGGCTCGGTGGTCCTGCTATCGCCCGAGTTGGCCGGCTTCTCCGATCCCCGCTACGGCGACTTCACCAGCGGAAACGTGCTGTCCACCGGGTTGGCGGAGATCCTCGCCGGGGCCGACGGCCTGCCCTGGGTGCGGGAGTTCCTCGACGGCGTGGAGTCCTGCCGGTCCAGCTGCCCCTACTTCGGCTTCTGCGGCGGAGGTCACGCCGCCAACCGTTACTTCGAGCAGGGACGTTTCGACGGTACGGAAACCAACCACTGCCGTAACAGCAAGATCCGTCTACTCGAAGGAGTGTTGGACCATGCGCGAGATCACCAGCCCGCTGGACACTGAGCCGGCCGGGGGCGTCGTCCCCGACCCGGTCGCCGATCGGGTGCGCGCGGCCCGCAGCGGGCTCACCACCCTGTTGCACGAGGCCGAGCAGGCCCGGCGAGTTCGGGCGGAGGCGGCGGCGGTGGGCGAGAGTGGCGGCGCGGTCTGCGCGTGGAACCACTTCGAGAACATCCCGACCTTCTACAACTGGAACAACAGGCCGCGCTGAAGCGGCCGGCGGTCCGGATCGGTCGGCTCTGGCACGGCCGACCGGTCGAGGACCTGCCGCGCGGGTCGGACAACGATCCGCACGGCAGACCCTCGACCGGATGGAACCGTGTTGATCAACGGTGTGCCACACCATCCGGACACGCGTGAGCACGCGGGCGTTACCGCGTGCTCAATGTGCCCGACGGAGGTCAGCGGGCGGGAGGCGACCAGTTGTCTGGGTCGTCGTCCGCGTCATGGTCCTCGTCATCGTCGTCGACATACTCTTTGTAGTCGTCGTCGAAGTCGTGGTCCGACTTGCCGCTGCCGCCGAGTTCTCGCTGCAAGGCGGCGAGGTCGGTGTTCGGGGAGTGGTACTTCAACTCCCGGGCCACCTTTGTCTGCTTGGCCTTAGCACGGCCGCGCCCCATGGCTCGACCCCCTCGCACAGAATTCGGGGCAGCCCGAAGGCGGGCCCCGATGACGTCAGGCATCTCTCGTGGCTCTTACGGTACATGGGTATGCCCGCGTTCGGCACCTCGGGTTACCGCCGGTGGTGCCCGCGCGTCGAGTTGACCCGACCGTACCGTTTTTCGGCCGGGTAACGACCATGCCGGAAAACCGGTCATGACGGCTCGATCACCCTGTGCAGTGGACGGACCGCCGAGATCCCCCTCGGACTCCGATCCGGGACGAAACAACGGCGTACCCGCGCATCGGCGCCGGTCCCGCTGGGCGACCGGCGCCGGTCGGTGGGGCTACGGGCGCCGGTCGGCGACGGGTACGGACGGCCGACCGGACCGGGTCGGCCCCGCCAGCGGCTCTGAGCGGTCGCTCACGGCCCGAGCAGGTGCGCGGCGAACCCGGGGAGAGGCGAGCACGGTCCTTACGCGGTGGGACGCGTGGGGACGCACCGGGGAACCGGCCCCGGCACGTCCCGCGTCGATGTCAGGGGAGGTGGATCGAGCGGAGCCGGCCGACGTCGGCCATCCGGCGCTCGGCCAGCCGGTCGGCCGCCACCGCCGGCGGTACGCCCTCGGCGTCGGCCAGACGCAGGATCTCCCGGGTGGTGTCGTAGATCCGGGTGGCCCGCAGCTTGGCCCGTTCGAAGTTGAAGCCCTCGATCTCGTCCGCGACCTGGATCACGCCCCCGGCGTTCACCACGTAGTCCGGGGCGTAGAGCACACCCCGGTCGGCGAGCTGCTTCTCGATGCCCGGGTGGGCGAGCTGGTTGTTGGCCGCGCCGGCCACGATCTTCGCCCGGAGGGCGGGCACCGTCTCGTCGTCCAGTGCGCCACCGAGCGCGCACGGGGCGTACACGTCGATGTCCGAGGTGATCAACGCGGTCGCGTCCGCGACCAGGTCGACCTCCGGGTACGTGTGCCGGGCCCACTCCAGCGCCTTCTCGCTCACGTCGGTGGCGACCACCGTGGCGCCGTCCTCGATCAGGTGGCCGACCAGGTGCTTGCCGACCTTGCCCAGGCCGGACACGCCGACCCGGCGGCCGGTGAGGGTGGCCGAGCCCCACTGGTGCTCGGCGGCGGCGCGCATGCCCTGGAACACGCCCCAGGCGGTCAGCACTGACGAGTCGCCGGCTCCGCCGTGCTCGACGCTGCGGCCGGTGACGAAGCGCGTCTCGCGTGCCACCACGTCCATGTCCTGCACGTACGTGCCGACGTCGCAGGCGGTGTAGTAGCGCCCGCCCAGCGACTGGACGAAGCGACCGTACGCGCGCAGCAGCGGTTCGGACTTGAGCTGCTCCGGGTCGCCCCAGATGACCGCCTTGCCGCCGCCGAGGTCGAGTCCGGCGAGTGCGTTCTTGTACGCCATGCCCCGGGAGAGGTCGAGCACGTCGTGCAGTGCGTCAGCCTCGCTGGCGTAGGGGTAGAACCGGGTCCCGCCGAGCGCGGGGCCGAGCGCGGTCGAGTAGATGCCGATGATCGCCTTCAGCCCGGTCGGCTTGTCCTGACAGAAGACGACCTGCTCATGCCCGGCCGAAACCTGTTGGTCGGTGCTGGCGAAAACGCCCATGACTGCTCCTGATGTCGGTGTGCGTCCTTGTGGGACGCGGACCTCTCCGGTGGCCGGCGGGGTGACGCCGGTGCTGTCGAGCCTAATATCGGCCGTCGCAACCTGCCGATACCGACCGGGGACTGTTCGTCCCACCTGGCGGGGGCGGCGGCCCGTGATCGGTGCCGTCGTCGGCAGGGAACTCGGATTTCATGGGAGGATCGCGCCGTGCCGTCGCTCTTCGCTTCCTACCTGCGGGTGTATGAGCCGTTGACCGCGTTCGACCGGGACCGGCAGATTTTCTGGCGCCGGTATGTCAAGGAGGGCCGGGCGGTCGCCCCGCTGGAGGGCCCGGGACGGCAGCGTACGGCGGTGATCGAGGCGCTCGGCGCGGGCTGGACCCGGCTGCCCGACCTGCCCGACGAGGCGTACGTGCTGGAGACCGACGACACGCTGCTGGTCTGCCCGTGGAACCTGCGGGTCCGGGTGGCCGAGGCGGCGCTGAGCGCCCGGGACGGGGTGCCGCCGGTGCTCGCCGACGCGTTCGTGCCGCCGATCCTGGCCGGTCAGGCCAAGGCGGTGGTGGAGGACTTCCGCAGCGGGGCCCGGGTGCTGGAGCACGGGGTGCCGCGGCTGCACGAGCAGATCGCCACCTGGGGTGTGCCGCTGCGCTGGTTCGTCTTCGTTGACGCCGCCGAGCGGGAGCTGACGGTCCGGCCGGAGCGGCGGGTGCTGCGCTACCGGACGGAGATCTCGAAGGCCCGGCGCCGGGCCTCCCGGGGGCTGGCGGTGCTGCGCAAGTCGGTCGGGGACGCGCCGATCACGGAGGCGGTCGAGGAGGGCGCCCGCTGGCTGGAGGAGTTCCATCCCCGGTCGGTGGTGGAGCTGGACTACGGCGGTCTGGTGCAGTTGCTGCCGGACCAGGCGCTGGCCGACGACGACTCGCCGGCGTTGGTCGCGGAGGGCCTCGCCGGGCTGTCCCGGGGCGACGCGGAGGGGGCCACCGAGGTGTACGAGAAGTTGGTCGCCCGCTGGCGCGCGGTGCAGTTGCTGGAGCGGTGCAACTAGGTCTCGTCCGGGGAGTTGCGACCGGCGCTCGCGGGGTTCCGCGTTAGGGGCGTCGGGCCGCACCTCCTAACAACCCCGTGTTGATCTTGTTGAATGCCGTATCCCGACACTCGTTCGTGTTTTCCGAGGTCACGGGCTTGTGGAGCGTTTCCAACGTGAGGTCTGCTCGTAATCTTGGGGTTACGATGGGCCACAAGCCGCCCGAATAAGACAGTTTTCAGTATAGAAAAGTTGTATAAATCGGTCATTGTTCATCCGTCCATCCAGGGACGTTCGGCCGTTCGGCCCATGTCGGACATCGGGGACTAGCCGGACCATGGGAGACGCGTCGGCCGGCGGGACCCCGGCCGATGTCTATAGGCACCTGTGGAGGAGTGACCGATGGCATCGCGTACGCATGAACCAGAGCCGCTACTCACGCCGGCCGAGGTGGCGTCGATGTTCCGTGTCGACCCGAAAACCGTGACCCGGTGGGCGAAGGCGGGCAAACTCAGCGCAATTCGAACGTTGGGTGGCCACCGGCGTTACCGCGAGTCGGAGGTTCGCGCCCTGCTGCAGGGGCAGATTCCCCAGCAGCGTCAAGGCGACTGACCCCTTACCGGGCCAGCCGCGTTTCGTTTCGTCCCAGGGGCGGCGGAGATACGGGAAACCGTACTCCACCGCCCCTGAGTCGTGCCGGCGGCGCCCACCCGCGCCGCGGGCACTCAACCGGCCGCCACCGCCAGGTTGGTCTCCTCGACCAACCGTCCGTCCCGCAGTTGCAGCACCCGGTCCGCCAGCTCGATCAACGTCGGGTCGTGGGTGGCCACCAGCGCCGTCATCCCACGCGACCGGACCAGGGCCTGGAGCAGATCCATCATCGACCGCCCGGTCTCCGAGTCGAGCTGACCGGTCGGCTCGTCCGCGATCAGCAGCGGCGGATCGTTGGCCAGCGCACGGGCGATCGCCACCCGCTGCTGCTGCCCCCCGGACAGCTCGTACGGCCGCTGGCCCGCGTGCCCGCCCAACCCGACCAGCTCCAGCAGGATCGACACCCGCCGGTCCCGCTCGCTCGCCGGCACCTTGGCCAGCCGCATCGGCACCCCGACGTTCTCCGCCGCGGACAGGATCGGAATCAGGCCGAACGACTGGAACACGAAACCCATCGTGTCCCGGCGCAGGTCCAGCAGGTTCCGCTCGCCGGCCGCGGTCACCTCGTGACCGGCCACGAAGATCCGTCCCGAGGTCGGCCGATCCAGCCCACCGATCAGGTTCAACAGGGTCGTCTTGCCCGCCCCGGACCGGCCCCGGATCGCCACCAACTCGCCGTGGCCGACCCGGAACGACACCTCCCGCAGCGCGTGCACCACCCGGTCACCCGAGCCGTAGTCCCGGCTCACACCCTCGATCCGTACCAGGTCCTCGCTGCTCACTGCTGCTCCTTCTGCGGTTCGTCGCCGGGGCGGATCTCCACGTGATCCGGCTGGAGGTTGAGCTTCACCCGGTCCCGCAGGACCAGCGCGTCCACGAAGGCCGCTGGCAACTGCATCCGGCCGGCCCGGTCGAGCACCGCGTACTCCTCGGTGACCACCTCCTCGGAGCCGTCCGCGCCGATCCGGGCCGACCGCCGTACCTCGGATGCGGTTCGCCCGTCGCGGATCGCGACCGTCCGACGGACCTGGGTCGCCACGTTGTGGTCGTGGGTGACCACCACCACGGTGACGCCCAGCTCGGCGTTGATCGTGCGCAACGCCCCGAAAACCTCGGCCGCCGTCGACTCATCCAGCTCACCGGTCGGCTCGTCGGCGAACAGCACCTCCGGGTCGTTCGCGACCGCGACCGCCACCGCGCAGCGCTGCTGCTCCCCACCGCTCATCTGGTCCGGCCGCCGGTCCGCGCAGTAACCGACCCCGACCAGGTCCAACAGCTCCAGCGCCCGGCGGCGGGCCGCCCGCCGGGAGGTACGCCGGGCCAGCCGCATCGGCAACTCCACGTTCTCCCGCGCGGTCAGGTACGGCAGCAGGTTCCGTCCGGTCTGCTGCCAGACGAAACCGACAGTGCTCCGGCGGTAGCGCAGCCGCTGCTTCGCCGACATGGTCAACAGGTCGAACCCGGCCACCCGGGCGATCCCCGCGGTCGGCACGTCCAGCCCGGAGAGGATGTTGAGCACGGTCGACTTGCCCGAGCCGGAGGCGCCCACGATGGCGATCAGATCGCCCCGGTCGATCACCAGGTCCAGCCCCTGTAGGGCCACCACCTCGACGCCCTCGGTCTTGAAGATGCGGACCAGGCCGTCACAGACGATGTGACCCCGCAGCCGGTCGTTGCCGCCGGCCCGCTCCGCCGCCCGTTCGGCGGCGCGGCGTTGCAACGCCGCGAGATCGGGTACGGCGGTGGTCAGGGCAGCGGTCATCAGTTTTCCTCTCCCAGCCGGAGGACCTCGCCGAGGCGCATCCGTCGGTTGACCAGATTCTCGATCACGAGCGCGGCGGCCAGACCGACCACCACCAGCAGCAACACCCCGCCGACCAGCAGCGGGTCAAGATGGGTCCGGGCGGCCACCCCGGAGGTGAAGGTGGACAGGTTCAGCGCCGGCCCGATCAGGCCCGGCAGCGCCACCCCGACCAGCCCACCGGCGAGCACCGCGGCGCCGATCAGCGGCAGCAGCTCGTACACCAGCAGTTGCCGTCCCTGCCGGCCGGACAGGCCCATGGTGCGCAACCGGGAGAGCACCCGACCCCGGGTACGGGCCTCGGCGAGCACCGCGAAGCCGACCGCGAGCAGTGCCAACCCGGTCCCGCCCAGCGCACCGATCAGGAACGCCAGGCTGAGCAGCTCGTTACCGCCGGTCCGGTCCAACGACGTCCGGTACTCCGACCGGGTCACCAGCTCGGCCGGAGCGGCGACCCCGGTGACCGGCCGACCGAGCACGCCCGAACGCCACTCCCGCTGCCCGTCGTCGGCTGTTCGCAGCAGCGCCGCCCGGTCGAAGTCGTCCCCGGCCACCAGGTAGCGGTTCGGCATGATCGGTTTGAAGTCCGGCACCGGCAACGCCTGCCAGGGCAGCACCACGAACCGTTCGACCCCGACCTTCACGCCGGGGAAGGTGTCCGCGACCACGCTGGGGGTGAAGGCGTAGAACCGGCCCTGGACATCCGCCACCGCGCCGTCGCCGACCGACGCGGCGATCGCCGGCGAGACGACCGCCGGCACCGGCCCCTCACCCCGGGTCGCCCGGCGCAACGCCGCGGGCACCGCGTCATCCGGTACGCCACTGCGCCGCATCACCTCGACGAAGGCCGGTACGTCCACCACGACCACCTGTGCCTGCCCCAGATCCTCGGCGCCGACGCCGGTCCCGGAAAGCAGATGCTGGGCGTTTTCCAGCGCGACCCCGGTGACCGCGTCCACCCCCGGCAACTCCCGGAGCCGGTCGGCGGTCGTCGTCGCGAAAGTGCCCCCGACCAGGTCGGCGTCGGCCGGGACCACCCGCTCGGTCACCTGGTCCCGGGCATGCGAGATGGTGCCCGCGACCACCCCGCTGAACACCCCGGTGGTGATCGCGACAACCAGTACGGCGAGCGGGCCGATGGTCACCGGCGCACCCCGACCGGCCCTGGCCAGCCCGAGGAACAGCACCGAGCCACGGGTTCGGGCGGCGACCCGGTCGAGTATCCGCAGTGGCCAGGGCAGCAGCCGCAGGGCGATCAGCGCGGTGCCGGTGGCCAGCAGCACCGGCACCGACACCAGGTACGGATCCAGCCCACCGTCCGGGGCGAGGCCGCGCCGTCGGAGCAGGAACACCCCGAGCGCGGCCAGCCCGAGCACGCTGATCTCGGCGGTGAGTCGCCGGGCCGACGGCCGCTGCCGGACCAGGTCCTGCCGGCGTACGACGAACGTGACCCGGCGCTGGCTGGACATCGCCAGCAGCGGAACCGCGACCGTGGTGAGCACCGCGAGCACCGGGACCAGCCACTCCGTCCCGGCCGGGCGACCGGGGACCAGGGTGCCGAGCAGCCAACCGGCGAGCATCGCGAACGGCTGCACCAGCACCGACTCGGCGAGCGTGCGGGTGCCGATGGACAGCGTCGAGGCGCCCCGGGCGCGCAGCAGGGCCAGTTCCTCGCGGCGGCGCTCCAGCGACAGCCGGGCGGCGAGCAGGATCAGCCCGACCAGGCTGGCCAGCACCCCGGCCTGGACCACCCCGAGCAGCGCGCGTACGGAGGCCAGTCGTTCCTGGAACTGGATCAGGGACGCGTCCAGCGAGGTGGCCACCGGGGCGCCGGCCAGCGGCGGGACCCGCTTCAGCCGGACCAGCGCGGCGGTCAGCGACTCGATGTCCCCGGAGTTCAGCCGGTGCTCGTCGATCCGGTAGTGCCACTGGTAGGTGAACTGGCCCAGGCGCCCGTCGACCGCGCCCATCCCGGCCCAGTCGGTCACCACCAACGCCTGGAACCGGTCGCCGTCGAGCAACGGCACCAGCGGCTCCAGGGCGAGCCGCATGTCGTTCCAGACCGGTGCGCTCGGGTCCAGCGCCGCGAAGATGCCGACCACCTCGACGGCCACCGGCGGCGTACCCGGAGCCGCGTTGATGCCGAAGTGGCTGCCGAGTCGCAGCGACAGCGTGTCCGCGGTCGGCTCGGACACCACGATCGCGATCCGGCCGGCGGGCGTCCTGCCGGCGGCGTCCGGCCAGACGCCGGAGACCATCCGGACGGCCTCCCGAACCCCGGTCTGGGCGCGGATCCCGACGGACGGCCCGGCGCTGCCGTTGAACGGGATGAAGTCTCCGGAGGAGGAGAGTCCCACCGGTCCGACCGAGGCGGAGTACCACTGGTCGCCGATCAGGCGGGGCAGCGGTTGGGGCATCGCGTCCCGGTACACCGGGAGGTTCGCCGTCCCGGCTCCGGGGTCGCCGAGCGGACCGGGCTGGACCGACGTCGGCAACATGATGTCCCGGACCAGGTACGGCAGCCCCGCCACGTCCGCGCCGAGCCCCCGGTCGGCGTACTCGTTGGCCAGCCGAGGGGCACCGGTGACCAGCGCCGCCGCCATCAACCCGAGTACGGCGAGCAGCCCGATCTGTCCGGCGAACGCGCGCAACCGACCGATCGGCCCGGACCCGTTGGCTCCCACAGACCTCTTCCCGCTCCTGTTCCCGTTGCTGTTTTCGGGGTTCACCGGTCGTCTCCGATGCGGAGCTGGGCGGCGACGAGGCGCTGCCGCAGGGTGGTGGCGACCAGGCCGCTGAGCAGCAGCGCGAGCGCCAACAGCCCGGCCGTGGTGGCGAGCACCGGTGGCCAGTCGACGGCGAGCAGCGGTGGTGGCGATGGTCGGTCCGCCGACGGGGTGAGGATCACCAGTGGGGCCATCGTGGCCGCCACCCCGACCCCGACCCCGAGGCCGACCAGCACCCCGATCCCGGAGAGAAACGCCTGTTCGGCGATGAGCGACCGGGCCAGCAGCCGGTGCCCGGCGCCGAGCGTGTGCAGGACCGCCAGCTCGTTGACCCGGCGCCGGGCGGTGGCGCTCACGTCGACGGCGATGCCGACCGCGGCGAGCAGCAGCGCCCCCAGGGCGGCGGCGAACAACGCCCCCCGCGCACCCACCCCGTACGGGTCGACCTGGTCGGCGATCGCCTGCCGGTCGAGCACCCGCAGGCCGCCGAGCTGCGCCGCGGCCCGCGCGGTCGCCGTCGGCTGCGCCGGGTCGGTGCCGACCCACCACTCCTCGTTCGTCCGGAGGATGCCGTGATCGTGGAAGAACCGGGCGCTCAGCGAGGGCAGGTCGGTCAGGAGCGCGGCCGGTTCGGTGTCCCCGGGGATCGAGTCGACCGTACCGACGATCTTGATCTGGGCGTCCGCCAGCCCGAGCGGGAGGCCGGTCACGCCGCCGACGTCGAGGCGCAGCGCGGCCAGCGCGGGCGGGGTGGCCAGCACCGGGATCGGGCCGGTGCCGGCGGTACGGACCAGCGCCATCCGTACCGTCGAACTGCCCCAGCGGGAGTTGTTGTTCTCGACGTCGTACCGGGTGGCCATGGTGCCGACGTTGGCGGACGCCGTACCCTCCCGGTCGAGTTGGTCCATGGTCCGCCAGCCGCCGCCGACGGTCAGATCGACCGGGGTGCCGGCGGTGCCACCCGGACCGGCGGTGAGCTCGGTGAGCGTCCAGTCGAGCCGCATGCCGCTCTGGCCGATCGCGTCGGTGACGAACCCGGCCAGCCGGGCCGGCGAGGTGCCGACCGGCAGGTCGACGGAGAACCGCAGCGGCGCACCGTTGCGGCTGGCACCCAGCGGCACCCGGCGATAGTCACCGGTCGGCTCGACAAGGACGGCGGCGGTCCGGATCTCGTCCGAGTACGGGGACTGCCCGACGGTCGTACGGACCACGCCGGAGAGCTTCCGGGCACCGGCCGGCAGTTCGGTGTACGGCGCCTCCACCCGCTGCGCGGCGACCTGCCGGAGCAGCTCCGCGCCCGAGCCGCCGCCGACCAGGTCGTCCCGGATCCGGACCACGTCCGCCCCGGCGGCGGTGTCGATGGCGACCAGCGACGCCGGTTCGGCGGCCGGGCCGAGCCGCAGGCTCTCCCGCCACGCCGGCAGCACCTCGCGTACGCCGGGCAGGCCGGCGAGCGCCTCCGTGCGTCCGGCGGGCGGGAAGCCCTCCATCTCCACCAGCCGCAGGTCACTGCCGACCCCGTGGGTGGCCTGGTCGACCAGCGACCGCTCGGAGGTGCTGGCCAGGCACCAGGCCAGGGTGCTGACCGCGACGGCGAGGGCGAGCAGCAGGACCGGGCCGGCGTGCGGTCGCCGACCGGCCTGCCAGGTGCCGAACATGGTGGCGGTCCACGGCTTGCGTTCGACGTACCGCTCGGCCAGCCGGGTCAGTGGCGGCAGCACCCGCAGTGCGAGCACCGCACCGGCCAGTACGCCGAGCGTCGGGGTGGCGGCGAGCAGCGGGTCGATGCCCAGCTGGTTCCCGCTGCGGGAACCGGCCAGCGGTGAGGAGTACTGCCGCAGTTGCAGCCAGCCGAGCACCGCGAGGGCGATCAGGGCCAGGTCGACACCGGCCCGCTGGGCGACCGCGCGGCGGCTGGGCCGGGAGCGGCTGGCCAGCTCGGCGACGTACGTTCCGCTGCGGCGTACCGAGGGGCCGATGATCGCCAGCGCGCAGCCGGCGGCGGCGAGCCCCGCCACCAGCCAGCTCAGCGGTGCCGGCGAGGAGTCGAACCGGAGCCCCACCGCCGCCAGCATCGGCACCCGGTCGGCCAGCCGCAGGCCCTCGGTGGCCAGCAGCGGGGCGAGCAGGGCGGCCGGCAGGACCATCAGCGTGGCTTCCCGTACGGCCAGGCCGGCGAGCTGGTTGCGGGCCGCGCCCCGGGCCCTCAGCAGCGAGTTCTCGCCCCGGCGCTGCTCCACCAGGAGTACGGCGACCAGCACCAGCGCGTACCCGCCGAGCACGATGACCAGGAGCATCGGGGTGACGAGTGCGGATCGGCCGACCAGGTTGGCGCGTTCGAGTCGTTCGGCCAACCGGTCGAGGCTGGTGGTCATCAGCCCGGAGGTGCCGAGCCCGGCGGCTTGCGGCAGTTCGGTGGTGAGCCGGTCGACGGTCTCGGCGAGCCGGCTCAGCTGGTCCACGGTCGCGCCGACGAGTTGCGGCTCGACCAGCCAGGCGGCACTGGCGTTGGTGGCGAAGTGGGCGACGAAGTCGGCCCGGTCCACGACCAGCGGCCCGTACGTGGACGACTGTGGTACATGCCCGTCGGTGACCTCGGGCGTGAGCCGCCAGTAGGGGGCCTGCGGGTCCCGTGGGTGCCAGATGCCGGCGACGGTGAGGTCGCTGACCCGACCGGTGACCCGGTCGGTGACCGGGATCCGGTCGCCGACGGTCACGCCCAGGATCTCGGCGACCGGTTCGGCGAGCGCGGTCTGGACCGGGCTGCCGCCCGGCTGCGGCCACCGACCGGCGCTGAGTTCGGCCTGCTCGGGCAGGCCGTCGAGGAACACCACCGAACCGAAGACGATCCCGTCGTCGTCGGGCACCGCCTCGCCGACCGGGCCGGAGAGTTGCCGCCCGGCGGCGTACCCGGCGGCCGAGACCGGCGCGGGCAGGCCGGCGACGCCGCCGGACACCTTCTCCCGCAGGGCCGCGTCCCGGTCCCGCAGGGCGTCCGGCGAGCCACCGGTCGAGCCCCGGACGAGCATCGAGCGTTCCTGCGGGTCGGCCGAGTCGATGGCGTTGGCGGTGCCGGTGTCGACGACCTGCCGGCTGTAGCCGGCGAGGCCGGTGAGCAGCGCGGCGGCGATCAGGGTCGCCCCGGTCGCCGCGAGTAGCAGGCCCTTCACCGCACGGGCGCGCCGTAGCACCAGCCTCATTCCACCGCGTCCCCTCGTCACCCGTCCGGGCGACGTGTTCGACCGCCCCTCACCGCTCCTGATCGGCGAGGGGGTCGGAAAGGTTCGCAGGGATCGTCAGAAATCTTTCGAGCCGGCGGTTCGTGACGTGACGAATACCTAATCGAGATCCACCCGTTGTGTTGCGGCGGAGCGCAAGGCTACCCGCTCGTCGGGGCGGGTCGATCGGCTGCGATCCGCAGCGTGACCGGCTCGTCAGGTCAGGGTGATCCGGACACAGACCGTGCCGTCGGCACCCCGGCGCAGCCGGGAGCCGAGCAGGGTCAGCCGGCCGAGCAGGCCGTACTTGTGCCGGAGCAACTCCTGGATCCGTCCGGCGCCGGCCCGGTCGGTGAGCACCGCCTGTCCGGGCACCGCCTCGCCGGTCGGCCGGCCGCGTACGTCGCACGGCGCCACGGTCACCCGTCCGGACCGCCGGATCCGCTTGACCTTGCCGCTGCCCGCGGCGGTCCAGACCGCGAGCGCGTCACCGTCGCGGACCACCCAGACCGGGGTGCCGACCGGTCGGCCGTCCCGGCGGAAGGTGGTGAGCAGCACGTACTTTCCGCCGACGAGGAGATCGAGGTTGGTCACCCTCGCAGGGTACGACGATGTGCGCCGCCGCGTGACGGATACCGTCTACCCCATGGTGGGAGAGCCGCAGGTCGGCGACGTCTTCGGCGAGCTGCTGCGGGACACGCTCGCGGTGGCGACCGGAGTCGGGCCACGTCCCCTGGTCGGGGGCCGGTTGCCCCGCCCGGTCGTCGAGATCATCGAACGCGACGACGGTCTGATCAACGGCGCCCCGGCCGCCCACTACCTCGACGGGCCGGCCGACTGGCAGCCGTACGACCACCGGGCGGTCGGGCGGGTCCGGGGCCGGGTGCTCGACATCGGTGTCGGTGCCGGCCGGATCGCCCTGGAGTTACAGGATCGCGAGGTCCCCGTGACCGGGCTGGACATCTCACCGGGCGCGATCCGGGTCGCCCGCAAGCGGGGCGTACGGGACCTGGTGCTCGGTACCGTCGACGAGTACGCCACCAACCGGCACCGGTTCGACACCTTCCTGCTGCTCGGCAACAACCTCGGGCTGATCGAGGGGCGGGACCGGGCACCGGCGTTCCTCGCCGCGCTGGCCGCCCTGGCGAATCCGGGTGCCGAGATCATCGCGCACGGCACCGACCCGTACGGCACCACCGACCCGGTGCACACCGGTTACCACGAGCGCAACCGGGCCCGGGGGCGGCTCGGCGGACAGTTGCGGCTGCGGCTGCGGTACCGGGAACTCGGCACACCCTGGTTCGACTACCTGGTCTGTACGCCCGACGAACTGGGTGAGCTGATCCGGGGCAGCGCCTGGCGGCTGGTCGACGTGGACGACGCGGACGCCCCGTACTACCTGGCCACGCTGCGGTTGGTGGGCTGATGGAGCCGGCCGAGCTGCGTACGGTCAGCAAGCGGATGTCCCGGGTGCTGCGGCACGCGCCGGAGAGCGTGGGGCTGACGCTGGACGCCAACGGCTGGGTGCCGGTGCCGGACCTGCTCGCCGCGCTGTCCCGGCACGGCCGGCGGATCACGCCGGAGGACCTGGACGCCGTGGTGGCCGGCAACGACAAGCAGCGCTTTGCGGTGCGTACGGCACCGGACGGGGTGGCGTGGATCCGGGCCAGTCAGGGGCATTCGGCGCGGGTGGCGGTGGATCTGGCGCTGACCCCGGTCACCCCGCCCGAGCTGCTCTACCACGGCACCGGCACGGTCAACGTACCGGCGATCCTGGCGCAGGGGCTGCGGCCGGGGCGGCGGCATCACGTACACCTATCGGTCGACGTGGCGACGGCGGTGACGGTCGGTCGGCGCCGGGGCGGGGCGGTGTCGGTGCTGGTCGTCGACGCGGCGAAGCTGGCCGCCCGGGGGCACGAGTTCTATCGCAGCGACAACGGGGTGTGGCTGACCGCGACCGTCCCGCCGGACGCCATCCGGCCGTCGGCGGAGTCGGCGTAGGGGAGTCGGCCCCGACTGCCCGAGCCTGACCCGTACCCGGAAAAGGCCCCGACCGGCGCACGATCGCGTCGGGCAGGGCCCTTTCCGCTGGAATCGGAAGCCGGTGACCTGCGGTCGGAAGCCGGTGACCCGGCGGTCAGACCGTGACGGTCGGCGGTGCCGGGTCGGCGGGTGGCCACCGTCGCCGTCGACCACCTCGTCCGGCGTACCGTCCTCGTCCAGGTCGACCATGGTGATGTCCACCGTGCCGTCACCGGTGGTGTCGAACTGGAACAGGTCAGCCTTGCCGTCGCCGTCGGTGTCGGCCACCCAGAGGTCGACCTTGCCGTCGTTGTTGGTGTCCGCGCGGATCAGGTCGACCCGCTCGTCGCCCCGCGTCTCGACGATCTCCTGCGGCTCGGTGGTTGCCTGCGACTCGCTCATGAAGGGAAGCCCTTTCTCCGGCTGACTGAGGCGTGCTCGTCCGCAGTACCCAGAACCGCGGCCCCGCATACGCTAGCGGCGGCGGCACCATCGCCGGCTCCCCCGGAGCGCCGGCCGTGGGAGACGTCAGGCCACCGAGTGCGTCACCACCGCGGAGTAGGCACCCGCCACCACGCTCGGCGGGTACGTCACCACGATGGTCGGGTTCCAGGAGGCCGAGTTGGCGCCGGCCTGACCGTGCCACTCGGCGGCCGTACGGGGCACGTCCAGCTCAGCGCCCGGCTGCGGCACGAACGTGCCGATCCCGGTCGTCACCAGCGCCGGGCCGGACGAGTAGCTGACTGCGTCGTGCGGGATCGGCGCGCCGCCGGAGCCCGGATCGGTGGTGAAGTCCGTGATCGAGACGGTCGCGATCCAGTTGCCGGACGCCGGCCCCCGATCGTCGGTCACGGTGACCAGGCCGAGCTGCCCGGAGATCACACCGGTGGTGATGTGTACGACGCCCAGGGTGGCGACGTCCGGCGCGCTGATCGACAGGCCACCGAGCGGGGCGATCACCAGCGTGACCGGTCGACTGTCAGTTTGTCCGAACGAGTCGGTGACCCTGACCGTGAACGGGTAGCTGCCGGCGGTGGTGGGGGTGCCGGAGAGCAGGCCGGTGGTCGGGTCGAGGGTCAGTCCGGCCGGTAGGGCTCCGGTGCTGATCGTCCAGGTGAACGGTGCCGTACCGCCGGTGACGGTGAGCTGGTAGCTGTAGGCGTCGTACGCCTTGCCGGCCGGTGGCGGGGGGAAGGTCAGCGTCGGCGCGGCGGCGATGACCAGGGTGACGTCCCGGGTGGCGCTCAGTGCGCTGGCGTCGGTGATGCTGACCGTGAACGGGTAGCTGCCGGCGGTGGTGGGGGTGCCGGAGAGCAGGCCGGTGGTCGGGTCGAGGGTCAGTCCGGCCGGTAGGGCGCCGGTGCTGATCGTCCAGGTGAACGGTGCCGTACCGCCGGTGACGGTCAGTTGGTCGCTGTAGGCGGCACCGACCTCGCCGAGCGGTGGTGCGGGGAACGCCAGGGTCGGCGCCGCGTTGACGGTCACCGGAGCGGACGCGGCGGAGGCCGGACCGGTGCCGGCGGCGTTGGTCGCGGCAACCCGGAACGTGTACGTGGTGCCGGCGGTCAACCCCGTGATCGTCTGGCTGGTGGTCGACGAGGGAAAGGTACGGGTCGGCTGCGCCACCCCGGCGACGTACGGGGTGACCAGGTAACCCGTGATCGCCGAGCCCCCGTTCGCCGGCACGCTCCACCCCAGTACGGCGGAGAGGCTGCCGGCGCTGACGCCGGTGATCGTGGGCGCCGACGGCAGCGTGTACGGCACCACCGCCGCCGAGGCGGGGCTGGTCGCACCGGTGCCCAGGGCGTTGACCGCCGCGACCCGGAAGGTGTACGACGCACCCGCGGTGAGCCCGGTCAGGGTGCGGGTGGTGGTGGAGGCGTCGAAGGTCTGGGTCGGCTGGGTCACCCCGTTGCGGATCGGGGTGATCACGTACCCGGTGATCGGGTTGCCGTTGTCCGCCGGGGCGGTCCAGCTCACGGTGGCGCTGGTGATGCCGGCGGTGGCGGTCGGCGCGGCGGGCGCGGCCGGGACGGAGCTGTAGACGTAGTTCGCCGACCCGGCGACACCCCGGGTGACGATCCTGACGTTCACCGTGGCCGGTGTGGATCGGGCGGGCATGGAGGAGATGGCGAGGGTGCCGTTGCCGTTGACGGTGAAGCAGCCGGCGGCCGGACCGGCGGCGCAGGGCAGCAGGACGACCGGCGTACCGGCCTGTAGTTCGGCGGTGGTGCCGATCTCGATGGCGGTGGCGCCGGTGAGGTTGGTGCCGCCGACGGTGACCGCGATGCCGCCGGAGATCGGGCTGGTCGCCGGGGTGACGGTGACGCCGGTCGGTGCGGCGGGCGGGGCGACCGGTGTGGTGGCGGTGGAGTATCCGGGGTTCGAGTCGTTGGAGGAGGAGGTGGCCACGGTCGTGGTCTGGATCAGCGCGGGGGTGACCCCACTGGCGGTGACGATGCCGACGACCGAGATCGGTGCCAGGGTGCTGCCGGCGGCGAACGGCCCGTTGCCGTTGGTGCAGGTGATCGTCTGTCCGGATGGTGCGCCGCAGACCCACCCGGTGCCGAAGGCGCCGAGCGGTACGACACCGGTCGGCAGGGTCTGGGTGACCGAGACCGGTACGGTTTCGTTCACACCGGGGTCCACACCGGCGGTGACGGTGTAGTTGACCGGGTCGCCGGGTTGCGGCGACGGGCCGGTGTAGCTGGTCTGGGCCACGTTCAGGTCGGGGACCGGGTTGAAGGTGACCGCTACCGCGTTGTCGACCTCGTGGAAGTCGGTCACCGATCCGGTCGACCCGACCCAGCCGAAGGCGAGCTGCTTCGGGATGCCGTTCGCGTTGAGCCAGTTCGCCGACGGATAGAGGGTCGGCGACACCACCGGCAGGGCGCCGGCCAGGGTGGTCGCTGCCCCACCGACGGGGGTGAACCGGACCCGGTAGGCGCCGGCGGGGACGGTGATCCCGGAGACGGTGGTGAACGACGACGCGGTCGGGTTGATCACCACTTCGACCGGTACGACGGAGGCCGCCCGGGTGGCGGCGCGCAGCGCCAGGGCCGGCGAGGCGCTGCTGGTGGCGGTGCTGTTGATACCGCAGTAGCCGACGCCGAGGCGACCGGGTCCACGGATGACTACCTGTCCCGGGATCCGTGGCCCGATGTACGCCGGGTTGGTGCAGCCGGAGCCCTGGTAGGTGCTGTTGCTGAAGTTGCCGTAGGGGTCGATGCCGATGCCGAGGTAGCCGTTGGACAGTCCGGCGGTCACACCGGCGAACGCCGCCGAGTAGCCGAGCGATCCGCCGCTGGGGCCGAGCATGGCCGGTGACATCGGGTTGGTCGGGTCGACCGCGGCGAGTACGAAGGCGAGTCCGTCGGCGCCGGGGCTGGTGCCGCCGTACTGGTAGGTGTTGAAGGTGATGTCCAGGCCCTGCGAGGTCGGCACGCTGGCCGCGCTGAAGACTCCTCCGGTTTTGCCGCCGGTGGCGTTGGTCAGCCGTAGCTTCCCGGCGCCCTGGGGGTCGGTGGAGGTGGGGCAGCTCAGCAACGGGCCGGTGGTGGTGTTGCCGGCGGCGGAGAGGCAGGCGGCGTTGACGCCGCCGAGCAGGGGCAACGCCGGTATCGACACCGGGCCGGTGCCGGAGACGGTGTTGTCGTGGAACGGCTGGTTGAACAGTGTCGTACCGGCCGCGAGGGCGGGGCCGGGCGTCAGCACCAGGGCCGCGACGGTGAGGACGAGCGCCAGTGCGCCGGTCAGGGCGCGCACCCGTGGTGTTGGTGACATTCCTCGCCTTCCCTCACGTATGCCAGCTAATGCACCTTATCGTCCTATTCGTGATTCTTTTCGGCTAATGGGGTAATCGTGACAGCGGGGGTCAGCGGAGAGCGCGTCCGACCCACTGCAATAGGGTCGCGACCATGAACGAGCGTTTTGTTGTCGTGGGCGCCGGCACCATGGGGCTCGGCATCGCCTACGTCGCGGCCACCGCCGGGTACCGGGTCGACCTGGTCGAGGTGGACGCCGGACGAGCCGAAGCGGCCGACACCGCGCTGGGCGGGCTGCTGAACCGGGCGGTCGAACGGGGCAAGCTGACCGCTCCCGCGGCGGCGGACGCGCGTACCCGATTGAAGCTCCGGCGCGACCTGGCCGAGGTGGCCGACGGCCCGGACGTGATCGTCGAGGCCGTGCCGGAACGCCCCGACCTGAAGCGGGCCGTGCTGGCCGCCGCCGCGGCCCGCCACCCGGCCCTGCTCGCCACCAACACCTCCAGCATCCCCATCGCCGAGCTGGCTACCGCGGTGCCCGACGCAGGGCGCTTCATCGGTTTGCACTTCTTCAACCCGGTCTGGGCAATGGCGCTGATCGAGATCGTCGTCGGGCCGGCGACCGCCGAGGAGACCACCGCGGCCGCCGTCGCCCTCGCCGGCCGGCTGGGCAAAGACCCCGTCGTCGTACGCGACCTGCCCGGCTTCGCCACCTCCCGGCTCGGCGTCACACTCGGCCTGGAGGCGATCCGGATGGTGGCCGACGGGGTAGCCAACGCGGCCGACATCGACAAGGCGATGACCCTCGGCTATCGGCACCCGGTCGGTCCACTGGAACTCACCGACCTGGTGGGGCTGGACGTACGGCTGGACATCGCCCGCACCCTCCAAGCGGCGTACGGCGACCGGTTCGCGCCGCCGCCGCTGCTGGTCGAGATGGTCGAGCAGGGCCGGCTGGGCAAGAAGTCCGGGCAGGGTTTCTACCGCTGGGTGGACGGGGTCAGGCAGTGAGCACAGTGGAGCCCGGCGGGCTGCGGATCGAGGAGCGGGACGACCGGCTGGTGGTCACCCTGGCCCGGCCGGAGAAGCGCAACGCGATCGACGCCGACCTGGTCGCCGCCCTGCACGAGGTGTGCGGGCGGTTGGAGCGGGAGCCGAAACTGCTGCTGCTCACCGGCGGCACCGACGGCATCTTCGCGGCCGGCGCGGACATCGCCCAACTGCGGGAGCGGGACCGGCTCGACGCGCTGGCCGCGATCAACTCGGCCGTCTTCGCCCGGCTCCGGGCGCTGCCGATGCCGACCGTGGCGGCCGTCGACGGCCCGGCCCTGGGCGGCGGCGCCGAGCTGTCGTACGCCTGTGACCTGCGAATCTGTACCTCCCGCGCCACCTTCGGGCAACCCGAGGTGCGGCTCGGCATCATCGCCGGGGCGGGCGCGACGCACCGGCTGCCGGCCCTGATCGGCGAGACCCGGGCCAAGGAGCTGCTCTTCACCGGTCGCCGGATCGACGCCGCCGAGGCGCTGCGGATCGGTCTGGTCAACCGGGTGGTGGACCAACCGGCCGACCTGCTCGGGGCCGCACACGAGTTGCTGGACGAGATCGCCAAGGCTTCGCCGCTGGCCGTACGCCTGACCAAACTGGCGGTCGACGCGCCCGCCGCCGCGCACCCGCAACTCGACCTGCTCAGCCAGGCGGTGCTCTTCGAGGACCCGGAAAAGCACCGCCGGATGACCGCGTTCCTCGACCGGAAGAACCGGTGACCGCCCCGGTCAGCGGCTGACGTACGGGTTGCTGTCCGAGTCGAGGTAGGCGACCCGGTCGGCGACCCCGTCGAAGTCGGTGTCGACCAGCCGCGAGTCGGGCCGGCCGTCCTCGTCCAGATCGGTGACCGAGTGGTCGGGGCGCCCGTCGTGGTTGAGATCCCGTACCCAGGTGTCCGGCTGGCCGTCGAGGTCGCTGTCCCGGGTCACCTGGTCCATCACGCCGTCGGCGTTGGTGTCTACGGCGACCCGGTCCACCACGCCGTCCTCGTTGGCGTCACCGATGATCCGGTCGACCGTGCCGTCGTCGTCGTAGTCACGCAGCATGGTGTCCAGCGCGCCGTCGTGATCACCGTCGATCAGGGTGGTCTCGGCGATGCCGTTGCTGTCGAGGTCCCGCTGCACCAGGTCGGCGACCCCGTCGCCGTCGAAGTCGGTGAGCGTCTCGGTGGAACCGTCGACGTGGTGCTCGACCACCGTCTCCGGCTGGAACGCCGCCAGATCGTACGCGGGCAGCTCGGGCCCCGGGTCGAGGCTCGATCCGAACCCCTCCTGGCCGTCGGCGGAGCCGAGGTCGATCTCCTCGGCCAGCGGGTTGTAGGTGAATTCGCTCATCGTCTGGTGCCCTTCGGCTCGGCTCGGCTCGTCCGGTGTCCGGTGTCCGGTGTCTTGTGTCCGGGAAACCGTACGGCGACCGGCCGCCCCGATTGCTCCCGGAAACGTGCCAGACCGTGCCGGCCGGTTGTCGTCGGCCGGGTTGTCGCCGGTTACCGGCTTGCTCGCGGCCGACCGGCGACGCGGGTCAGTGCCGGATCTGCACCCCGGCGGCGGACAGCGCCTTGATCACCTGGGCCGACTCGGCGAACCCGATGACCAGGACCGCGTCCGCACCGAACTGCTTGATCTCCTGGGCGCCACTGGTGAAGTCGACCGGCGGGGAGTCCGGCCTGGCCGGCGGGTCGTAGGTGAGCAGCTTGACCCGATCGGCGGCGAAGCCGGCCCGCTCCAGCTCGGCCCGGACGTTGCCCTGTAGGCCCTCGCCGTACGAGTCCTTCCGGGCGACCAGGGCGATCCGGTGCGGACCGTCGCGCATGATCACGTCGGCCAGCGCCCGGCCCTGGAGGATGTCCGAGGGCGCGGTGCGGAAGTAGCGACCCTGGTCGTCGATGGTGGTCAGGCCGGCGTCGGTGTTCGACGGGGAGAAGAGGATCAGCCCGGCCGCGACCACGTCGGGCAGCACCGCGCGGGAGATCCCGGACGCGGCGGCACCGATGATCACGTGTACGCCGGCCGCGACGTGTTGCGCGACGGTCGCCTTCGCGACGTCCGGGTTGGTCCCGTCGTCTCCGTCGACCCAGACCGCCGGTTCGCCGAGTACGCCGCCCGCGTCGTTGATCTCCTTCATGGCCAGCTTCGCGCCCGCCCCGAGCGGCGGGTACGCCAGCGCGAGGTCACCGGTCTTCGGCAGCAGCCCGCCGATCTTCAGCGGCGAACCGTCCCGCTTGTCGTTCTTCCCGCCGACCTGCTTCTTCGGCGCGGGCGGGGCCTGGGTGCTGGCCGCCGACTCGTCACCGGCCCCGACGAACTCGGTCTTCCCGTCGTCGATCTTCGCCTGCTCGCCGAAGTGCATGGTGGCGTAGCTGGCGGTCGACGGCTCGCCCGCGTCGGTGAAGCCGCCCCGGCTGAGCGAGGCGCCGCGATACTCGATGTCCGTACCGGAGCGGGCGATGGTCAGGCAGTCCGCGATCGAGTCGCAGCGCTGGCCGCCCACGGTGACGGCGTTGATCTGCTTGGCGATCTCGGCCGGAGCGGTCGAGCCGGCCAGTTGCGCCGCGAGCGCGCTCACCGCGATGGCGTCGTAGACCTCGGCCGAGTAGAGAAAGTCGGTGAGCGTCGGGTCGATGGCGGTGACCCGGTCCTTGAAGTCCTTGGAGAGCGGGGTGAGCGGGATGGTGCCCTTCATGCCGTCCAGCAGCTTGGTCTGCCCGTCGAACTCCTTGACGAAGGAGTTCTGCATGTTGCCGTCCGTACCGTAGAGCCGGGTCGGAAGGGCGCTCGACTCCTCTGTATCGTCCCCGCCGCATCCAGCGGTGGCGAGCAGAAGCGTCGCGCAGGCGGCAAGAGCAGCACCGCGCGAACCGCGTGGTACGAGCATGAGGTCGTCCTTCCTCCCCGAAGGTCCGCTGCGCACACTAGCGTGCCCTTGGTGGGCGACGTGACTGCGGTCGCGGATCGATCTTCTACCCGGCGGTAATATACGCCGGCCGATCGCTTTCGACATTCCCGAGCGCCTGCTTGACCTGGCGGCATACCCTTCCGCACGTGATGGACGAACCCCAGGACACGCTGGACGACGCCAACGCGGTACTGCGGTCCGCGCTGACTGGTGACAGTGACGCGGTGGTCGGCACCTTCGACGCGGTGGTGGACCGGTCCGGTGTCGCTGGGGCCTACGAGGTGGCCTGGCGGCTCGCCGCCACGATGGTCGGTGACCAGGTGCCACGCGGCAGTTGGACGCTGGAGTTCCCGGGCATCGACGAGGCCGGCTACGACGCCCGCTGGGTGGCCCGCTTCGTCAGCGCGTACGCGAACTCCGACATCGACACGGCCGAGGCGCTCTTCGGTGCCGCGCTGACCGACGGCCAACTCCCCGACTGCCTGCTCACCCTCGCCGGCTCGGCCGTCGCCACCATCCGCCACCGCAAGCCGTAACACCACCGGCCCCGATCCGGCCCCGCGCCGCCCCGGTCCCGATCACGGGTGGGAACCTGGAGCAATGCTCGACAAGGTGCGCAAGCTGCTGGCGATGGCCGAGGACCCGGCCTGCACCGAGGCCGAGGCGGCGGCGTTCATGGCCAAGGCCACCGACCTGATCGCCCGGTACGGGGTGGACCGGGCCCTGCTCGCCGCCCGGGACCCGACCACCGACCCCGTCGGCGACCGGGTGGTCGACCTGCTGGCGCCGTACGCGTTGGACAAGGCGGGCCTGCTCGCCGCGGTGGCCGACGCGCTGCGCTGCCGGAGCGTACGGCGGCGGTCCGGCAGCGGTTTCGCGATGCACCTGTTCGGGTTCGCCAGTGACCTGGAGCGGGTGGAGTTGCTCTTCACCTCTCTCCTGGTGCAGGCCGCGCACGGGCTCGCCGCGACCCCGGTGCCGCTCGGCGACCAGCCGGCCGCGTTCCGGCGCTCCTGGCTGGCCGGGTTCGCCTACTCGGTGTCGCAACGGTTGCGGGCGGCCGAGTCCGCCGCGGCGGCCGACCCGGCGGGTGTGCCGGTCGGACATACGTCGATGGCGCTGGTGCTGGCCGATCGGAGTACCCGGGTGCAGCGCCGGCTGGCCGAGGTGTACCCGAGGCTGCGTACCGCTTCGGCCCGCCGGCTGGCCGGCGGTGGCGCGGGCCAGGGCGCCGAGGCCGGCCGCCGCGCCGATCTGGGCGGTACGAGCGTGCGTACCGGTACGAACGCCGCTCTGCACGGCTGGTCCGGGTCAGTTGGTGATCATGCTGACCGAGGTGGCGTACCGGGAGAGTAGTTCGTGCCAGCCGGCGGTGAGTGCCTGCCGGTAGCCCTCGGCGGCCTCGCCGTGCCGGTCGAAACCGCGGTGCTCGACCTCGACCCGGGTCCGGTCGCCGTCCTCCGGAACGAACCGGACGTCCACCTCGCTGGCGTTGGCCGGGTCCGGCACCGGCACCCGGTCGGGCCCGATCTGCCAGGTGAAGACGAGCCGGTACGGGGGCTGCCAGTGGACCACCCGACCCCAGTCGGTACGGAAGCCGTGCGGCCCGATCTCGTACGCCATCCCGCCGACGTGCGGCTCGAAACCGATGGCGGCCAGTGCGGTCGGCCCGGACCAGGTGTACTCCATCACCCACCAGTCGGCGAGGCCGTTGGTGAAGACCGCGAAGGCGTGCTCGGGCGGAGCGGAGACCCGCAGGGTGCTGCGTAGGGAATACCTCGCCACGTCCTGGTGGATGCCGCCCGGGCCGGTGGTCTCCTGTCCCATAGGCCCGGACCATACCGGCCGCTGACTCCCGACGCAGCGTCCATCCGACCAGCGGTTGAATCTCTGCGCCGAACGTGCGGTTACCCGTTGTCGCTATGGGCGGCGGTCGATGGGCGCACGGGGCGCGCTCGATATGAGGCAAGTGCTATGCGGGCCGTCGACGACCCCCGCACTAGATTAATGTTCGTCGATTAAATCGGAGAGATCCACTCCGTGTCACCGAACAAGGAGCCCGCGATGGTCAGACGACAACTCCTCCGTACCGCCGTGGCCGCCCTGGTGGCGGCCTGCTCCATGATCGGCGTACAGGCCGCCACCGGAACGGCCGCGGTGGCGGACGCCAACATCGCCGTACGCACCGTCTACTACGACGCCAGCCGGGCCGGTGAGTTCACCACCAACTTCACCCAGGCCGCCCAGATCTGGAACAGCCGGGTGAGCAACGTACGCCTGGTCGCCGGCACCCCGGCCAGTGTGGTCATCTACGTCGACAACGGCTGGCCCCGGGCGTACGTGACCGGGCTCGGCTCCGGCCGGGTCTACATGGGCTGGGAGGCCGTGAACGACGGCTACAACCGGACCAGGATCGCGACCCACGAGATCGGCCACATCCTGGGCCTGCCCGACAACCGCACCGGTCGCTGCACCGACCTGATGTCCGGCAGCAGCGCACCGGTTTCCTGCGCCAACGCCAACCCGAGCGCCGCCGAGGCGGCCAGGGTCAACCAGCTCTTCGCCGGCAGCGCCGCGGCGGCAAAGTTCGACCAGGCGAACCCCAAGGTGTACGTCTGGAACGGCAGCTGACCTGATCCGCGTACGCGGGACGGGACGGGGCCGATCGGCGGCGACGCTGGTCGGCCCCGCGGTCCGTGCCGGGGCGGGCCGGGTACGGCTCAGCGCACCACCGCTCCGGAGTTGTGTCGGGCCACCCCGGCTCCCGCCGCCAGCGGACCGACGATCAGGTACAACACCCAGGTCAGCGGCATGGTCACGATGCCGAGGCCAACGAAGATCAGCGCGAAGTTGATCCAGAACAGCACCCAGAACGACACCATCAGGGCGATCCCGACACCGATCCGCCCGGCGTAGATGTTCCCGATCCCGAAGATCCCGATCAGCCCGGGAAGCAGCTCCAGCAGGACCGCCGCCCCGGTGGACTTCGTCGGCACCACCGGCACGTGCACCGGCTGCGGGTGAGGTAGCGCCGGGGCGTACTGCTGTGCGGGCAGGTGGTGCGGCGCCGGCGTGTACGGCGGCGGTGTCGGCGGATACTGCTGTATTGGCGGCGAATACTGCTCCACCGCTGCCGGGTGATGCGGCGGCGGCGAATGGTGCGGTGGCGAGTGGTGCGGCGGTGGCGAGGTGGGGGCCGGCGGGTAGTGCTCCGCGGGCAGTTGCATCGGTAGCGTCGGCGGCAGTTGCGGGGGCGGCGGTGCCGCCGCCTGATCCGCCCACGGATCCTGCTGCGGGTATGGATGGGTCATAACTTGCAGTCTGGTCAGCGCCTGCGGCCGGACGCTACGTCCAACCGTCTCTTATATGTCACGGTTCGATGGAGCCCGTCCCGACGGTCCGAATCCCCGCCCCAATGGGCCATGGCGACGCGCCGAAGGGTACGGCGAGGTCGACACCATCCTGGCTAGGATCCGAGAATGGCGGACGAGCAGGCGGTACGGGGAGAGGGCTTCGCGAACCTCGTACACGGCGCCCGGCAGCGCCTGGGCTGGACCCGGCGGCAACTCGCCGAGCGGTCCGGACTCCCCGAGGACCTGATCCAGGCATGGGAAGCGGGCGACCTGCACGGCTCCGAGCCGGCGAGCCTGGTGCGGTCGGTGCTGGTAGCGCTCGACATCGAGCCGGCCGACGCCCTGGTCGCCCTCGGCTATCTCACCCCCGACGACCTGCGCGACCGACCGGCCGGGCGGACCGTCGGGAACGTACGACTCGACACCGAAACCGGCGACCTGCTGAACCAGCTCGCCCTCGCCAGCCACAGCACACCCGAGCGGTACCTCGCCTCGCTGATCGTCGCCGACTACGACCGGCAGTGGCCCGGCCGCCGGGACTTCCAGCAGATCCCGCTGGAAGCCCGCCTCCAGCGGGTACGCGAACTCCTCGGGCAGACCGAACTCCTGGACGATCCCGAAGCCGAACGGCGACTGGACGAGGCGCTCGCGCGGGCCCAGGAGGAGGCCCTGCGCATCTACGGCGACTCCGACCAGGCAGCCGCGTGAAGCAACTCCACGTCTTCGACACCTCGGCGCTCATCGGACTACTGAACAACCAGGACCCACTGGTACGCCTCTACCGCCGCGCCGAACACGGCCGGATCCTGCTGGGCTTCCCGACCACCGTCATCCACGACGCCAACGCGGCGCTGCCGATCGGCTGGGATTCCTGGTACGCCCTGCTCAACCTGCCCGACGTCATCTGCCTGCCGCTGACCGAGCACGTGGCGGTCGCCATCTCCGGCGGGGCCGGTGACCTCGCCGTACGGCATGCGGTTTTCGAGGCCAAGGGAGCGACCGGCCTGATCGTCACCTGCCGCCCCGGCCAGTACGAAGGCCGAGGGGTGCCGGTGCTGGCCCTCTGAGGCTTCAGATCGAAGCGGGCGGGCCCGAAGCAGCGTCAAACGTGGACTAGTCTCACGGCTCGTGATGCCTGCGACGGTGATCGCTGACCGAGACCGGTCGACGTCCGATCAGCGTCCACCGCTCGGTGTCGCTACTGGCTCGCAGGTTCGAGAGGAACCCGCCCACTGATGCGCCTTACCGTCCTTACCGCCGTTGTCGGTATCTGTCTCATCGCCTTCGTTGTCGAGTTGCTCCGACGGCGTCAACTACGAGAGAAGTACGCGGCTTTGCTGATCACCGTGGCCGTGATCGCGTTGCCGCTCGCGTTCTTCCCCCGCCTGCCCGACCGCCTGGCCGATGTGTTCGGGGTGGTCAACGGGGTGAGCCTCGTGCTGTTCGGCGGGGTCGTCTTCCTCCTGCTGGTCACCATCCATCTGAGCTGGGAACTCAGCCGGCTGGAGGAGGAGACCCGGGTGCTCGCCGAAGAGGTGTCGCTGCTGCGCGGCGAACTCCAGAGGGAAAAGAGCGGGTCATGAGCATGGACAAGAAGATTCTGATCATCATTCCGGCCTGGAATGAGGAGAAGTCCATCGCCGACGTCGTACGCGAGGTCCAGCGGGAACTGCCGACGGTCGACGTACTCGTGGTCGACGACGGCTCGATGGACAGCACCGCCGAGCAGGGGCGTCGGGCCGGGGCCCACGTGCTGCGGCTGCCGTACAACCTGGGTGTCGGCGGGGCGATGCGGCTCGGCTACCGGTACGCCGAGGACAACGGCCACGACATCGCGATCCAGATCGACGCCGACGGTCAGCACGACCCGCGCTTCGTACCGCAGCTCGTGGCCGCGCTCGACCACGCCGACCTGGTGATCGGAGCCCGCTTCGCCGGCACCGGCGACTACACCGTACGCGGCCCCCGCCGGTACGCCATGCGCCTGCTCGCGGTCGTGCTCAGCCGGATCACCGGCACCCGGTTGAGCGACACCACCTCCGGCTTCCGGGCGGCGAACCGTCGGGTGATCGAGATGTTCGCCCACGCCTACCCGGTGGAATACCTCGGTGACACCATCGAGACGGTGGTGCACACCGCCCGGTCCCGGTTCAAGGTGTTGCAGGTCCCGGTCGCCATGCGCCCCCGCGCCGCCGGTACGCCCAGCCAGTCCCCGCTGAAGGCCACGCTCTATCTGACCCGCGCGGTCGCCGTACTGGGTCTGGCCCTGATCCGCCGCTACCCACTACCCCAGGAACAGGTCAAGCAGGTCTGATCCGTTGCCTGCCCTGCCTGGGTGGGGCAGGTGGAGTGAGAGGGCTGTCCATGTATTGGGGACAGCCCTTCTCCGTGTCGCCGTCAGGTGAGGTCGATCCAGTAGCCGAGAGACACCCGGTCGGCCGGGACCACAATGTCGGCCACCTCGACCACCCGGTTTTCGGCGTACGTCTGCCGGGTGATCGTGACGACCGGGGTACCGCTCGGGATGCGCAGCGTTTTGACCTCGTCGGCGACGGGCATCCGTGCCCGCACGTCCTCCTGGATCCCGGTGATGACCACGCCGAGGCTGAACAACTGGGCGGTGTTCCCGCCGGGCCACGGCTCCCGCTCCGGATCAGCAAGAGGTGTGCCGGCGACCATGCCGAGCAGATAGCAGGACGTCGACATCTGCTGGGCGACACCGTCGGCGTAGAACACGAACCGGCGCTCCAGCAACATCGTGCCGGGTGGTACGCCGAACAGCTCGGCGGTGGCAGCGTCGGCGGGTACGTCCTGGAACGCCTTGTCCAACCGGTAGTCGTTCCACCTGACACCCCGGTCGACGGTGAACGACGTCTCGGGTGGGGCGTCACCTCGAATCTGTTCCAGCTCCCTGCGGTACCGCTCGGAGCCGAGGCGCCGGACTGGCAGATTGGGCCGGACGAAGGTGCCCCGGCCCATCTCGGTGACCGCCAAGCCCTCCGACCGCAGTAGAGCGATGGCTTCTCGTGCGGTGCCGCGTGACACCTCGAACTCGGCCATGATGGCCGTCTCGGACGGCAGGATGGACCCGGCCGGGATCGCGCCGGCCATGATCCGGCGGCGCAGCTCATCGGCGACCCGTTGATATCGGGGCCGCTCGCGCGGGGTAGGCACGTTCGTCACCGTACCTTCGATCAACGCGCTTCGGATGTTCGCCATCTCCCTTCGGGCAACCTATCTAGACGGGCAGTATATACGGGTGTAGCTTGCTGTTAGGTGGCCAGCGCAGACAGTTGTTCTAGGGGTAGGCGACCCTGTGCTGGCCGCCCTTCCAAGTTGACGGAGGTGGGCCATGCTGATCAACAGCACGCGACGAAAGTATTTCTTCGACCCTGACCCTGGACTGGCGTCGACCGATCAGGTGAGCCTCAGCCCCGCGCCGGAGGCGGTGCCGCCGATCAGTCACGCCGATCAACGTCCGGCCCAGTTGGTCGGGGCGGCGATGGTCAACGTGCCCCGCCAGTTCGGCCCTGGTGTGCCACCGGCACGCGGCAACGGTGGGCGGTGGCGGGCATGAGTGACGCCGAGCAACTGGCACGTGAGGCGCTGCGGGTTGTCTCGCAGCACGACAACGGCGGCCGCTGTGATCGGTGCACAGACAGCGAGTGCCCGGCACTTTCCAAGGCACAAGGGCTGACCAAGCCGGGTGAGTGGTGACTCCGCTCATGCTGCACCAGCGGCTCCGGCTCACCCAGCTACGGGCGCGGAAGGTGCTGCGCCGGCACTGGCCGGTCAACGGTCGGTGCCCGCGTTGCCCCCTGGGGCGGACATGTACGGGGTTCGTCCGAGCATGCGTCGTCCTGGAGGCACTGGGTGACGACTACCAGCCGTCCCCGATCCCCGAGCCGGCGGTGGTCCGGGAGATCGTCGTTCGGTTTCGAGCCGAAGTCGAAGGCGCCGTCGGGTGAGCCGGCAGGATGAACCGCTTACGCCAGCGGCGATCTTGTGGGCGGCCAGCAGGACGGTCCGGGGCCATGCCAACGGCCGCCGGTGCCCGCAATGCATTGCCGACGGCGGGTGCCGGCAGCTCGACTGGGCCATTGAGATCCGGGGCGGCGGCAAGGCGGCGTCGGTGCTGCTCGCCGACGCCAGGGCGGGGAGGGCCTCGTGACCACTCAACCGGGCGTGAAGGCGACCTTCATTGGGGACGACGGTGCCCGCTCACTGGTGAAGGTCACCGTCAACCTTGCCCCGCGTGCTGTGGACGCGCTCGACGCGGCCTGCATGCGTACCAGGGACACCAAGACGGACACGATCAACCGTGCGCTGGTCGTCTACAGCGTCGTCCTGGAGCTGATGGAACGTGGCGGCGGGAGCCTCACCCTGCAAAGCCCTGATGGTGGCACTGACCGGGTACATCTGCTTTGACCGGAGGTGATACGTGGAGCGCGACCAGCAAGACGATGCCGCCGGTGCTCCGCACCGGCCGGGCGACGACTGGCGGTGCCGTGACGACAGTGAGGAATGGCCGTGCCCGGTCTTCCGGCGGCGCATGTGGTCGCTCTACCGCGACGACCGGGTCCGCCTGGTGGTGTTCATGCGCCACTTCCGCGATCGAGCGGCTCCCCTCATCGGCTTGACCGACGAGCAGGCCGACGCCCGGTTTGTCGACTGGGCACACGAGCCACCGGCACCGGTACGCAAGCGCCTGCGGCAGATCTGACCGGCGGAGACTCCTGGGGGCCAACGGCATCCAACTTTCCCCGGACAGCAAGAAGCTGGCGCGACTCGACGCCAAGGCGGGCGTGGCCAGAGCAGGCAGTGGGCACGAATGAGCTTGACCCGATGCCCCCGGAGAAGCCGTACGCGAAGGTCGCCAGAAGCAGTTGCGATGGGAGTGACAACCATTCGGGTCTGGAGTCGATCCACCCGGCGGAACTCGACACAAATAGAGCAGCCCCGGTCCTGCGTTTCCGCTGGTCGGGGCTGCTCTGATAGCCCGGCGAAAGGCTATGTGGCCAGGGGCGGGGTCGAACCGCCGACCTTCCGATTTTCAGTCGGACGCTCGTACCAACTGAGCTACCTGGCCCGGGTGTTGCTCGGCTCATGTTACCCGTCCGGCGGAATGGCCGCAGCACGGGTGACCTGCTCCGAAACGCAGAACGCCGCGCGTTGTTACGCGCGGCGGACGGCGCTGGCGGTCCTGACGGGACTTGAACCCGCGACCTCCGCCTTGACAGGGCGGCGAGCACTCCAACTGCTCCACAGGACCTAGCTCTTACCTTCTTGCGCCGACCGGCAGGTCGGATGTTACACGTGCCCCCAACGGGATTCGAACCCGTGCTACCGCCTTGAAAGGGCGGCGTCCTGGGCCACTAGACGATGAGGGCGGCCCCGCCATCATTGCACAAGACAACTCAAGCAGTTGCACCCATCCGGCCCCGCCGGAGGCTTGGAAAGCATACGTGATCGCCGGCCGCCGGATCAAACCGGTAGCGGGTGGGGCAAGAATGCCCCCAAAACCTACTTCAGGCGTACGATCCCGTACTTCTGTTTCAAAGTGGTGAGCAGGGTCGGGCAGGCGGTGAGGGTGGCGCTGCGGTCCCCACCCCCGTCGTGCAGCAGGATGATCGACCCCGGCCGCGCCTGGTCGATCACGCGTTTGCTGATCGCCTCGGCACCGGGCTTGTCCCAGTCCCTCGGGTCGACGTCCCAGTGCAGCGCGGTCATGCCCAGCGCCCGGCTCACCCGGACCACCGACGGGGTCCACTCACCGCCCGGCTGCCGGTAGTAGCCGATCTTCGCTCCCGGTACCGCCCGGCGGATCTCCCGGTTGGTCCGGACCAGGTCGGCCCGGATCTCCGCCTCCGACTTCCGGCCCAGCTTGAGATCGTGCTGCCAGCTGTGGTTGCAGAGGGTGTGGCCCTCGCGCACGATCCGGGCGACCAGTTGGGGGTACTTGCGGGCCTTCGTGCCGATCAGGCAGAAGGTCGCCTTGACCTTGGCGGCCCGGAGCTGGTCGAGCACCTTCGGGGTCCACTCCGGGGCGGGACCGTCGTCGAAGGTGAGCGCGACCGCCTTCACCCCGGTCAGCCGCCTGGTGTCGTACGGACCGACCTTGCCGCGCGGTGCCGGGGGGCGGCTCGGCGTCGGCTGGAGCGTCGGGGCGGGCGGTGCGCTGGTGGCCGGCGCGGTCGGGCTGGGCGCCGGTGCGCTGGTGGCCGGGGTGAACGGGGTGAAGCTGGGCGGGGTGGCCAGGTCGTGTTGTTCGTTGGCGCAGGCACCGGTGAGAAGCGCCACCAGGACCAGCCCGGCCGCGAGCGCGGCGGGTCGGATCATCGTCGACTCCCGAGGGGTATCGGGCGAGGGAGCATCGGGGGCAAGCCGGACTCACGCTAGCCCACCCCGGCGCCGACCGCGGCCCCGCCGGGCCTCGAATCCGGCCGATTCAAGGAGATCCCGGTCGATCCCGGCTGATTATCGGGTCAGCCGGTCAGCCGGTCAGCCGGTCAGGGACCGGTCGGCCGTCTCGCCGACCGCCACGGTGAGCGCCAGCGCCTCGCCCAGGCTGGCCGGAGACGGCACCCCGGCGGGCAGCGTCTCGGCCCGCCAGCCGGGTCCGGCGGCGACCAGCAGCACCGGCCGGTGCGGGCCGGCCAGGACCGCCCGGAGCTGGGCCGGGTCGGCGGTGGACCGGGCGTGCGACCAGAGCACCACCGCGGCCGGTCCGGTCCGGGCGACCGCGTCGGCCAGCGCCGCCGTTGGCACCCGGGCGCCGAGCTGTCGGGCGGCCACGCCGGCTTCGGCGAGCGCGGCGGCGAGCGCCTCCAGCGGCAGGGTGTGCTGCTCCTCGTCGGCGCAGGAGAGCAGGATCCGCGCCGGTCCGGTCCGCGCGGCGCTCCGGGTGACCACCGCGAGCACCTCGGACACGCAGCGCGACACCAGGTGTTCCACCTCGATCAGACCGGCCGTGGCGGCGTGCCGCTCACCGAGTCCGGCGAGCACCGGCCGCAGCAGGCCGTCCCACGCGGACACCACGCCGTCGATGGCGATCACCCGTTCGATGGTCTCGCACACACCGGCCGCGTCCAGCCGCATCGCCGCGCGGGCCAGCCCGCGCGCGTCCGGGCCGGCGGCCCGGACCGGGATGGTCCGCCCGCCGCCGTCGCGCTGCCGGATCGTCACCGGCCGCGGTGCCCAGGCCCGATCGGGTACGTCGGCCGCCACCCGGCCGTCCGGACCCGGTCCGACCCGATCCGGTACGTCGGCCGCCCGTTGCGCCCACCGGGCGGCCTCGGCCGGCACCACCCCCTCGGCGGTGAGCCGACGCATGATCTCCAGCCGAGCGAGATCCTGGGGGGTGTAGCGCCGGTGTTGACCGGGCACGTGCCGGCTCGGTCCGAGGCCGTACCGCTGGTGCCAGGTGCGCAGGGTGGTGACCGCCACGCCGAGCCGGCGCGCCACCGCCCCCGCGCTCAGTCCGTCATCGCCCACCCGGCGGCTCCGCCGCGTTGTCCGCCGGCCCGGCAGTGGCGCTGGCCGGCACCCCGGCCGCTTCGGCGGCAGGGGCGGCAGCGGCGTCGGCCGGGATCGACCGCAGGTAGGCGTCGAGTACGCCGACCAGCCAGGGGGCGTACCGGTCGGAATTGGCGGTGAGGTCGGCGCGCAGCTCGTCGGGGTCGACCCAGCGCAGGTCGGACACCTCCGCCGGGTCCGGCAGCAGCGGCTGGTCCGGCGCGAAGTCGGCGCGCAGGACGTGGTCGTACTCGAACTCGACCCGTCCGGTCGCCGGGTCCTCGGCGAAGTACTGGTAGACCCCGACCTCGGTCAGCTCGACCGGGCCGACGCCCAACTCTTCCATCAGCCGCCGGTTGGCCGCCGTACGCAGGGACTGGCCCGGTTCGGGGTGCCCGCAGCACGAGTTGGCCCAGCGCAGCGGGAACCGGGTCTTGACCGTGGCCCGCTGTTGCAGCAGCACCCGGCCGGACGGGTCGACCAGCAGCACCGAGAAGGCCCGGTGCAACTGCCCCGGCGGCTGGTGCGCCGCCGCGACCGTGGTTTCGCCCAGCACGGCGCCGTCGTCGTTGACCAGCTCGACCAGGTGTTCCTCCCGCGCCGTGGTCATCGGCCACCGCCGGTGACCCGGGCCGCGGCCAGTTTTCCGGAAATCAACACCATTGGGACTCCCACTCCTGGCTGCGTACCCGAACCAACGAACACCACATTGGTGAGTGTGCGGTGCAGATTCGTGGGACGGAATGGTCCGGTCTGGAAAAGACTGTGCGCGGCGGCGAACGGCGTACCGGCGGCCATGCCGGCGTCGGCCCAGTCGGCGGGGGTGACGACCTCGGAGACCTCGATCCCGTCGGCGAAGCCGACGTATCCCCGGCTCTCCAGGGTGGCGGTCAGCTCGGCGGCGTACCGCCGGGCCAGGTCGCCGCGCCAGTCCAGCGGGGCCCGGTCGAGGTTCGGCACCGGGGCGAGCACGTAGTACGAGTGCTTTCCGGCCGGGGCGACGGCCGGGTCGGTCCGGCTCGGGTTGGTGACCAGCAGCGACGGGTCCGACATCAACTCACCTCGCTTGATCACCTCCTGGAAGGTGCCCCGCCAGGAGCGGCCGAAGTGGATGTTGTGGTGGGCGATGCCGGAGTACGCCTGGCTCGACCCGACGTGCAGCACCACGCAGGACGGGGAGTAGCGCAACCGGCGCTGCCGAGCCGGCGGCAGCAGGTCGCGGTAGGCGACCGGCAGGTCCGGGTTGAGGACCACCACGTCGGCCGGGATCCGTTCACCGTCGGCGGTGGTCACGGCGGTGGCCCGACCGGCCGAGGTCTCGACCCGGGTGACGGTGCTGCCGTACCGGATCTGGACGCCGTGTTTCTCGGCGGCCCCGGCCAGGGCGCGGGAGACCGCGTGGATGCCGCCGCGCGGGAAGTAGACCCCGGCGACCGAGTCGAGGTACGAGATCACGGTGTAGATGGCGAGCGCGTCGTGCGGGGCGAGTCCGGCGTACATCGCCTGGAAGGAGAAGATGCGCTGGGTCCGGGGGTCCCGGAAGAACTGGTTGACCTTGGTCTGGAGCCGGCGGAAGGCGCCGGCCGCCACCAGTTTGACCAGGTTGCCGGTGAGCAGGTCGGTCGGCGAGTCGAGGTTGCGGTCGATGAAGTCGGTGCGTTCGAGTTGCCAGAGGTTGCGGGCGTAGTCGACGAAGCGCAGGTAGCCGTCGGCCTCGCGGGGGCCGCAGACGCGGGAGATCTCGGCCGCCATCGCGGCCGGATCGGTGTGCACGTCGAGGGTCGAGCCGTCCGGGTAGTGCGCCCGGTACGCCGGGTCGAGCGGGATCAGGTCGAGCCAGTCGGTCAGCTCCTCGCCGACCGCGTCGAGTGCCTCGGCGATCAGGTCGGGCATGGTGAGCACCGTCGGGCCGGTGTCGAACTCGTACCCGCCGAGGCTGAGTCGACCGGCCCGGCCGCCCGGCACCGGTTCGCGTTCCAGCACGGTGACCTGCCGGCCGCTGCCGGCCAGGTGCAGGGCGCAGGCGAGTCCGCCGAGTCCGGCACCGACCACCACCACCCGATCGGTCCGTCCGCTCACGGTACGCACGCGACCACCTCCCTACTGCGATCCCTCATCATGCCCGCCGATGAGTCGTTACCACAGCAAGACAGGTAAGTGCGGGGGCGTTTGTGGTGCGGCCGGGTTCCTTGGCCGTTGCCGGAGCGTACCCTAGGGTTGCGAGTTGCGTCGATTGGTGCGTCGATTGTCGATAGCGGGCGGGTAGCGGACGTCGACGGCGGAGAGACTCGGAGGACCGGGCGGTGGACCAGGAACGGGTGATGGTGCGGACCGATCTCACCGCGGCCTACGCGCGCTGCCGTGAGCTGCACAAACAGCACGGCCGTACGTACTATCTCGCGACCCGGCTGCTGCCGGCGTGGAAGCGGCGGCACGTGCACGCCCTCTACGGCTTTACCCGGTACGCCGACGAGATCGTGGACCGTACCGACGTCCTGCCGCCCGCCGTCCGGGCCGCCCAGCTCACCGACTGGTCGCGGCGGTTCGTCGCCGGGCTGCGCGGCGCCCCGGTCGACGATCCGCTGCTGCCGGCGGTGCTGCACACCATCGCCACGTTCGACCTTGACCTGGGCGACTTCGAGTCGTTCCTGCGGAGCATGGCGATGGACCTCACGGTCACCTCGTACGCCGGCTACGACGACCTGCTCGACTACATGGAGGGCTCGGCGGCGGTGATCGGCACGATGATGCTGCCCATCCTCGGCTCGTCCGACCCGGTCGCCGCCCGCGAGCCGGCCCGCCAGCTCGGCCTGGCGTTCCAACTGACCAACTTCATCCGAGACGTCGCCGAGGACCTGGACCGGGGACGCACCTACCTACCCGACGAGGACCTGGCGAAGTTCGGGGTGAGCCGGGACGACCTGGTCGAGGCCGCCGCGCGGCGCCGGGCGAGCACCCCGATCCGGGAGCTGATCGCGTACGAGGTGACCCGCGCGCAACGCCACTACGCCGCCGCCGCACCGGGGATCGTGCTGCTCAACCCCGCCTCGCAGGCGTGCATGCGAACCGCGTACCTGCTCTACGGGGGGATCCTGGACGAGGTGGCCGCCGCCGGTTACGACGTGTTCGTCCGGCGGGCCGCCGTACCGAACCGGCGCCGGGCGGCGGTCGCCGCACGGGCCCTGCTGACCCGGCCCGGCACCCCGGTCGTCGTACCCGGCCCGATCGGCTAGCCGTCGAGGCAGGTGTGCAGTACGTCGACCAGCCTCCCCACCCGGTCGAAGCCGGACAGGTGCCGGGTGGCGTACGCGAACGTGTAGTCGCGGGCCGGGTCGGCCCAGGCCACGCTGCCGCCGATCCCGCCCATGCCCCAGCTTCCGTCCTCTTCGAGCTGCATGCCGAGCGTCCACTGTGTCGGGCGCTCCAGCAGCAGGTCGTCGCCGACGTACTGGGCCCGGGTCAGCTCGGTCACCAGCTCGGCACCGAACAGCCGTACGCCGTCCAGCTCGCCACCGGCGAGCAGCCCCGCGTAGAGCCGGGCCAGGCCGGCGGCGGTGGCGTGCAGGTTCACCGCGGGCACCTGCGCCGACCGCCAGAGCGGGCCGTTGAGTACGGCCGGGTCCAGGCAGCCGGCCGGGTTGCCGAGCGCGCGGGCGCGCAGTGAGCCCGGAGCGCCCAGGACGGTGATCGGCCAGTCCGGGTCGCCGTGGCCGAGGTCGGCGCAGCGGGCCTGGGCGGCCGGGGCGAGCCCGAAGTGCAGGTCCAGCCGCCACGGCCCGGCGATCTCGTCGGCCAGGAACCGGCCGATCGACCGGCCGTCGACCCGGCGGACCAGCTCGCCGACGAGGTGCCCGTAGGTCAGCGCGTGTTCGGCGGCCACGGTGCCCGGCGCCCAGACCGGTTCGGCGTCGGCCAGGTCGCCGGTGAGCAGCGCCCAGTCGCCGAGGGCCGATTCCGGTCGGGGCACCGGGAAGACGGGCAGCCCGGCGGTGTGGCTCAGCACGTGCCGTACGGTCGCCCCGGCGGCGCGGAAGCCCGGCCAGTGCCGGGCCACCGGGTCGTCGAGCCCGATCCGGCCCCGCTCGACCAGCAGCAGCAGGCAGAGCGCCGCCACCGGCTTGCCCACCGAGTAGACGTTGACCAGGGTGTCCGGGGTCCACGGGCGGGTCCGGGCGGAGTCCCGCCAGCCGCCGACCAGGTCCAGTACCGGCCGCCCCCGGTGCCAGACGGCGAGCGACGCACCGGTCTCGGCCGCCCCGCCGAGCCGACCGCTGCCGGCCGTGCCGCCTGGCAGGTCGCCGGTTGGCTGCTCGTCGCTCAGCAGCGCCGCGAAGGCGTCCCGTACGGCGACGTACCGCCGGTCCCAGTCGCCGTCCACCCGATCCTCACGTACCCGGTCCGCGTCCACCCGGACACGGTAGGCCGGCGTCCCGGTCCGGCGACACACGTTATGTGAGCCGTCACCCGTTCCGGATCGATGCCGCTGGATCGGCCGGCGGATCCCGGTCGGCGGCGCGCGGAATCGGCGGGCGGATCCCGGTCGGCGGCGCGCCGGATCGGTGGCCGGCTGAATCGGTGGCTGACCGGATCGGCGGCCGGCCGAATCGGCAGCCGGGCCTTCCGGGTCCTCCGGTGCGGGATGCCGACGGGGTGACGGTGCGGGATGCTGACGGGGTGACGGAGCCGGAGCAGTTCGACGTGATCGTGATGGGACTCGGTGTCGGGGGCGAGGAGGTCGCCGGCCGGCTGGCCGAGGCCGGCCTGTCCGTACTCGGGATCGAGCGCCGGCTCGTCGGGGGCGAGTGCCCGTACTGGGGCTGCATTCCCAGCAAGATGATGATCAGGGCGGGGAACGCGCTGGCCGAGGCGAAGCGGGTCGGGATGCTCGGCGGCCGGGCGGAGGTCGTACCGGACTGGGCACCGGTGGCGGCCCGGATCCGGGACGAGGCGACCGCGGACTGGACCGACAAGCGGGCCGCCGACCGGTTCGTCGGCAAGGGCGGGCGGCTGGTCCGCGGGTCGACCGAGCTGGTTGGGCCCGGTCTGGTCGAGGTCGACGGGATCCGCTTCCGGGCCTGTCGGGGCATCGTCGTCGGCACCGGTACGGAACCGGTCATCCCGCCGGTCGAGGGGCTGGCCGGGACGCCGTACTGGACTAACCACGAGGCGATCGAGGCGGCCCAACTGCCCGCCTCGATGGCGGTACTCGGCGGCGGGGCGATCGGCCTGGAGCTGGCGCAGGTGTTCGCCCGGTTCGGCGTACGGGTGCACGTGGTCGAGCGGTCCGACCGGCTGCTGGCGATGGAGGAGCCGGAGTCGTCGGAGCTGGCCACCACCGCGTTGCGGGCCGACGGGGTGGAGCTGCACACCGGCATGCGGACCGAGCGGGTCGAGCACGACGCGGGCGGATTCACCCTGCACCTGACCGGCGGCGGCACCGTACGCGCGGACCGGTTGCTGGTCGCCAGCGGCCGGCGGGCCCGGCTGGACGAACTCGGTCTGCCGAGCGTGGGACTGGACCCGGAGCAGCGCTATCTCGACACCGACGACCGGATGCGGGTGGCCGACGGCATCTGGGCGGTCGGCGACGTCACCGGTCACGGCGCATTCACGCACATGGCGATGTACCAGGCGGGAATTGTGATCCAGGACATCCTGCGCGGTGGTGGCTCGGGACCGGGAGTGGACGATCGGGCCGTGCCGAGGGCCGACTATCGGGCCCTGCCCCGGGTGACGTTCACCGATCCGGAAATCGGTGCGGTGGGGCTGACCGAGCGCCAGGCCCGGGAGACCGGGCGGCGGATCCGGGTCGGGCAGACCCGACTGCCGGATTCCTCACGCGGGTGGATCCACAAGGTCGGCAACGAGGGATTCATCAAGCTGATCGCGGATGCCGATCAAGATGTCCTGATCGGTGCCACCTCGGCCGGTCCGGCCGGCGGCGAGGTGCTCGGTGCGCTGGCCGTGGCGGTGCACGCGGCCGTCCCGGTGGCCCAACTGCGGCAGATGATTTGGGCCTACCCGACTTTCCACCGGGCCATCGGGGACGCCCTGAACAATCTGAAGTAGCCGTACGGCAGCCGGAGAGGCCACCCCGGCAGATTCGCGTTAAATTCTTGCAAGAAATTGCCGTACCATTGCGGCCGTGACTAAACGCCTCACCGAAGTAGCAAAGAAGGCCGGCGTCAGCGAGGCCACGGTGAGCCGGGTGCTCAACGGTCGGGATGGCGTCTCCGAGGCGACTCGGACCGCCGTGCTCACGGCTTTGGACGTGCTCGGCTACGAACGGCCGACAAAGCTGCGGGGTGAACGAGCCCGGCTGGTCGGCCTGGTCCTGCCCGAATTGCAGAACCCGATCTTCCCGGCGCTCGCCGAGGTGGTCACCGGTTCGCTCGCCCAGCGCGGCTTCACCCCGGCGCTCTGCGCCCGCACCATCGGCGGCGTCTCGGAGATGGACTACGTCGAGATGCTGCTGGACCACCAGGTCTCCGGGGTGATCTTCGCCGGTGGCTCGTACGCGCTCGCCGACGCCCGGCACGACCACTACCGCCGGTTGACCGACCGGGGGCTGCCGGTGGTCCTGGTCAACGCGGGCGTGGACGAGTTGGAGTTCCCCCGGGTCTCCACCGACGACGCGGTGGCGGTGGAGCAGGCGTACGGGCACCTGCGCTCGCTCGGCCACGAGCGGATCGGCATGGTCCTCGGCCCGGAGGACCACGTCCCGTCCCGGCGGAAGCTGGCCGCGATGGTCCAGGTGTCCGGCTGGTCGCCCGGCGACGAGTGTGTGGAGCGGTCCAGCTTCTCCATGGAGGGGGCCAGGGTCGCCGCGACCAAGCTGGTCGAGCGCGGGGTGACCGGCATTATCTGCGCCAGCGACGTGCTGGCCCTGGGCACGATCCGGGCGGCCCGCCGGTTGGGCCGTTCGGTGCCGGCCGACATCTCGGTGGTGGGTTTCGACGACTCCGCGTTCATGACCTGCACCGATCCGCCGCTGACCACGGTCCGGCAGCCGATCGAGACGATGGGGCAGGCGGCGGTGGACCTGCTGGTGACCCAGATCGAGGGGGCCGGCGTGCTGCACGACGAGTTGCTCTTCGAGCCCGAGTTGGTGGTACGCGGCTCGACCGCGCCCGTACCGAGCCGCTGACGTTGTCGACCGGCGTCGCAGCGCCGACCGACGTTCCCGCCCCGACACCTCTCTGACCAGCCCCGACGCGTACGACCCAGGGCGGACCGGCCACCGGTCCGCCCTTTCGCGTGCGGTACGGGGCCGGGTTGAACGGGACCGCCGTCCACCTGGGGCAAACAGTCGTAGTCTTTCGAATTTCGGTCGAGTTCTTGCGTGAAGCGATCCGACTTTGTATCGTCATCGCCACGAAACATTGCGTGTTAGAGAGCTAGATCACAATCCTGCGTGCCCACCCAGGGGAGGGTGTTATTCCATGGACAGATCCAGGCTGCGGAAGGCTGCGGCGTTGACGCTCGCGGCCGGCCTGGGGCTCAGCCTTACGGCGTGCTCCACGAAGAGTGACGACGCATCGACCGATGCGAACGGCAAGGTCACCATCACCGTCGACTGTCAGCCGGTCGGCTCCCAGAAAGAGCTGTTGCAGAACTGGAACGACGACGTCGCCGAGTTCCAGAAGCAGAACCCGGACATCGTCATCAAGAGCGTCAGCGTCGGCGAGCAGTGCAACAACCCGCCGGACTTCACCGCCCGCCTCGCCGGTGGCACCGTGACCGACCTGTTCTACGGGTACATGACGGATCTCCAGCAGGTGCTCGACTCCGGTCAGGCGAAGGACATCACCGAGCTCGTCGGCAAGGACTCGGTCCCGACCTGGGACAGCGTCGACCCGGCGCTCAAGGAGGTCTTCACCGACGGCGGCAAGCTCTACGCCGTACCGGTGAAGAACTACTCGATGGGCCTGGTCTACAACAAGGTCCTGTTCCAGCAGGCGGGGCTCGACGCCAACAACCCGCCGAAGACCTGGGGCGAGGTCCGGGCCGCCGCCAAGAAGATCTCCGCGCTCGGCAACGGCATCGCCGGCTACTCGGAGTACAGCGCCGGCAACACCGGCGGCTGGCACTTCACCTCCCTGCTCTACTCACAGGGTGGCCAGGTGCTCAGCGCCGACGGCAAGAAGGCCGACTTCAACAACGCGGCCGGCAAGCAGGTCCTCCAGAACCTCAAGGACATGCGATACGGCGACAACAGCATGGGCGACCGCCAGCTCCTCCAGTGGGGCGACCTGCTGACCAACGCCGGCGCGGGCAAGGTCGGCATGTTCATCGGCGCGCCGGACGCCACCCAGGCCATCGTCAGCCAGTTCCAGGGCAAGTTCCAGGACTGGGCGATGGCCCCGCTGCCCGGCCAGGACGGCGCGGCAAAGGGAACGCTCGGCGGTGGCGAGGGCTACTTCTTCAAGAAGGACCTCACCCCCGAGCAGGTCAAGGCCGGTCTGAAGTGGATCGCGTACCAGAAGCTCACGCCGGGCAAGGGCCAGTTCGACTACGTGCGGGCCAAGCCGCAGAACTACCCGGTCGGCCTGCCCCAGCCGCTGCTGTTCGCCAACGGCAGCGACGCGCAGAAGCAGGAGCTCGAACTGCGCAAGGCGAACGCGAACGTCGACACCGCGAACTTCGCGATCTTCGAGGCGACCCCGGTCCCGATCAAGGGTGAGCCCCGCAACGCGCAGGCGATCTACGCGGTGCTCGATGCCGCGATGTCCGGGGTGCTGACCAGCCCGAACTCGAACATCGACGCACTGCTCAAGACGGCCGAAGAGAAGGTCAACCAGCTCCTCGCCGCCGAGAGCTGATTGGCGAGGGTGTGGGGGCCGGTGCGCCCGGCCCCCACACCATCCGCGCCGCACCGTCGGTGTCACTAACTCACGTTGGAGTTGCCTTGGCGCTCACCACCGCCCCGGAGACCACCAGGAAACCGGGCCGCCCCGCGTCGCCGTACCAGGCACGGCCGCAGCGTACGAGCCTCGGCCGCAAGGTACGGGACAACCTCACCGGTCACGCGTTCCTGATCGGCGCGGTGCTCTGCTTCATCGTCTTCTCCTGGTACCCGATGATCCGCGGCGTCGTGATGAGCTTCCAGCGCACCCGGCGCGGCGAGACCACCTGGGTCGGCTGGGACAACTACGTCCGCATCGTCGCCGACCCCAGCTTCTGGACCGCCTGGCAGAACACGTTCTACTTCACGGTCCTCGCGCTCGTCCTCGGCTACCTGGTGCCGTTCTTCGTGGCGATCCTGCTCAACGAGTTCCGCCACGCCAAGGGCTACCTGCGGATCCTGGTCTACCTGCCGGTCATGCTGCCGCCGGCCTCGGCGCTGTTCCTGTTCAAGTTCTACGCGTACGACCCCAGCGAGGCGGGTCTGTTCAACGCGATCCTCAAGGCGCTGCACCTGCCGACCTCGCAGTGGATGCAGTCCCCCGAGATGACGATGCCGGCGATGGTGATCGCGTCGACCTGGATGAACATGGGTAGCGCGGTGCTCATCTACCTGGCGGCGTTGCAGAACGTACCCGGCGAACTCTACGAGGCCGCCGAACTCGACGGCGCCGGGATCTGGCGGCGGATCGTCAACGTGACCATCCCGCAGACCCGGCTGATCCTCGCGCTGCTGGCGATGTTGCAGATCGTCGCCACCATGCAGCTCTTCATCGAGCCGCTGATCCTCGCCAACGGCGCGGGCGCGGAGGACTCGGCTACCTCGGTCGCGTACCTCATCTACCAGCACGGGTTCTTCCAGAACGACCTCAACGGCGCCGCGGCGCTCGGCGTGATCATGCTCGTGGTGCTGGCCGGCTTCTCCGCCGTCTACGTACGACTGACCGCGAAACAGGACTAGGACGGCGAGGAAATGGCACAGGACTCCGGGACCCGGACACTCATCTCCCACGCCCAGCTCACACGGGGTCGCGGCAGGATCGTCTACTGGACGCTGCTCGCCGTCGTCGTCACCGGGTTCACGCTCGTCTTCCTCGGTCCGCTCTACTGGATGGTCACCGGCGCGCTCAAGTCCGGCCAGGAGATCGCGCAGACCCCGCCGTCGCTGTTCCCGCAGGACCCCCAGTGGCAGAACTACACCGACGCGTGGAACAACCTCGACCTCGCCAAGCTGCTGTTCAACACGTTCTACTACGCGGCCGGCGCGGTGCTGTTCCAACTCGTCTTCGACACCGCCGCCGCGTACGCCCTGTCGAAACTGCGACCGATCTTCGGCAACGTGATCCTCGGCGCGATGCTGGCGACGCTGATGATCCCGGCGATGGTCCTCATCGTCCCGCAGTACGTGACCGTGATCAACCTGCCGATCCTGCACATCAACCTGCTCGACTCGCCGTTCGCGATCTGGCTGCCCCTGGTCGCGAACGCGTTCAACATCTTCCTGCTGAAGCGGTTCTTCGACTCGATCCCGGAGGACCTGATGGCGGCGGCCCTGATGGACGGGGCAACGTCGCTGCGTACGCTCTGGTCGATCATCCTGCCGATGTCGCGCCCCATCCTCGGCGTGGTCGCGATCTTTTCCGTGACGGCGGTCTGGAAGGACTTCCTCTGGCCGAAGCTGGTCATGCCGTCGCCCGAGACCCGCACGGTCAGCGTCGGTATCTACGCCTTCGCCGGTGGTACGCCGCAGAACGTGGTGATCGCCGCCTCGGTGATCGCCGCGATCCCGACCGTCATCATCTTCCTGATCTTCCAGCGGAACATCATGTCCGGGCTGACCACGGGCAGCCTCAAGGGATAGCCCTGCGTTACCTCCCGCGCGGCGGACAACGACAGTTCGCCCGATACACATCCAGGTCCGGCGAACCCGCCCGACGTACTGACGCAGAAAGCAGGTGCTCGTGTCCACAGCAGACAACAGTCCGTGGTGGCGTGGAGCGGTGATCTACCAGGTGTATCCGCGTAGCTTCGCCGACGGCAACGGCGACGGCATCGGCGACATCGCCGGCATCCGATCCCGGCTGAATCACCTGTCCGCGCTCGGCGTCGATGCGATCTGGTTCAGCCCCTGGTACCCGTCCCCGATGGCGGACGCCGGCTACGACGTGGCCGACTACCGCGACATCGACCCGATCTTCGGCACCCTGCCCGAGGTCGAGGCGCTGATCGCGGAGGCGCACGCGCTCGGCATCCGGACCATCGTCGACGTGGTACCCAATCACTGCTCCGACAAGCACCCGTGGTTCCAGGCGGCGCTCGCCGCCGGGCCCGGCGCGCCCGAGCGGGACCTGTTCTGGTTCCGCCCCGGACGGGGCCCGAACGGTGACCAGCGGCCCACCGACTGGGTCGGCGAGTTCGGCGGCGAGACCTGGACCCGGACCACCAACCCGGACGGCACCCCCGGCGACTGGTACCTGCACCTGTTCACCGCCGAGCAGCCGGACTTCAACTGGGAACACCCGCTGGTCCGGGCCGAGTTCGAGGACATCCTGCGGTTCTGGTTCGACCGGGGCGTGGACGGCATCCGGATCGACTCCGCCGGCCTGCTGGTCAAGGACGGGACGCTGCCGGAGACCCTGCCGGACAAGCCGCACCCGTTCCGCGACCTCGACGGGGTGCACGACGTCTACCGCGCCTGGCGGCGGATCGCCGACGAGTACCCCGGCGACCGGGCACTGATCGGCGAGGTGTGGATGCCCGACCGGCAGCGGTTCGCCAACTACCTGCGCCCGGACGAGCTGCACGCCGCGTTCAACTTCGACTTCCTCGGCTGCGCCTGGGACGCCTCGGCGCTGCGCGAGAGCATCGACGGCACCCTGCACGCGCACGCCCCGGTCGGTGCGCCGGCCACCTGGGTGCTCTCCAACCACGACGTCACCCGACACGTCACCCGGTACGGCCGGGAGGACACCACATTCAGCTTCGCCAAAAAGCGCGAGGGTATCCACACCGACCTCGAACTCGGCACCGTACGGGCCCGCGCGGCGGCCCTGCTCTCGCTCGCCCTGCCCGGCGCCGCGTACGTCTACCAGGGCGAGGAACTCGGGCTCTGGGAGGTCGACGTCCCGCCGGCGGAGCGTACGGACCCGATGTGGCCGCGCTCCGGTTACGTCGACCCGGGCCGGGACGGCTGCCGGGTGCCGCTGCCGTGGTCCGGCGACGCGCCCCCGTTCGGCTTCAGCCCCGACGGCGCGACCACGGCACCGTGGCTGTCGCAGCCGGCGGACTGGAAGGGGCGTACCGCCCAGGCGCAGACCGGGGACCCGTCGTCGATGCTCGCCCTCTACCAGGCGGCGATCCGGATCCGGCGGGCCGAGGCCGGTCTCGGCGACGGGCCGATGCACTGGCTGGAGGCCCCGGACGACGTGTTGGCCTTCGCCCGCGGCGACGACTTCGCCTGTGTGGTGAACCTGTCCGGCGTACCGGTGCCGTTGCCGGCGCACCAGACCCGGCTGCTGGCCAGCGGACCGCTCGCAGGAGATCTGCTTCCGCCGGACACCACCGTCTGGCTGCGGACCGGAACGGTCTAGTCATGGCCCGCAGCACCGCCGCCGAGCGCCGCACCGGGACACCGGTGTGCCGTTCCCACCGGCCGCCGGCGGCGGCGTACGCGGGCCAGTGGATCGCCGGGTCCGTCCGGCTCGGCCCCGGGCCCACCCGGGCCGAGTGGGACGGCACGGTGGTGTCCGTCGGCGGTGGGGACGCCGACCCCGCCGCCGACGGACACGCCGTACCCATGATTTTTCCGGCGGCGGTGCGATGCGTCCCCGTCGCCGCCACCACCACCGGCCCGGCCCACCGGTCCGGTAGTCGAACGGGAGGTCTACGCGCACTGAACCATTGCTGATTGCGGCTCCACGCGGCTCCACGCACGGGGGAATTGGTTTTCCTGACGAAAGGGATCCAATGGCCATCCATACTGCCGGCGCGCCCACGCCCGGCACCGCCACCGCACCACGTACCAACCGCGCCCGGGTCGGGCTGGCAGCCATCGCCAGCACCGCGATGGCCGCGGCCTCGATCAGTGTTCTCACGCTCACGTCGGCTGCGCCCGCCCAGGCCGCCGGCCTCTCCCCGTTCGACATCGTCGGTCGCGGTGCCACCGTGCCCTTCGTCGAGCAGGAGGCGGAGAACGTCGCCCACAACGGATCGAAGATCGGCCCGACCCGCTACTACGGTCAGCTACCGTCCGAGGCCTCCGGCCGCGAAGCGGTGACCCTGGACGCGGTCGGCGAGTACGTCGAGTTCACCCTGACCAAGCCGGCCGACGCGGTGACCTTCCGGTACAGCATCCCGGACAGCGCGTCCGGGACCGGTCGGGACGCCAGCATCGACCTGCGGATCAACGGCAACGTGGTCAAGGCCGTCCCGGTGACCTCGAAGTACGGCTGGTACTACGGGGGTTACCCGTTCAACAACAACCCCGGTGACACCAACCCGCACCACTTCTACGACGAGGCCCGGACCCTGTTCGGGTCGACCTACCCGGCCGGCACCAAGGTCCGGTTGCAGGTCAGCTCGACCGCCCAGTCACCCACCTTCACCATCGACCTGGCCGACTTCGAACTGGTCGGCGGGCCGATCGCGAAGCCGGCGAACGTGATCGACGTGGTCACCGACTTCGGCGCCGACCCGACCGGCGCGACCGACTCCACCGCCGACTTCCAGGCGGCGGTCGACGCGGGCGCGGCACAGGGCCGGGCGGTCTGGATCCCGCAGGGCAACTTCACCCTCTGGGACCACGTGGTGGTCGACCGGGTGACGCTGCGCGGCGCCGGACCGTGGTACTCGGTGCTCGGCGGCCGGCACCCCACCCAGCGCAACCGGGCGGCCGGCATCTACGGCAAGTACGTGCCCGGCGGCGGTTACACCGGGGGCGTACGCCCGCACGAGGCGAACGGTCCCAGCCGGAACGTGACCGTACGGGACTTCGCCATCATCGGCGACATCCAGGAGCGGATCGACGACGACCAGGTGAACGCGTTCGGTGGGGCGATGACCGACTCGGTCATCGACAACATCTGGATGCAGCACACCAAGGTCGGCGCCTGGATGGACGGCCCGATGGACAACTTCACCATCCGCAACAGCCGGATCCTGGACCAGACCGCGGACGGGGTGAACTTCCACACCGGGGTCACCAACTCCACGGTGACCAACACGTTCGTCCGCAACACCGGGGACGACGCGTTGGCGATGTGGGCGCAGAGCGTGCCGAACGTCAACAACTCGTTCACCCACAACACGATCGGCGTCACCCTGCTGGCGAACCACCTGGTCAGTTACGGCGGTCGGGATATCAAGATCACCGACAACGTGACCGCCGACTCACTCAGCAACGGCGGCGGCATCCACGTCGCCAACCGCTACCCCGGCGTACAGGGGGCGACCTCGGTACTGGGCACCTGGACGATCGCCCGCAACACCCTGATCCGGAACGGGAACTCCGACTACAACTGGAACTTCGGCGTCGGCGCGATCTGGTTCTCCGCGCTCAACCAGGCGTTCCAGAACCCCACCATCAACATCACCGACACCGACATCCTGGACAGCTCGTACGCGGCGCTGCACTGGATCGAGGGTCAGACCAACGGCATCAACCTCAACAACGTCAACATCGTCGGCGCCGGCACGTACGCGCTCCAGGTGCAGGCGGCCAGCCAGGTCTCCTTCACCAACGTACGGGCCAGTGGGATCGCCCAGCCGAAGCCGATCCACAACTGCGTCGGCAGCGGTTTCCAGATCACCCAGGGCGCGGGCAACTCGGGCTGGTACACCGCCACCCCGGACTGCGGCCCGTGGCCGACACCGATCTGGAACAACGGGCCGACCAGCCCGCCGCCGACCGGCACGCCGCCGCCCACCACCCCGCCCACCACCCCGCCGACGACGCCGCCGACCACGCCCCCGACCACGCCGCCGACCAACGGCAACCTGGCCCAGGGCAAGGCGATCACGGCGACCAGCACCTCGCAGGCGTACGTGCCGTCGAACGCGAACGACGGGAACGCCGCCAGCTACTGGGAGAGCGTGAACGGCGCCTTCCCGCAGTCGCTGACGGTCGACCTCGGCGCGGTGGTGAACACCAACCGGGTGGTGGTGAAGTTGCCACCGGGCTGGGAGACCCGTACCCAGACCTTCGTCGTGCAGGGTTCGACCGACGGGAGCTTCCCGCCGATCGTCCCGGCTGCCGGTTACACCTTCAACCCGGCCACGGGTAACTCGGTGTCGATCGTGCTGCCCTCGGCGAACCGCCGCTACCTGCGGCTGGCCTTCACCGGCAACACCGGTTGGCCGGCGGCGCAGGTGTCCGAGTTCGAGGTGTACGGCAGCGGCACCACGCCGCCGCCCACCACGCCTCCGGTGACGACACCGCCGCCGACCACGCCGCCGCCGACCACACCCCCGCCCACCACGCCGCCGGTCAACAGCAACCTGGCCGCCGGTCGGCCCACGACGGTGACCAGCACGGTCGACGTCTACGGCGGCGCCAACGCGGTCGACGTCAACCCGAACAGCTACTGGGAGAGCGCCAACAGCGCGTTCCCGCAGTCGATCACGGTGGATCTCGGGCAGGCCCGGTCGGTGTCCAGGGTGGTGCTGAAACTGCCACCGGCGGCAGCGTGGCAGACCCGTACGCAGACGCTGTCGGTGCTCGGTTCCACCACCGGTCAGGTGCCGTACGCCACGCTCAAGGCGTCGGCGGGTTACACCTTCAACCCCGCCTCGGGTAACACCGCCACGGTCACCTTCCCGGCGACCTCGCAGCGCTACCTGCGGCTCACCTTCACGGGCAACACCGGCTGGCCAGCGGCCCAGCTCTCCGAGTTCGAGGTGTACGCCTCCTGAGGCGTACGGCAGGGCCCCTTCCGTAACCCCGGTCGCGGGGAGGGCCCTGCCACACCCATCGGCTCGGAGAGTGCCTTCGGCGTACCCGTGACAGGAAGGTGTCGTTCCGTATGTCCAGGTTCAGCAGCAATCGGGATCGGGCAACGTCCGCCTGTCCCGCCGCCCCCCGTGGGCTTACGCACCACCACCCCCATCTGACGTTCCAGCCCGAAGTTGGAGGAACGCAATGAGATCCAACCCCGTCTCCTGGCGCCCGCTGGCGGCGATCCTCGCGACCGGTATGGTCGCGACGCTCGCCCCGGCGGTCCCCGCCTCCGCCGCACCCGCCTCCGCGGCGAGTGCGACCAACCTCGCCGCCGGCAAGGCCGCCGCGGCGACCAGCACCAGCACCGGTTACGCCGCCGGCAACATCTCCGACCGCGACCAGGCCAGCTACTGGCAGGGCAGCGGTGCCTTCCCGCAGGCCGCCGCGGTCGACCTCGGCAGCGGCACGAGCATCGACCGGGTCACCCTGAAACTGCCGAAGGGCTGGGCGAAGCGGACCCAGACGCTCGCCATCCAGGGCAGCCCCGACGGTACGTCGTACAGCACGATCGTCGGCCGGGCCAGCTACACCTTCAGCCCCACCTCGGGCAACCTGGTGACGGTCAAGTTCCCGGCCACCACCACCCGGTACGTGAAGGCCGACATCACCGCCAACAGCGGTGCCGCCGCCGGCCAGCTCGCCGAGCTGGAGGTCCACCCGGCGGCGGTGTCGAAGGTCAACCTCGCCGCCGCCGCGGCGGTGGTGTCGCTGACCGCCAGCAGCACCGCCGACGTGTACGGGCCGGGAAACGCCGGTGACGGCAACGCCAACACCTACTGGGAGAGCGCGAACAACGCCTTCCCGCAGTGGCTCCAGGCCGACCTCGGTTCCGCCGTCGGGGTGAACCGGGTGGTGCTGAAGCTGCCGCCGGCCACCGCCTGGCAGACCCGTACGCAGACGCTGAGCGTGCAGGGCAGCAGCACCAGCAGCACCGGCCCGTTCTCCACCATCGTCGCGTCGGCCGGCTACACCTTCAACCCGGCCACCGGCAACACCGTGACGATCAACTTCAACCAGACCACCGCCCGGTACATCCGGCTGAACATCACCGGCAACACCGGTTGGCCGGCCGGTCAGATCTCGGAGTTCGAGGTCTACGGGCCGACCGAGGGCGACACCCAGGCGCCGTCGGCGCCGGGCAGCCTGGCGTACACCCAGCCGGGGTCCGGGCAGATCCGGTTGACCTGGAACGCCTCGACCGACAACGTCGGCGTGACCGGGTACGACATCTACGCCAACGGCACGCTGCGCACCAGCGTCGCCGGGAACGTGCTGACGTACACGGACAGCCAGCCGGCGACCGCGACGGTCGCGTACTACGTGCGGGCGAAGGACGCGGCGGGCAACCAGTCCGGCAACAGCAACACGGTCACCCGTACCGGCACGCCGGGCGGGGACACGCAGGCGCCGACCGTACCGGGAACGCTGTCCTTCACCGAGCCGGCCGCCGGGCAGATCCGGCTGGCCTGGGGCGCGTCGTCGGACAACACCGCCGTGACCGGGTACGACATCTACGCCAACGGAACGGTTCGGGCGAGCGTCGCCGGGAACGTGTTGACGTACACCGACAGCCAGCCGGCGACCGCGACGGTCGCGTACTACGTGCGGGCGAAGGACGCGGCGGGCAACGTCTCCGGCAACAGCAACACGGTCACCCGTACCGGTAGCACGCCCGGCGGCTCGAACCTGGCCGTCGGCAAGCCGGTCACCGCATCGGGTTCGATCTTCACCTTCGTTCCCACCAACGCGAACGACAACAGCCTCACGACCTACTGGGAGGGCAACAACTTCCCGAGCGTGCTGACCGTGGCGCTCGGCGCGAACGCCACCGTCAACTCGGTGGTGGTGAAGCTGAACCCGGATTCCTCCTGGGGTCCGCGTACGCAGAACATCCAGGTGCTCGGCCGGGAGCAGAGCAGCACCACGTTCACCAGCCTCTCGGGTGCGCAGGGCTACAGCTTCAGCCCGGCCACCGGTAACACGGTGACCATCCCGGTCAGCGCCAACGTCGCCGACGTGCGGCTGTCGATCGCGTCGAACAGCGGTGCTCCGGGCGGGCAGGTCGCGGAGATCCAGATCATCGGCGTACCCGCGCCGAACCCGGACCTGACCATCACCGGCCTGTCGTTCGCCCCGGCCGCGCCGGTGGAGACCGACGCGATCACCCTGTCGGGCACGGTCCGCAACGCGGGAACCGCCGCGTCGCCCGCGACCAACGTCAACTTCTACCTGGGTACGACGCTGGCCGGCACCGCCGCGGTCGGTGCTCTGGCGGCGGGTGCCTCCACCACCGTCACCGCGAACGTCGGTCCGCGTGACGCGGGTACGTACCCGCTGAGCGCCAAGGTCGACGAGGCCAACACGGTGATCGAGCAGAACGACGCGAACAACAGCTACACCAACCCGTCGTCGCTGGTCGTCTCCCCGGTGGCCAGTTCCGACCTGGTCTCCACGGTGAGCTGGTCGCCGAGCAACCCGGCGGCCGGTAGCACGGTCACCTTCACGGTGGCGATCAAGAACCAGGGCACGATCGCCTCCGCCGGTGGCGCCCACGGCATCACGCTCACCGTGGTCAACCCGGCCAACGGCGCGGTCGTGCGTACGCTGACCGGCTCCTACACCGGCGCGATCGCCGCCGGTGCCACCACCGCCCCGGTCTCCCTGGGCACCTGGACCGCCGTCAACGGCCGGTACGACGTCCGGGTGGTGCTCGCCGACGACGCCAACGAGTTGCCGGTGAAGCGCGCCAACAACACCAGCGTCACCGGGTTCTTCTCCGGTCGCGGGGCGAACCTGCCGTACGAGATGTACGAGGCCGAGGACGGCCTCGTCGGCGGCGGCGCGCAGGTCGTCGGGCCGAACCGGACCATCGGCGACCTGGCCGGTGAGGCGTCCGGTCGTCGGGCGGTCACCCTGAACTCGACCGGCAACTTCGTCGAGTTCACCACCAAGGCCAGCACGAACACGCTGGTCACCCGCTTCTCCATCCCGGACGCGGCGGGCGGCGGCGGGATCGACTCGACGCTCAACGTCTACGTCAACAACGTGTTCCACAAGGCGATCCCGCTGACCTCGAAGTACATCTGGCTCTACGGTGCCGAGGCCGGTCCGGGCAACTCGCCGGGTGCGGGTCCGGCGCGGCACATCTACGACGAGGCGAACATCTTCCTGGACGCCACCATCCCGGCGGGCAGCAAGATCAAGCTCCAGAAGGACGCCGCGAACACCACCACGTACGCGATCGACTTCATCAACACGGAGCTGGTCGCCGCGGCCGGCAACCCGGACCCGGCCCGGTACGCCGTACCGGCCGGCTTCACCCACCAGGACGTGCAGAACGCCCTGGACCGGGCCCGGCAGGACGCCAACCTGATCGGTGTCTACCTGCCGGCGGGTACCTACCCGACTCAGTCGAAGTTCCAGGTGTACGGCAAGGCGCTCCAGGTCGTCGGTGCCGGTCCCTGGTACACCCGGTTCGCCGCCCCGGCGAACCAGGAGAACACCGATGTCGGCTTCCGGGCCGAGGCGTCGGCGAACGGCTCGACCTTCGCCGGTTTCTCGTACTTCGGTAACTACACCAGCCGCAACGACGGTCCGGGCAAGGTCTTCGACCTGTCCCGGGTGTCGAACATGACGTTCGACAACATCTGGGTGGAACACCAGATGTGCATGTTCTGGGGCCTCGGGGTCAGCAACATCACGATCAAGAACTCCCGGATCCGGAACACGTACGCCGACGGCATGAACATGACCAACGGCAGCACCAACAACCTGATCAGCAACGTCGAGGGTCGGACCAACGGTGACGACGCGTTCGCGCTCTTCTCCGCGACCGACGGCGGCGGCGGGGCGAACACCGGCAACGTGTTCGAGAACCTGACGGCCACGTTGACCTGGCGTGCGGCCGGTCTGGCGGTGTACGGCGGACAGAACAACATCTTCCGCAACCTGTACATCGCGGACATGCTGACCTACTCCGGCATCACCGTCAGCTCGCTGGACTTCGGGTACTCCTTCACCGGCTTCGGGCCCGGGTTGACCACAATCGAGAACGCCTCGATCGTCCGGGCCGGTGGTCACTTCTGGGGCTCGCAGACATTCCCAGCGATCTGGATGTTTGCCGCCTCGAAGGAGTTCCGCGCCATCCGCATCAACAATGTGGACATCGTCGATCCGACGTACCACGGCATCATGTTCCAGTCGAACTACAGCGGTGGCCAGGCGACCCAGGCCGTCACGGACACCGTGTTCAACAACATCTCGATCAGCGGTGCGCAGAAGAGCGGTGACGCGTTCGACGCCAAGTCCGGCTTCGGGATCTGGGCGAACGAACTGCCCGAGCCCGGCCAGGGCCCGGTGGTGGGCTCGGCCACCTTCAACAATGTCCGGTTCAGCAACAACTTCCAGAACATCCGCAACACCACGTCAACCTTCACCATCACCATCAACCCCTGACCGGGGCTGGTGGGTGTAGCTAGGTCCCAACAGGTGCCGCCGGGAGGCCAGCCCTCCCGGCGGCACTGCCACATGTAGCCACCCCGTTGATCATGAAGTTAGCGACCAAAAATCGAGCTCAGGGGTGCGCTAACTTCATGATCAACGAGGTGTGGTGTGGTGGGGTGGGGTGGGGGGTGGGGGTGGCGGTCGTATGGGACTGGCGGCGGGTGCTGGTGGTGGGCGTACGCGGGTCGTTGGTGGTGCTCTGGGTGCTCTGGGCGGCGCTGGCCTGGTGGTCGGCGCCCCGCCCCGCCGACGCCGAGCAGGCGCGACGCGACATCGCTGCGGACACGGTGACAAACGTCCACAGTGGAACTAACTGGGACGACGGCGGGTTCTGGGGCCGGAAACCAGCCCTGGCGGGCGGGACCGACGGGAACCTGGTGAGCTGGACCACGGACGCCGGTCGGGTCCGGTACGCCGACGTCGGTTACGGGCGATCCGCCCAGACGCCGGACCCCCGGGACGCCTCCGGAATGGTCAGGGACCGGCCGCTCGTCGCGGAACTGCGGACCGCGGCGGGAGTCGACCGTACGGGGTTCGTCCACCCGGTCGTCCGTACGGCGAACTGGGTAGCGGTCTCCCTGATGGCGGTGTTCCTGATCGCCCTGGTCGCCGGTCCGGCACCGATCCACGGTACGAAGTGGTACTGGTTCTGGCTCTGCTGGACCCCGTTCGGGCTCGGCGTGCTGGCCTGGGTCACCTGGGAACGGTGGCTGGACGAACCACGGGCGGCGCGGGAGCGGCAACTCGTCGGCATCGACGGGCCGGTCGCAAAGCGGCGCCGGGACGGCTTCGAGGGCTTCCTGCTCGCCATCGTGCTGGGAATCGCCATCGGATTCGTGACATACGCCCTGCGCTGGCTGCTCGGAGTGGGTCTCGTACCCGGCTGAACGGTGTGCCCCGACAGCGGCAGGTAGCCGGCGTAGCCGGGGCAACTGCGGCTGCCGCGTACCCGAATTGGACGGCGACGCGGCCCGACCGGGCTGGTCGGGCCGCGCGCACCTCGGGAACCGGCCCGGTCAGTCGGCCGAGCCGCCGGAGTCGGCGGAACCGCCCGAGTTGGCCGAGTCACCGCCACCACCACCGCGCTTGCGCACCGGGGCCGGCGAGTCGTCCGGGCTGTCGTTGCCCGCCTTCGGCTTCGCCGGAGCCGGCTTGCCCCTGTCGCCCGCGCCGGTGGCCTTCTTCGCCGGCGGCGCCGGGGCGGGGGAGTCGACGGCCGAGTCGTTCGCGCTGTCGGCGGACTCGGGCGACGGGTCGGCCCACTGCCGGTCACCGGGACTGTCCGACGCCGAGTTCGAGGAGTCGAACGGCGACTGGTGCGGGCTGTCGGCGGACTCCGGCGAGTCGTCGGCGGCGGCGCCCTGGCCGGCCTGGTCCACCTGGGTGTTCACCTGGATCGGGCTGACCTTGTCGCGCAGCTCGATGCCGTCGCTGGCGGTCGCCGCGCCGGCCGTGAGCCCGGCCACCAGAGCGGCGGCACTCGCCCCGGCGATGATTCGCCACGGTCGATTGATGTGCATGACATCCTCCTCGGTGTTCGTCTGCCTGTCTCTCCAGCCTCGGCCGCGTCGATGAGGTGCGACTGAACCGGACGTGAGACCTCCTTCATCGGCCGCACTCGCTCTCTCGGCGCGCGTGGATCAACGGGGTCGGGTGGGCGGGCGGAGGCGGCGGGCGCTGTCGAGCCACTGTTCGGCCAGGTCCAACCGGTCGCGGGTGTTTGCCGGCCAGTCCTGCTCCTGCACCCGGTGCGGGCCGGTGGCCAGCGACAACACCACCGCGGCGGTCCGGTATCGCAGATCGGCGGGATCCACCACCCGCTCGAACGCGGCCAGGTACGCCGCCCCCGCGCGCAGGATCGTGCCGGCCCGGTCCCGGTTCATCCCGGCCAGCACCGAAAGGTGCCCGAGCAGGCAGGCGAGGTCGTCCAGCCGCTCGCCCGGTCCGGCGGTGTCGACATCGAGCAGGCCGCAGATCCGGCCACCGGAGACCAGCAACTGACTCTCGTACAGGTCGCCGTGCACTACCGTCGCCGGCTCCGGTCCGGCCTCGCACATCACCGCCTCGGCCAGCGCGCGGGCCTGCTTCGCCACGCTGGGCAGCGCTGCGGCGAGCACCGAGGCGTAGTGCGGCGACTTCTCCCGCCAGGACCGCCGGGGCCGCCCGTACGCCAACTCGGCCGGCAGCCGGTCGAGCAGACCCAGCACCGCCTGCCCGGACGGTGGCGCCTGCCGGGCGTACAGCGCCTGCCGCAGCGTGCGGCCGGGAAGCGCCTGCAACACCAGCAGCCCGTCCGGGGTGTAACCCAGGCTCGGCGCGGCCGGCACGCCGGCTCCGACCAGCAACCGGTGCCGTTCGTGCAGGTCCCGTACCTGGTCGGGCCGGACCACCTTCAGGAAGAGCCGGTGCCGGCGGCCGATCGCCTCGATCACCGCCCGCCGTCGGGGCCGGTAGGCCCGGATCGCCAACCGCACCGGTCCGCCGCCGTCGAGGCCGAGGTCGTCCAGGAGTACGGCAACCGCCCGCTCGTCGTACGCGGTGCGCAGCGCCGGCAGGTCCGGGTCGTACGGGAAACGCCATGTCGCCACCTGGTCGGTGCCGTCGCCCAGTACCACCGTGCCGCGTGGTGGCCGACCGGTGCAGGCGCCCAGCCGCTCCTCCCGGACCCGTCCGTCCGCCCAACGGATCCGAGCCTGGTACGCGGCCGTGGACCGACGTCCCGGCTGGTGTTCGACCTGGGTGGCCCGCCAGGTGAGCAGCTCACCACCGGCCGGTCGCAGAGCCGTGCGCAGCAACTCTGCGGCGCCCGGCCCGGTGAGCAGGTCAAGATCGGGGTCGGGGTTGCTCCCCGGCCCACCGGTGCTGGTGGTCATCGACATACGAGCGACGATCCCGGCGCGGGATGAGCCGCGGGTTAGCCGACGATGAGAATGCTTTCAGCTGTCCCGGATCTGCCGGGGGATCCGCCGGGGGATCGGCCGGGCTGTTGCCGGGTCAGCGGGGGAAACGCCAACGGGTCTGGCTGTACCGGCCCTTGCCGAAGCCGAAGGCGGTGGTCGGGGCGACCTCGAACACCAGCGCCGTTCCCGGCCCACCCGAGTGCCGGAAGGCCCCGTCGCGTACGTCGAACCGCCAGTCGTCGCCGTACTTCGCGGCGTAGGCGTCGGCGACCCGGCGCAGCCGCGCGTCGTCGGTGAGCCGGACCGCGTCACCCTCGACCACCAGGTCCAGGCCCTCGTGCAGCGCGTTGCTGCCGGTGGTGAGCACGCAGTGCGGGTTTCCGGCGAGGTTGCCGGCCTTGCGCTCCTCGGGGCCGGTGCAGAAGTACAGCGCGGACTCCAGCCAGACCCCGAGCAGCGGAGTGACGTGCGGCCGCCCGTCCGGTCGAACGGTCGACAGCCAGTAGACCTCGGCGGCGGCCAGGATCTCGCGAGCCTCCGCCCACCCGATGGCCTCGGCGTTGCCGTCGCTGTACCGAACATCCAACTCGGCCACCGGTTCCAGCATGTCCATCACTAGCCCCCCATCACACCCCATCCGCCCATCCCCGCCGACGCTACCGCCCCACCCCGACACCTCGTCGATCTAGGGCAAATACGTGCTTGTTGATCTCTGATCACCACCATTTGCCCTAGATCGACGAAGCGGGGGCGGGCGGGCGGGGGGCGGGGTGGGGGAGGGGAGGGAGGGGAGGGGGCTAGTGGCAATGCCGCGTAGTTAAGGCTTGGGTCTGCTTGTCAAGGGCGTGTCGTGGCAGAAGGAACGACGGGGCTCCGGTATAGAGGTTTGTCACTCCAAGACAGCCTCTGGACCGGGAGCCCCGCCGTTGGAACAGTTTGCCATCACCCGGACGATCGCGGTGGCTTCGGGGCGGTTCGCGCCGGGTCATCTGGGTGAGTTGACGCAGCACGTGCCGTTCGAGATGGTCGACGCGGTCCTGGCCGATACCCGGTCGGTGCAGGCTCGGGTGCGGGATGTGCCTTCGCGAGTGGTGGTATATCTGCTGCTCGCGGCGGGGCTGTTCACCGAGTTGGGCTACCAGCAGGTATGGGCCCGGCTCGTCGCCGGCCTGGACGGGTTGGCGGTGGCGATGCCGACTTCCTCAGCCCTGTCCCAGGCCCGCCGTCGGGTCGGGGACAAGCCCCTGGCGGCGTTGTTTCGGCTGTTGGCGGGTCCACCCGCCGGGGCCCAGCGGTGGCGGGGTCTGCTGGTCTGCGCGATCGACGGCACCAGCATGTTCGTGCCCGACAGCACGGCGAATCTGGCGGTCTACCCGCGTCAGGCCGGCACCCACGGCGGGTCCGGATATCCCATGGTGCGGCTGGTCGCGGTCGTGGCCTGCGGCACCCGCACACTGATCGACGCGGTGTTCACCCCACTCACCACCGGTGAACTCGCCTGCGCCGGGCGTCTGCTGGGCTGTCTGCACCCGGGCATGCTCCTACTGGCCGACCGGGGCTTCGCCGCCCGCACGATGATCGAACAGTTCGCCGGCACCGGCGTCGACCTGCTCGTGCGGGACAAAGACGACCGGCGGCTACCGGTGATCCGCCGCCACCACGACGGGTCCTGGCTATCGGTCATCGGCGCGATGACGGTCCGGGTCGTCGACGCCGAGATCCTGGTGCACCTCGACGGGAAACACCATGTCGGCCGGTACCGGCTGATCACCACCCTCACCGATCACCACCGATTCCCCGCTCTGGACCTGGTCACGCTCTACCACCAACGCTGGGAAATCGAGACGACGTACCTGGAGTTGAAGTCCACCCTGCTCGGCGGACGGGTCCTACGGGCCCGGACCCCGAACGGGGTGAGTCAGGAAGTCCACGCCCTGCTGACCGTCTACCAAACGGTGCGGCTGGCTATGGCCGACGCCACCGCCAACCAACCGACCAGCCCGGACCAGGCCAGCTTCACCGTGGCGGTCCACGCCGCCCGGGACCAGATCATCCTGGCCACCGGGGTCATCGCCGACACCACCATCGACCTCGTCGGAGTGATCGGCCGCGCGGTCCTGACCCACCTCCTCCCGAAACGACGCGCCCGAACAAGCCCACGAGTAGTCAAACGCGCCATCTCCAAACACCGCGCCAAAGGCACCATCGACCGCACCAACTACCACCACACCATCACCGTCAACATCCTGCACACCACAGGATTGACAACCGACCCACCCCCCTAACTAAGCGGCATTGGGGCTAGTGGGGGGTTAGGAGGGTTTTGCCGGTGGTGGTTCGGGAGGTGATGGCGGCGTGTGCTTCGGCGGCGCGGTGTAGGGGGAAGCGTTGTCCGATCGACGGGCGTAGGCGGCCGGCGGCGGCTTCGGCGAGGGCGCTCTCGGTGAAGGTACGGAGCCGCGTCGGATCCATGGCCGGGCGGATCGCCTGTGCGCCGCGCCGCTCCGCCGCCTCCTCGGAAATGTTCGCCCACTCCCCGCTGGCCAGGCCGAAGCTGAGCATCCGGCCGCCCCGGTCCAGCAACTCGAAGGCGGCGCGGGCGACGGTGCCGCCGACCCCGTCGAAGATCACGTCCACACCGCCGACGGCGGCGCGTACCCGGTCGGTCCAGTCCGGGTTTCGGTAGTCGACGGCGACGTCGGCGCCCAGGTCCCGGGCCAGTCCGACCTTGTACGGGCCACCGGCCGCCGCGACGACCGTGGCGCCGGCCGCGCGGGCGAGTTGCACCAGCAGGGTGCCGACCCCACCGGCCGCCGCCTCCACCAGTACCCGTTCGCCGCCGACCAGCCCTGCCGAGTGGACCAGCCAGGTCGCGGTACGCCCGTCGGCGAGCAACGCCACCGCACTGTCCAGGGCCAACCCGTCCGGCACCAGGAACAGACCGGCGGCGTCAACCGCTGCCCGTTCGGCGTACCCGCCGGAGCCGCCGGTGCTGCTCACCACCTGCCGGCCGATCAGTGTCGGGTCGACATCGGGGCCGACCGCGCTCACCACGCCACCCACCCCGTTGCCCGGGATCATCGGCAGTTCCGGCCGGTACGGACCGGCGCCGGTCGCCCGGAACTGGGTCTCGACGAAGGTGATGTTGACGTACGCCACCTCGATCAGCGCCTGTCCGGGCCCGGCGACCGGGTCCGGGGCATCGCCGGGGACGAGTTTCTCCGGCCCGCCGAACCCGGTCAACCACACTGCGCGCATAACCATCCCTCCGCCGTCGGGGCTCGCCCGATCCCTACCCGGAGAGCCTGCAACCTCAACAACGGTTGAGGTCAATCACCGGTACGACGACAGCGGTGGATCAGCCGGCCAGGCGGTAGCCGATGCCACGTACGGTCTGGATCAGGTTGGTGCCGAGCTTGCGGCGCAGGTAGCCGATGTACACGTCCACCACGTTCGAGCCGGGATCGTGGGCCAGCCCCCAGACCCGGTCCAGCAGCTGCTCCCGACTGAGCACCTGACCGGGGTGCCGCAACAGCGTCTCGGCGAGCAGGAACTCCCGCCCGGTCAACTCGACCAGCTCCCCGTTCACGGTGGCCGTACGGCGTACCAGGTCGAGCCGGATCGGACCGGCCTGGACCACGGTCGGGGTGGCCTGCCCGTGCTCGCGCAGCCGGGCCCGTACCCGGGCCAGGAGTTCGTCGAAGCTGAACGGCTTGGTCATGTAGTCGTCGGCACCGAGGTCGAGCCCGGCGACCCGGTCCGGCACCGCGTCCCGGGCGGTCAGCACGATCACCGGCAGCCGCTCGCCCCGCGCCCGGAGCTGGGCCAGGGCGGCCAACCCGTCCTGGCCGGGCAGCCCGAGGTCCAGGATCAGCACGTCGAAGTCTCCACTGCGGGCGGCGACGGCGACCTCCACGCCGCTGGTCACCACCGTGGTCACGTAGCCGGCCGCGCGCAGGCCCTTGGTCAGGAACGAGGCGATCCGCGGCTCGTCCTCGGCGATCAGCACCCGGTTCACCGGAGGCCCCCGATCATCGGTCCGGGCAGGACCGCGGTGGCGGGCAGGACCAGGGTGAAGGTCGAGCCCGCGCCGGGAACGCTGTCCACCGCGACGGCGCCCCGGTGGGCCTCGGCGATCGCCGCCACGATGGCCAGGCCCAGCCCGGCCCCCTCGGCTCGGGCGCGGGCGTGTTCGGCGCGGGCGAACCGGGCGAAGATCCGTTCCCGGTCCTCGGGCTCGATGCCGACCCCGGTGTCCCGTACGGAAAGCAGCACCCGGCCGGGTTCGACCTGGCCGGGATGCTCCACCCGGGCGGACAGTTCGATGGTGTCCCCGGGACCGGTGAACTGAACGGCATTCTGGGCGAGCTGCATCAGCGCCTGGGTCAGCCGCTGCCGGTCGGCGAGCACGGTCACCTCCTCGATGGTGCCGATCCGCCACTCCCGGTCACCGAGGGCGCCGGCCTTGGCGTAGACGTCGTGCATCATCAGGTCGACCTCCACGTGGTCGGGGTGCAGGAAGTCGGGCTGCTCGGCCTTGGCGAGCATGAGCAGGTCGTTCACCATCCGGTTCATCCGGTCCAGTTCGTCGGTGACCAGTGCGATGGTCTCGGCCCGGTCGTCCGGGTCGTCGCCCATCAGTTCCAGGTGACCCCGGACGATGGTGATCGGGGTACGCAGTTCGTGCCCGGCGTCGGAGACGAACGCCTGCTGCGCGGCGAAGGCCCGGTGCAGCCGCCCGAGCATGCCGTTGAAGGTGTGCGCCAGGTCGGCGACCTCGTCGGTGCCGGTGACCTCGATCCGGCGGGAGAGGTCGGTCTCCTCGATCGTGCGCGCGGTCTCGGTAACCGTCCGAAGTGGACGCAACGCCCGGCCCATGGCCAGGTAACCGCCGGCCGCGACGACCACGATCACCAGCAGGCAGGCGAGCGCCATCAGGCGTACGGCGTCGTCGATGTCGGCTCGCCGTTCGGCGCCGAACTCGACCACGACCACCTGGCCGCGTACCGCGCCGTCGATGATCAACGGTACGGCGAGCCAGTGCGCCGGACCCTCGGGGCTGTCCCGGACCCGCCCGTACGCGCTCTCGGTCAGCCCGGCCCACCGGCGCATCAGCTCAACATCACCGCTCAGGTCGTACGGTGGCGCCTCGGTCGCCCGGTAGAACGCCCCGTCGACCAGCACCAGCACCGCCTCCCCGGCCTGCGGCTCGTTGCGCAGCAGGTACGTGTCCGCGATCGCCCGCAGGTCGGGCCCGAACGGCTGCCCGCTCGCCGGGTCACGGCCGCCGACCAGTCGCCGGAACTCGGTCACCTCCTGGCGCATGTCCGTACCGATGCGGTTTTCGAGCTGGTTGAGCAGCACCTGGCGGATCACCACCACCGAGGCGAGACTGGCGACCGCGAGCAGGGCCAGCGCCCACCCCAGCAGCCGCAGCCGCAACCCCAGGCCGAGGAGCCGACGCAACGGCCGTACCGGTGGTTCAGTCGTCGTCCCCGTCGTCATCGTCATCGTCGTCGCCGCCGGACCGTTCGGAACCGTCGTCATCGTCGTCGCCGCCGGATCGTTCGGAACCGTCGTCGTCATCGTCCTCGGACCGATCGGCACCGGCACCGGAACCGGCATCGTCGTCGCCCCCGTCGTCGCCCCCGTCGTCGCCCCCGTCGTCGCCCCTGTCGTCGCCCCTGTCGTCGTCTCCGGCGGCGGGCTGGCCGGCGTCGCGGTCATCGTCGCCTCCGGGGTTGGCCGGGCCGAGGCTCGCGCTGCCGGCTGTGTCGGCTCCATCGTCGGTCTCCGTCTGCGCTGCCGGGCTGATGATCTGGATCGCCGGGACCTGGTCGGGCGGAAGTAGCGCCGGCAGACCGACACCGGTGAGCAGCCCCACCAGTGCCGCCAGCCCGATGCCGGTGGCGACTTTTTGTGTGCTCATCGGACCAAGCGTGCCGACCCGCGATAACCAACCGATGAGAGCCGGATGAGAAGCCTCTCATCGAGGGATCTTCGCAGGTCAGCGGCGGGCCGCCAGATAAAGAAGTTTTCACCTTCGGCTGAGCGTCGGCTTACCCGCCCGCTGAACACTGGCGGCCACTGACCATAGACCGACCGTGGGGGCGGCATGAGTAACAGCAGACCATCGACCACATCCAAACGCAGATCCGGCGGCGGGACGAGACGCCGCCGGATCTGGCTCTCGGTCATCGGGGTGGCATCCCTGTTGACCACCATGGTTGCCGTACAGCCCGTCTGGGCGATCACGTTCACCGTCAACAGCACCGCCGACGCGGTCGACATCAACATCGGTAACGGGATCTGCCGTACCAGCGCCAACACGTGCACGCTGCGCGCCGCGATCCAGGAGGCGAACGCGACGCTGCCCGGTGACACGATCCAGGTGCCGGCCGGCACGTACCAGATCACCCGCGCGCCGGCCGGTGACAACGGCGACGACACGGGCGACCTCGACATCCTCAGCCCGCTGACCATCATCGGTGCCGGCGCCGCCGGGACCATCGTGGACGGTGGGCAGGCACCGGCCGGCTCCCCGGTCGAGCGCCGTGGGCTGGACCGGCTGCTGGAGATCCACGACAGCGCCGGCAACGTCACCGTCTCCGGGGTCACCCTGCGCGAGGGGTACGACTCGGAGCAGGGCGGTGCCGTACTCAGCGTCTCCTCCGGGGTGGTGCGCCTTCAGGGCGTCACGGTGCAGGACAGCTACGCCGGGGTCTCCGGCGGCGGCATCGACCTCGACGGCGAGGGTCGGGTCGAGATCAGCGGCTCGACCGTCAAGGGGAACACGACCGACGGCGACGGCGGTGGCATCTCCAACCAGCACGAGGTCGAGCTGGCGCTGACCGACACCGCCCTCACCGGAAACACCGCCGGTGCCGACGGCGGTGGTCTCAGCAGCGTCTCCAAGACCCGGCTCACCGTCACCCGGGGCACCGTGTCCGGCAACGCCGCGCACGGCAGCGGCGGTGGCGTACTCGCCGACTCGGAGCGGGCCAGCACCATCCGCAACACCGTCTTCACCGGCAACTCCGCCGGTGACCCGGTCTCCGGTGACGGTGGCGGCGCCGGCCTCTACCTCGGCGGCAGCGGCGGGGCCACGGTCACCGGCGCCTCGTTCACCGAGAACGAGTCGATCGCCGAGGGCGGCGGTCTCGCCATCGGATCCGGCGGCCCGGTCACGGTCAGTGACAGCACGGTCCGGGACAACACGTCCGAGGCCGGCGGCGGTGGCGTCGAGAACGACGGCCAGCGGGTCACCCTGACCCGGCTGACGATCACCGGGAACACCGCGGCGGCCGACGGTGGCGGCATCGAGAGCCAGGGCAGTGGCGCGTTCTCGGTGGTCGACACCACGGTCAGCCAGAACACCGCCGAGCACGGTGGCGGTTTCGCCAACGTCGCCGACGGCACTCTCCAGATCACCGGCTCCACGTTCTGGGACAACCGGGCCAAGCAGTACGGCGGCGGCATCTACAACGCCAGCGACGCCGAGGCGCTGATCGAGAACACCACGTCCTCGGGGAACGTCGCCCAGGTAGCCGGCGGTGGTCTCTACACCGACGCGGACGCCGGCCTGCGGGTGGTCAACGCGACCATCAACCGCAACGTCGCCCCGCACGGCGCCGGCATCGGCGACGAGCCGGGCGGCTCGGTCAACTTCCCGATCGAGCCGAGCCAGTCGGTGATCCTGCGCAACACCATCGTCGCCGGCAACCTCTACAGCCCGGAGTGCAGCTTCGCGGTCGGTTCCGAGGGCGGCAACCTGGACAGCGCCGACTCCTGCTACCTGCGCGGCAGCCGGGACCGGTCCAACGCGGGCGACCCGAAGATCGACGCGATCGCCGACAACGGCGGCCCGTCGATGACCCACGCGATCCAGGACGACAGCTTCGCCCTGGACGGCGGTGTCGCCCCGTGCGCCAGCGTCGACCAGCGCGGCGTCACCCGGCCGAAGAACACCACCTGCGACATCGGCGCCCTCGAACACGAGGGACCGTTCCCGGCGGCCGACCTGACCCCGCCGGAGACCTCGGTGGTGTCCGGGCCGACGTTCGCGGCCGAGCGGGCCACGTTCACCTTCGCCGGCACCGACAACTCCACCCCGGTCGCCGAACTGCTCTACGAGTGCCGGGTGCTGGTCAACGACCCGACCGAGCCGCCGGACCCGCCGGACCCGACCGAACCGCCGGACCCGGAGTTCATGTTCGTCGGCTGCCCGAACCCGTACGAGCTGCTCGACATCGAGCTGGGTGAGAACACCCTTGAGGTACGGGCGATCGACCGGGCCGGCAACGTCGACCCGACCCCGGCGGTCTGGGTGTTCACCGGTGGCGAGGACATCACGCCCCCGGAGACGACGTTCGCCAGCACCCCGCCGAACCCGAGCGCGGGCCGTACGGCCACGTTCTCGTTCCTCGGCACCGACGACCTGACCCCCACCAACCTGCTCGAATACGAGTGCCGGATCGACAGCACCGACGACCTGGCCTGGTTGGAGTGCGCCAGCCCGTGGAGCTTCTCCAACCTGACCACCGGCTCGCACACGGTGCAGGTACGGGCGATCGACGAGGGCGACAACATCGACCCGACGCCGGCGACGTACACCTGGACGGTCGGTTCGCCGGTCGACTGTGACGCCTCGAACGTGATCCTCGGCGCCAACGCCGACTCGTGGATCGACGAGTCGAACACCGTGGAGAACTTCGGCATCGACGAATCGCTCAGTGTCCGCTCGCGGGCACCCGGCGAGGACGCCCGTACGCTGATCCGGTTCCCGCTGCCGACCGACGTACCGTCGGCCTGTGAACTGACCGGGGCGACCCTGCGGATGCACGCGGACGGTGAGGTCGGTCGGACCCTGGAGGCCGTTCCGATCGGCGCCGCCTGGACCGAGATGCAGGTGACCTGGGCCAACCAGCCCGGCACCGTCGGCGTTGCGGCGACCACCGGTTCCGGTGCCGGCTTCCGTGAGTGGAACGTGACCGGCCAGGTCGCGGCGATGCTCGGCGGGGCGCCGAACCACGGGTTCCTGATCCGGGACTCGGTCGAGGAGGGCGAGGGTGACGACTCCTCGTTCGCCTCGCGCAACACGCTCGCGGAGCCGCCGCTGGTGCCGCAGCTCGTGCTCCGGTTCGACGGTCCGGGGGCCCCGCAGCCGCCCGCGCCGCCGACCCCGGTCGCGACCACGGTCACCTGCGGGCAGGTGCTGACCCAGAGCACCCGACTGCTCAACGACCTGACCAACTGCCCGCTCGACGGGCTGGTCATCGGTGCGCCGAACATCGAGGTCGACCTCGACGGGCACACCATCGACGGGCCGGGTTACTTCCCCGGCCAGCCGGGTTCCCCGATCGAGCTGCCCGAACTGGGCGGACCGGCGGGCGTACGCAACGTCGGGTTCCAGAACATCATCGTCACCGGCGGTACCGTGCAGCAGTTCGTGTACGGGATCTCCGCGATGGCCGGCACCCGGTTCAACCGCTACCAGGACCTGACCGTACGCGAGAACGCGGTCGCCGGGATCGAACTGTCGAACGCCGACGACGGCCGCAACGCCAACCAGGTACGCGGCAACACGTTCGACGCCAACGAGATCGGTGTGGCCCTCGTCGCCGGTTCGGAGAACAGCGTGCTGGCGGAGAACAGCTTCACCGGCAACCTCGGGGTGGCGCTCTGGATGCAGGACGCCAGCGGTCACCTGATCGAGGACAACACGGTCAGCGGGGTGACCGCCGATCCGACCATCGGCAGCGACGGCGGCTTCCTGCTGGAGGACTCCCGCGACAACCGGCTGATCGGCAACACCCTGTCGGACAGCGGGGACGGCGGCATCCTGATCACCGAGGGTTCGCACCGGACCCTGGTGCAGGGCAACACGCTGACCCGTACCGGCGATGCCGGGGTGACGGTCGAGGACTCCGACGAGATCCAGGTGATCGAGAACGTCTCGCACCTGGCGGCGGACTCCGGCGTCGGCCTGTCCGGGTCGAGCAACAGCGTGGTCCGGGACAACGACGTCCGGTACAACCCGGGCGGCGTGGAACTGGAGGGTTCCAGCGACAACCTGGTCGAGCGCAACGACGCCAGCTACTCCGGTGGCGTCGGCATCTCGGTCGGGCCGGGCTCGCTGCGTAACCGCATCCTCGACAACGTCGTCAACGGCGCGTCCGGTGGCGGTATAGCGGTCGAGGGCGCGGCGGTCGACCCGGAGGGGGTGCCGCTCGGCGCGAACGTGGTCGAGCGCAACGAGGTGATCGGTAACCAGGGCGACGGCATCTCGGTGCCGGAGGCCGGGCACCGGTTGGCCGACAACGTGGCGCACCACAACGCCGCCTTCGGCATCGACGCCGACGAGGAGGGCACCATCGACGGCGGCGGCAACGTCGCGGGTGGAAACGGTGAGCCGGAGCAGTGCCGGGGTGTGGTCTGCGGTCCGGGTACGCCGGGTGCGCCACCGGCAGCGGACATCACCGGGCCGGACACCGTACTGACGTCGACGCCGCCGAACCCGAGCAGCAGCCTCACCACGATTCACTTCGGGTTCACCGGTACGGACAACGTGGCCCCGCCGACCGCACTGCGCTTCCAGTGCCGGCTGGACCCGCCGCCGGACCCGCCGGCTCCGGAGCCGGATCCCGGTGACCCGCCGCAGCCGCCGGACGTCGACAACTGGGTCGAGTGCGTCAGCCTGACGTCCTACCACTTCCTGTTTGCCGGGGTGCACCGGTTCGAGGTGCGCGCGATCGACCCGTCGGACAACGTGGACCTGACCCCGGCGACCTACACCTGGACCGTGGCGGCGATCCCGCCCGGCCCGGACTCGACCCCGCCGAACACGACCATTTTCTCCACGCCGGATTTGGCGGCCACGACTCCGGTTGCCGTCTTCGGCTTCCGGGGCAGTGACAACTCGTCGCCCGGCCCGAACCTCAGTTACCAGTGCCGGTTGGACGCCGCGCCGTTCGGGCCGTGTCTGAGCCCGAAGACGTACTCCGGGTTGGCGCTGGGCGTGCACACCTTCGAGGCGCGCGCGGTGGACCTGGCCGGCAACGTCGATCCGACGCCGGCCACGTACACCTGGACGATTTTCCCGGCTCCGGCGGACAGCACCCCGCCGGACACCACCATCGATTCGGCCCCGGACGCCACCACCGTCGGTACGGACGCGAACTTCACCTTCTCGGCGAGCGAGGCGGACTCGACGTTCGAGTGTTCGTTGGACGGTTCGGCGTTCACCGCGTGTACGTCGCCGGTGACCCACGTCGGGCTCTGGACGACCGACCACGAGTTCCGGGTCCGGGCCACCGACCCGGCGGGAAACACCGACCCGACCCCGGCGGCACACGCCTGGACGATCCGTCCGGCGCCGGTGCCGACGCAGGTCAGCTGTGGCCAGACGCTCACCCAGAGCGTGCTGCTGACCAACAACCTGACCAACTGCGGCAACGACGGGTTGGTGATCGGGGCGGCCGGCATCACGGTCGACCTGAACGGGTACGGCATCGACGGCATCGGGCAGGGGGTCGGCATCCGGAACAACGGTCACGACCAGGTGACCGTCACCAACGGCACGATCGGTGGCTTCGACTACGGCCTCCAGTTGAACGCCGGCACCTTCGGCAACATCATCGGCAACCTGACGCTGACCCAGAACCAGGAGGCGGGCATCCAGCTCGCCGACGCGGACAACGGCAGCGCCGGCAACCTGGTCCGGGCCAACGAGCTGACCGCAAACGCGGCCGGCATCGTGCTGACCGGAGGCACCCAGGGTGCCCTGCTGCTGGACAACACGATCAGCGGCAGTGCGTTGGAGGGCATCCACCTGGTGGGTGCCAGCGGTAACCGGGTCGAGGCGAACCGGGTCAGCGGGTCCAGCGGTACGGGCCTGTGGCTGGAGGGGTCGAGCAACAACTCGATCGTGGGCAACACGATCCTCGACAACTCCGACGCGGCGGTGACGCTGGAGGCGGCGTCCAACGGCAACAAGCTGGAGGGCAACGAGCTGACCGAGAGCGAAGCCGGGATCAACATCGTCGAGTCCAGCGGCAACGACGTCATCGCGAACATCGTCACGAATCACAGCGATGCCGGGATCAGTCTGGAGGCCGCGCTGAACAACGTACTGCGTGGCAACGACGTACGGTTCAACAGCACCGGCATCGATCTGCACCAGTCGTCCGGGAACCGGATCGAGTCCAACGACGCCAGCGACTCCTCGTCGACCGGCATCGCGCTCGGTTCGGAGTCGCTGAACAACGTGGTCACGTTGAACACGGCCAGCGGCAACTCGGCGGAGGGCATCTCGGTCGAGGCGGAGGTGTTGCCGGAGAGCACCGAGCCGGGCAACATCATCGACCGGAACACCGCCGGCAACAACAGCAGTGACGGCATCTCGGTCAACAAGGCCGGTCACCGGATCTCGGCCAACACGGCGAACAACAACGGTGGCTGGGGCATCTACGCCGAGACCGGCAACGTCGACGGTGGTGGTAACCGGGCGTCGGGCAACACCGAGCCGATGCAGTGTTACCAGATCTCCTGCGACGGTTCGGCGCCGACACCGCCGGAGGTCGCACCGCCGGACACGTTGATCGTGGACGAGCCGTCGAACCCGAGCAACAGCACGTCGGCGAGCTTCACCTTCACCGGGATCGACGACAACACCCCGCTGTTCGATCTCGGGTTCGAGTGCCGGCTGGACAGCACCAACGAGGCCGACTGGGTGGAGTGTGAGAACCCGCAGACGTACGGCAACCTGACCGCGGGTACGCACACCTTCCAGGTACGGGCGGTGGACCTGTCGGACAAGGTCGACCCGACGCCGGCCACGTACACCTGGGTGGTGGCGTTGTCGCCGCCCGGCGTACCGCCGGTGACCACTATCAGCGCCGGGCCGACGGCCGAGACCGCCGCGCGCAGCGCGCTGTTCACCTTCTTCGCCAACGAGGACGCGACGTTCGAGTGTTCGTTGGACGGGGCGGTGTTCGCCGACTGCGTGTCGCCGGTGTTCTACGAGGATCTGCTTCCGGGTACGCACGAGTTCCAGGTGCGGGCGCGCGACGCGGAGGGCAACGTCGAGCCGACGCCGGCCACCCGCGCGTGGACGATCACCGGCCCGCCGGTGGTCACCCTGGTCGTCGCTCCGGCGGCCGAGGATCCGAGTACGACCGCCACGTTCGCCTTCACCGCGAACGAGCCGGTGATCCGGTTCGAGTGCTCGCTCGACCTGGGTCCGTTCACCACCTGTGTCTCTCCGGTTGACTTCGCCAACCTGGCCATCGGCGAGCACTACCTGCGGGTACGCGCGGTGGACCTGGACGGCGTCACCTCCGGCGAACAGGAGTGGGCCGAGCACGAGTGGGCGGTGGTCCCGGGTCCGGACGCCACCCCGCCGACCACGGTGATCAACACCGGGCCGGCGAACCCGAGCACCGTCGGTACGGCGAGCTTCACCTTCGCCGGCACCGACAACGTCACGGCTCCGGCCGGGCTGATCTTCGAATGCCGCCTCGACAGCCAGAACGAGGCCGATTTCGTGGAGTGTGTGAGCCCGCACGGCTATCCGAACCTGGATCTGCCGGCCAACCTGGAGCCCGGTCCGCACGTGTTCGAGGTGCGGGCGATCGACCAGGAGGACAACGTCGACCTGACCCCGGCGAGCTACGCGTGGACGGTGGCCGGTACGCCGACCGCGCCGCAGACCACCATCGCGTCGGCGCCGGATCTCGCCACCACGGCAACCACGGCGACGTTCACCTTCACCTCCAGCCAGCCGGGCTCGACCTTCGAGTGCTCGCTGGACGGGGCGGCGTTCGCCGCGTGCACCTCGCCGCGTACGGTCACCAACCTCGCGGTCGGTGACCACACCTTCGAGGTGCGGGCGATCAACGGGGGCGGGGCCGGGGACCAGAGTCCCGCGGTCTTCGAGTGGACGGTGGAGCCACCGCCGGACACCACCGCGCCGCAGACGTCGATCGGCAGCACGCCGCCGGCGACGACGACCAGCCCGACGGCCGGGTTCACCTTCACCGCGAACGAGCCGGGCTCGACCTTCGAGTGCTCGCTCGACGCGGCGGCGTTCGGGCCGTGTGTCTCCCCGGTCAACTACGCCGGGCTGGTGGCCGGAAACCACCAGTTCCGGGTACGGGGAATCGACGTGGCCGGGAACGTCGACGCCACCCCGGCGACGTACTCCTGGACGGTCTCGGCGCCGCCGAGTTGCCTCACGCCGGGTTCGGTGACGCTCGGGGCGAACCAGGACAGTTGGGTGCTCCAGTCCTCGTCGTCGAGCAACTACGGCCAGGATTCGGCGATCAAGGTCGACAGCAAGTCGGGCAACAACGCCCGGGTGCTGGTCCGGTTCAACCTGCCGGCGATCCCGTCGGGTTGCCAGGTCACCGACGCGCGGCTGCGGCTGTACTCCGGGTCGTACAAGACGGGGCGCACGTTGCAGGCGATTCCGCTCGCGGCGACCTGGTCGGAGGCGAACGTCCGGTGGAACAACCAACCGGCGACCACCGGTACGGCGGCCACCACGGCGTCGGGCAACGGCTACCGCGAGTGGGTGGTGCCCGCTCAGGTCGGCGGCATGTACGCGACCGGCAACTTCGGGTTCCTGATCCGCGACAGCGCCGAGAATGCGGGCGGCATGGAGCAGGCGTTCAACAGCAGGGAGAAGGGGAGTGACAACCCGCCGAGGCTGGTGATCACCTTCGGCTGACCGAGTCGGGTCACCGAAAACCGGGCCGCCCCCTCCGAAACCATCGGAGGGGGCGGCCCGTCATGCGCAACCGAATGAGCGGTACGCGATTTCAAGGTGAACGCACATTGAACAGAACATGAACCAGGGCGGGATTTTAGGTAAGAACGGCTAGTCGGAACGGCCAATCGCACCCGAGCGCCCGCCGAGTGGGTCAAGCCATTCGATGAATCCCGATGCCTCCACTCCGGACGTACGATGCGTTAGGGCGCCGACACGTGCTGGTGAGCCGGCTGTGCCCGCCGTACTCGCCGGGTGGCTTCGTGGAGGAGATTGTTCGATGCTGGGTCGCTCCGGCTGGTCCCGTGTCGCCAGGAGCATCCACACGCGCATCCTGCTGTCGTACATCGCGTTGATCATTCTTTCCGGCGGACTCTGTACGGTCGCCATCCACGAGGTGCTGATGATCCGGCTGGAGACCCGGATCAGCGAGGCGGTGCAGCAGGAGTTCCAGGAGATCAACCGGCTCGTCGCGAACGGCCGCGATCCGCGTACGGGTGCCGCCTTCACCTCCGTACAGGGGGTCTTCGACGTCTACTTCCTGCGCAACGTACCGAGCCAGGAGGAGGCGGTACTCGCCTTCGCCGACGGACGGCTGCACCACGCCGCACTGAGCCGCTTCCCGATCGACCGGCTGCCCGACGACACCATGCACGCCTTCGCCACCTCGGCGCGCTCGTACACCCTCGCCGACGGTCGGCCACCGCTGGACCGGTACGACACCGCCCGCGGCGACGCCTACTACGGCATCCTGCCGGTACGGGTCGGCGCCAGCAGCGGGGCGTTCGTGGTCACCCTGCTGCCGGTGAGCCAACGCCAGGAGATAGCCGAGCTACAGACGTACGGCGCCGGCGCGGTGCTCGGCGTACTGGTGCTCGCCTCGGGGTGCGCCTGGCTGGTCACCGGCCGGGTGCTCGGTCCCGTACGCCAGCTCACCGAGACCGCGCGACTGATCTCGCAGTCGGACCTGACCCGGCGGATCCCGGTCGGCCGGCAGGGCGAGTCGGCCGAGATGGCGCTCACCTTCAACGCCATGCTCGACCGGCTGGAGGCGGTCTTCCGCCGGGAACGCGAGTTCATCCTCGACGCGAGTCACGAACTGCGCGGACCGTTGACCATCTCGATGGGCAACCTCAGCATGCTCGACCCCGACGAGACCGACCATCCGGAATGGCACTCCACCATCGCCCTGGTCACCGACGAACTGGAACGGATGGGCCGGATCGTCGGCGACCTACAGTTGCTGGCCGACGTCGCCCACCCGCAGTTCCTCCAGCCGGAACGCATCGATGTCGAACTGTTCGTCGCGGAACTCGCGGTGAAACTCAGCGCGCTCGCGCCCCGGCGCTGGCACGTCGACGACCTCGGCTCCGGCATCGTCGTCGCCGACCGGCACCGGCTCACCGAGGCGGTGATCAACCTGGCCGACAACGCGGTCCGGCACACCGAGGACACCGAGACCGTCGCCCTCGGCGCGGCCGTCACCGGCACCGAGTTCCGGCTCTGGGTACGCGACACCGGCTGCGGCGTACCGCTGGACGACCAGCCGCACATCTTCGACCGGTTCCGCCGGGGCAGCCACGCGCACCTGCGCTACCCGGGCTCCGGGCTGGGCCTGTCCATCGTCCGCGCGATCGCGCAGGCGCACGGCGGGCGGGCCGAACTGGTCAGCCGGCCCGGCGCCGGCGCCACCTTCACCCTGGTGATACCCCGGCAGACAAGGGAGGGCTGGCACCATGGCCAGGATTCTGATCGCTGAGGACGACCCGCAGATCGCGTCCTTCCTGAGGAAGGGCCTGGCGGCGAACGGCTGGCAGACGGTGCACGTCACCGACGGCGAGCAGGCCGAACAGTACGGCTGCACAGACGACTTCAACCTGCTCATTCTCGACATCGGCCTGCCCGTACGCAGTGGCCTGGAGGTGCTGCGCTCACTGCGTGCCCGGGGGCGTCGACTGCCGGTGCTGATCCTCACCGGGCGCTCGCAGGTGCACGACGTGGTCGACTGCCTCGACGCGGGCGCCGACGACTACATGACCAAGCCGTTCCGGTTCGAGGAACTGCTGGCCCGGGTACGGGCCCGACTGCGCGATGTCGGCTCGGACGAGCCACGGGTGCTGACCGCGGGTCCCGTACGCCTGGATCTCTGGTCCCGACAGGTCACCGTGCACGACCGCGACGTGACCCTGACCGGCCGCGAGTTCGCCCTGCTGGAAACCCTGATCCGGCACGCCGGACGCGTACTCAGCCGCGAACAGCTCCTCTCCCACGCCTGGGGCTACGACTTCGACCCCAGCACCAACCTCGTCAACGTCTACGTCAGCACCCTCCGCAAAAAACTGGGCGAAGACGTCATAGAAACCCTCCGCGGCTTCGGCTACCGGCTCCGCACCACCTAACCCACCCCACCCCACCCCTCCCCTCACACCACCGAGGCGCCTCTTGTCGAGAAAGAGTGGCAATTCGGCGTTGGGTTGCCACTCTTTTCCCTAGATTAGTGTCGATCTTGGGGTGGGGGGAGGGGTGGGGGCGGGAGGTAGGGTGCCGGGGTGGCGAATGTTTTGAGGGATGTGGCGGCCAGGGTTGGGCGGATGGCCAGGCGGGAGCCCGCTCGGATTCCCGGTCAGCCGACCCCGGCGCAGGTTGCGCGGCGGCGGCAGCTCGCGGCACTGCAACGGCGGGAGTTGACGTACGCGCCGGAGTTGGACGGGCAGGCCGATCCGGGCGAGATCGTGTGGACCTGGGTGCCGTACGAGGACGACCCCCGCCAGGGCAAGGACCGTCCCGTACTGGTCGTCGGACGCAAGAGCCGGACCCTGTACGGCCTGATGCTGTCCAGCCAGAGCGAGCGCCACGGTCAGCGGAACTGGTTCGCCCTCGGGCCCGGCGAGTGGGACCGCGACCACCGGCCGAGCTACCTGCGTCTCGATCGGGTGCTGACGATGCGCGAGGACTGCATCCGGCGCGAGGGGGCGATCCTCGACCGGGTCCGGTTCGACCGGATCTGCCAGGCACTCCGGGCCGGCTACGGCTGGCGCTGACGCCACACTCCGCAAAGGACCGTCGCGGGGACCGGCCGGGGTCGACCCGGAGTGCTCTGTTGGACGGCCGGACCTATCGGCATCGGTGCGAGGACGTGCCGACCGCGCGAATGACCGCGTACTTCCATTGGACCGCGGCATTCCCAATCGACCGACTCGGCGTTCCGCTGCGGAAGGGTCAGATCAGTCTGTAGTCGCGAGCCGGTCGCGGCCGGTTCGGGTATCAGTCATCGTCGAACGGTTCGTCGTTCCATCGCCACCATGCCTGCTCGCCCCGGATGTGTAGCAGGAACTCCGGCACCCGGAACCCGTCCGGGTCGGCCAGCGCGATCGCCGCCGCCCGCATCGCCCGGTCCGAGGCGACCTGCGCCTCGACGTCCTCCACGGCGCCGTCGAGCAGCCGTACGTCCTCGTCGAACAGCGGCCGGAACGGCCGGTACGCGGGCAGCGGCTCGAATCGGGCGGCCAGCCAGGGGAAGTCTCCGCCGTCGACCACGAGGTCGCCCAGCAACTCGTCTCCGGCGTACAGTCGCCAGATCCGGCTCGTCCGCGTCACAGCGCCTCTTCCCTCGCGTCCCGTCCGACCGCCCGGAGCCCGGGCCCGAGGACCTTGGCCCGGGAGCCTGGGCCCGGATCCGGAGCCTAGGCCCGCATCGGCGAATGCGTCGAGTGGCCCGGTGACGTAAGAGGTCCGACCTTAACTGTGGAGTCGGTGGCCGAGCGTCGATTACGGATTTTAGAAAAAAATCAGGGAATTGAGATTCGTTCGACAGGTGGGTCGCTCCGGAAAGCCGATCCGGCAATCGCTAAGCCAGATTTAAGGGAGAAATAATCGTTCTGGCTCGAAGCAAGTAGGGGTGCGCTCGTAGTGTTCCTTCTCGGAAGAAAGGTGTGCCCCCCACATGAATTTGCGACCCACCCCCAGACAACGTCGTTCGGTCACCGCGCTGCTGCTGCTGAGCGTGGCGCTCGCCGGCGGATGCAAGGAGCTGCCGGGCACCCCCGGCGCCTCCGACCCGTCCGGCGACGCCGGCATGGGTTCGACCGGCCCCACGTCCCCCGCCCCGGGCGACCCCTCGGCCACGCCGGGCGCCTCCGCCACCCCCGGCGCGCCGGGCACGTCGCCCGACCCGTCGACCAGCACCGCCCCGCCGACCTCGGTGGGTGGCTGGGTGGCGGTCGACCCCGCCGCGCAGGCCGCCGCGACCGCGGCTTTCTTCGCTCGCAAGCCCAAGCCGGTCACCGGCAACCCGGTGAAGGTGCCCGAGTTCAACGTCGGCTGCACCACCAGCCACCACAACAGTGACGACCCGATCGTCCTGCCGAAGCTGGCCGGGGCCTCGCACAACCACACGTTCTGGGGCAACAAGTCGACCAACGCGAACTCGACCGCCGAGTCGCTGCGGGCGGCCACCGCCACCACCTGCAACTCGCCCCAGGACCACTCCGCGTACTGGGTGCCGACGATGTACCAGAACGGCAAGGTCGTCGACCCGGACGAGGTGACCGTCTACTACGGTTCCCGGCTGAAGGACCCGAGCAAGACCCAGCCGTTCCCGTTCGGCCTGCGCATGATCGTCGGTAACGCGAAGAACCAGGTCGACACCCCGGACAAGCAGGGCAACCACTTCTGGTGCGCCGGCATCGGCGGCGAGGTCGGGCGCAGCGCGGACAAGACCTTCCCGGTCTGCGCCAAGACCGCGCACATCGTCCGCCAGATCACCTTCCCGGACTGCTGGGACGGCAAGCACCTGGACAGCCCGGACCACAAGGCGCACATGGCCAACGGTGACCACACCGGTGCCTGCCCGAAGAGTCACCCGGTCCCGGTTCCCTCGGTGTCGTTTGTCATCTCGTACCCGCTGAGCGCCAACACCGACGGCATCACCCTGGCGTCGGGCACCTCGTTCTCGATGCACGCGGACTTCTTCAACGCGTGGGAGGACGACGCGCTGGCGGCACGGGTCCGCAACTGCCTCGACCAGGGCGTGAAGTGCAACTCGGCGGGTAATTTCTAGACCTTCCCGCGCCACAGGGCGGCGGCGGCACGGTTCCTCCCCGATCGGGGTCGGCCGTCCGCCGCCGTCGTGTTCTCAGGCGTACCCGCCGTGACGGCCGGCACCGGCGGCGAACCGGGCGGCACCGGTGGTCGCGTCGGCGGCCAGCGAGTGCATGCCGTACTCCAGTTCGGTGGCGAGCGCGGCCGGCTCCGGCTGCCCGGCGGCGGCGAGCAGCGCCTGCCGGTCGTTACGCAGACAGGCCTGTGGAAGATCGGCGAGCTGCGCGGCCAGGTCCTCCGCCGCCGCTCGCGCACCGCCCGGCGGTGCCAGCCGGTTGATCAACCCCATCTCGTACGCCTCGACGGCCGGCACCGGGCGCCCGGTGAGGATCAGGTCCATCGCCCTGCTCTCGCCGATCAGCCGGGGCAGCCGGACCGTGCCCCCGTCGATCAGCGGCACCCCCCAGCGTCGGCAGAAGACGCCGAGCACCGCGTCCGACTCGGCGATCCGCAGATCGCACCAGAGGGCCAGCTCCAGTCCGCCGGCGACCGCGTACCCGGAGATGGCGGCGAGCACCGGCTTGCCGAGGCGCATCCGGGTCGGACCCATCGGGCCGTCGCCGTCCGGCTCGACCCGGTTGCCGCTCGGCGTACCGATGGCCTTCAGGTCCGCACCGGAGCAGAACGTGCCGCCGGCACCCCAGAGCACCGCGACGGATGCCTTCGGGTCGGCGTCGAAGGCCCGGAAGGCGTCGGCGAGCGCGCGGGCGGTGGGCCCGTCCACGGCGTTGCGGCGTTCCGGCCGGTCGAGGATCACCGTCGTCACCGGACCGCTGCGTTCCATCCGTACGACCATCGGTCCAGGATGCCCCGGACCCGCCGGTCGCGGAACCGGCCGGGCGGATTTGTCCACGCCGCGCCCACCTGCCGCTCCGCGCGCCGCCGAGACCGGCGGTGGGCCGGTCGAACCAGTAGTGTCGCCGGGGCCGGGCAGTATGGCGGGGACGTCCGAGTTGTGGAGGAGGGCCCGTGGGTAGCTGGGGCAGGGGCAACTTCGACAGCGACACCGCCGCCGACCATCTCGGCATCGTCACGGCTCGGCTGGTGGCCGAGGTGACCGAGGCGATGTCCGGCGATCCGGTAGAGATCGAGCCGGACGAATACTGGGGGGTCGCCGTACCGTGCAACCTGGAACTGCTCTGCCTGCTCTCCGAGCAGCGGTACGTCGGCGTCGAGCTGCCGTCGGAGCAGACGATCGCCGACTGGAAGCAGCGCTACCTGGCGGTGTGGGACGACAGCATCGGCGAGCTGGAGCCGACGGCCGACTACGTGTCGCAGCGGCGCGCGGTCCTGGTCGCCACCTTCGACCGGCTGGCCGCCGAGGTCCGTCGGCAGGCCGGCACCGACCCGGGCTGACTGACCGCCCGAGTACGTCGAACAGCGGTTGCACCCTCGCGATGGCGCTGGCATCGCCGGCGGCGAGGACGGTCAGGTTGCCGGCTCGGGCGACCTCGACCCGACCGAGCACCGGCGCGGCGACGTAGTGCAGCCCGTGGCGCCGGTGCTGCCGGCGCCGAGCGGGGCCGACGTGGCGCTGCTCAACGACTGGGCGAGCCGGCCCGGCGCCGTACCGCAACTGGTCCCGGGGGCGCCCGGTCGGCCGTACAGTCGGGTCCGGGCGACCTCGGTCGACCAGGTCCTGGCGGACATCGCCCGCGACGCGGTCGACGCGATCGGGAACTCTCCACTTCGGGTCCGCCGCTGCGCCGCGCCGACCTGCCGGGGCGTCTTCCTCGACGACTCGCCCGCCGCCACCCGCCACCCGCCGCTGGTGTTCGATGTCCACCTGCGGCAACCGGAGCAAGAAGGCCACCCACCGCCGGCAGAACACGGGTGCGCGGGCAGCCGGCGGCGCTGGTGAGCGGCCAGCTCAGAGGCCGTAGCCGAGCTCCTCGGCGGCAACCGCCCACACCTGGTTCTCGTCGCGTACGGCATCCGGGTCGATCCGGCCGATGTGGTCGGTCGTCGCGGCGGCCAGCGCCTCCAGCGCCTCGTCGTCGTCCTCGTCGATCCCACGGGCCCGGCGGGCCGCGCCGGAGTAGATCCGTGCGGACTCGACGAGTTGGCCCAGCGACCGGTTGACCAGTGCCGGCACGTCGTCCTTCGTGACGAACAGGACCGTTCCGTCGACCCGGTCGACCACCAGGGTGGCCACGTCCGGATCGTCGCAGAGCACCGCGACCGGCCGTTCGCCGATCGTGTGCTCGGGGAACGGCGACTGCTGCCAGCGCCCCTCGATCGGCACCTTCGCGTACGTGAGCGGACGCAGCGGGGCCAGGAGGTCCATGATCGTCTCATCGGATAGCACGGTGTCCGAGCATGGCACAGCCGGTCCGAACGATGTTTCCGCGTCCACAATGGTTATCAGCCGTCCCGGGATTCCCTGTAAATGGCTTGAAATCGTCGTGTATCTATCTCGACCTCGGTAGCCTCGCATCGTGCAGGATCACGGCTGTGGGACCGGTCGAGATACCGATCGTGAAAATGACCCGGGCCCGGTGCGCCCCTTCCGACTGTCGCCAATCCGGCCGCCCCGAAAATTGGGAACAATGACGGCGGCGGGTACCGTCCGGTGGTGCCCGACACCCCGCAACGGCTGATCGCCGACCGGTACCGGCTTTTACGGCCGCTCGGGCAGGGCGGTATGGGACGCGTCTGGCAGGCCCGCGACGAAATGCTCGAACGCGATGTGGCCATCAAGGAACTGGTGCCGCCACCCGGACTGACCGACGACGAACGGCGGGAGATGCGCGGGCGCTCCCTGCGTGAGGCCCGCGCCATCGCCCGCCTCGACCAGACCAACGTCGTACGGATCTTCGACGTACTCAACGCCGGCGGCGACCCGTGGATCGTGATGGAACTCGTCCCGTCGCGCTCGCTGCACCAGGTCCTCGAAGCCGAGGGGGCGATGCCACCGGCCCGGGTGGCGCACATCGGGCTGGGCGTGCTGGCGGCGTTGCGGGCCGCGCACCGGGCCGGGCTGCTGCACCGGGACGTCAAGCCGGCCAACGTACTGCTGGCCGACGACGGTCGGGTGGTGCTGACCGACTTCGGGCTGGCCATGGTGCCCGGCGACCCGCACGTGACCCGTACCGGGATGGTGCTCGGCTCGCCCGCGTACCTCGCCCCGGAACGGGCCACCGACGGCATCGTCGGCCCGGCCGCCGACCTCTGGTCGCTCGGCGCGACGCTCTACTCGGCCGTGGAGGGGCGTACGCCGTACAACCGGTCCTCGGCGATCGCCACGCTCGCCGCGCTGGCAACCGAGCTGCCCCCGCCGCCCCAGCGCGCGGGTCTGCTGACCGTGCTGCTCGAAGGGCTGCTGCGCCGGGACCCGGAGCAGCGGTTCGGCGCAGAGGAGGCGGAACGGCTGCTCCGCCGGGCCGCCACCTACTACGCGGTCGACCCGGTCGACCCGATCGGTGTCCTCGGATCGATGAACCTGTCCGACCCGCCCGACGCTCTCGGCTCGTACGGTCCGGGCGGCCCGTTCGGTTCGTTCGGTTCGCTCGACCGGCCGCCCCCACCGATCGTGCCGGAGTCCGTCGCCGACGACGCGTCCGCCGATACCGGTGCGGACGCCGTCACCGGTGCGGGTGCGGGTGCGGGCGGCGGTGCGGTTGCCGTTACCGGTGCGGTTGCCGTTACCGGTGCGGTTGCGGGCGGTGGCGGTTTCCCGGGTGGCGCGGCGGTTGCGGTGGCGCCGGTCCCCGGGTGGAGGCGTCGGGGCTGGCTGGTGGGAGCGCTGGCGGCGGCGCTGCTCCTGCTCGGGGTGACCGTGCCGCTGAGCAACGGCGGCACGGTCGGTTTCCTCGGCGGGGATTCGGACCCGGCGTCGTCGCCGACGCCGGTCGGCAGCCCGTCCGGCCTTGCCGGGGCAGCGGTGAACCGGGTGGGTCCACCGCCGGCCGCGGGCTGGCACTACTACCGGGACAGCGCCAACCTGGCCGTACCGGTGCCGGACGGTTGGCAGTCGCATCGCGACGGTGACCTGGTCGAGTTCCGCGAGCCGGAGGGCAGTCGGCGGCTCGCCGTCGAGGAACTCCGGTCGATCAAATCGGACCTGGTGGCGGAGCTGCGGGCACGAGAGAAGGCGGAACGGGACGTCGGGCGGTACCCGGACTACCGGCAGATCCGGCTCGGCAACATCGGTTACCACGTACGGGCGGCGGAGTGGGAGTGGACGTACACCGCCGAGAACGGGGAGTTGACCCACTCGACCCGCCGTACGTTCGTCAGCTTCAACGGACAGGCGTACGCGATCGTCTGGACCACCGCGGACGCCGAGTGGGCGACCAGCCGGGGCGCCTTCACCCTGATCGTGGCGGGTTTCCAGGGGTTGCCGCCGCCCGGTGGGCCGCCACCGGGACGACCCGGCCCGCCACCTCCGGGACAGCCCGGCCCGCCGGGACCGGGGCAGCCACCCCCGCCCGGGGCGGGTTGGCCATCGCCGAACTCGGCGTATCCGGGCAATCCGCTGGCGTTGCCCCCACCGGGGCCGTTCGACGGGACGGCCGGGAATCCGATCGTCAACATCGGCAGCGGTCGCTGTGTTGACATTCCGGACAGCATCGCCACGGCGGGCGCGGCCATCCGGATGTGGGAGTGTCACCAGCTGGCCGGCCAGCTCTGGACCTTCCCCGCCGACGGTACGGTCCGGTCGCTGGGCGGGTGCCTCGACGTGGCGGGCGGGTCGAGCGCGAACGGGGCAGCGGTCCAACTCGCCGACTGTAGTGGCGGCGCCTCGCAGAAGTTCACCCTCAACAGCGCGGCCGACCTGGTCAACGTACGGGCCGACAGGTGCGTCGACGTGCCGGACGGTAACCCGGAGAACGGTGCCCGGTTGCAGATCCGGGATTGCACCGGCGTGCCGAGCCAGAAGTGGCGGCTCGGTTGAACAGGGCCGTGCCCTGCCCGCCACCGACGCACATGATCTCCAGCCCCTCTCGGGGCCCGTTAAACAGTGGACAGTCGGCCCCGTCAGGGATACCTTGACGTAGTGGATCAGTTGATGAGCACCGCGCTGACCGTCGATGTGGCGCGGGCCGCCGTGGCCGCCGAGCATGCCGCGGCCAACGAGGCCAGTCAGCAGGCCGACCTGCTACTCGGCGGTCGACCCGTACCCGGCTCGGAGCAGTGGCAGGCCGAGCAGGATGGCCCGGTCGGCGCCCAGCGCGAGGTGGCGGCCCAACTTCTCCGGTTCCGGATTGAGCTGAAGACCGGCATCGATCCGATGGGCAGCCTGATCGGGCTCCGCCGCTGGGGCGTGACCTGGGAGTTGATAGCACGAGCCGCCGGCATCAGCCGCCAGGCCGCCCACGAGCGCTGGGGCCGCCGCGTACGCCAGGTGCTCGACCCGTACAACACCGGCGACCTGGGCGGCCCCATCCCCAACGACGAACAAGACCTAACCTGACCCTCCCCTCCCCCTCCCCTCCCGTGCCCCTCCCCCTCCCCCTCCCCTCCCGTGCCCCGCGTGCCCGCCCCCTCGCCGTCGATCTAGGGCAAATGGTGGTGGATAGAGATCAACAAGCACGTATTTGCCCTAGATCGACGAGCTGATGGGGGGCACGGGGGGCACGGGGGGCACGGGGGACACAGGGAGGGGAGGGGTTTAGGAGGGGAGGGGGTGGGGGTGGCGGTCGGGGTGGAGGGCGGTGCTGCTGGTGCCGGCGCCGGTGGCGATGCCGCTGAGGACGTCGCGTACGGCTTCTCGGGCGTCGTGCCGAGGGTGCCAGCCCAACTCCTGCTGCGCCCGTGAGCAGTCCATCAGCGGGACCCCGGCGGTGAGGTCGATCCAGCCGGGCTCGGTGGGCAGCAGCCGGAGCCGCCACGCCGCCTTGGCCAGCGTACGGAGCAGGAAGATCGGCACCGGAATGGTCCGACCCCCCAACTCCTGAGCCAGCACCGGCCCGTCGAGCACCGGTTCGCCGGCGATGTTGAACGCGCCGTTGCGGTCGCTACGCAGCGCCAACACGTACGCCTCGGCCAGGTCGTCGGCGTGCACCGCCTGGGCCCGCAACCGCTTGTTCCGGGGGATGACCGGCAGCCGCCCCGAGCGCAGCCAGCCGACCGGCAGGATCCGGCCGATGAAGTACCGCTTGATCTGGGCGCCCGCCTCACGCTGGAAGACCAGGGCCTGCCGCATCCGAATGATCCGCAACTCGGGGTGGTCGTGTTCCACCCCGTCGAGCAGCGCCTCGACCGCAGCCTTGTCCGTGCTGTAACCCGAACCGCCGATCCCGGTCGCCGGCCAGGTCTCCGTCACCCGACGGTCCTTCGGACCCTGGGCGTACGCGCCGATCGACGAGGCGTACGCGAGCGTGGGGACCCCGGCCTCGTCGATCGCCCGCAGCAGGTGCCGGGTGCCGGTGAGGTTCGTACGTCGCAGCAGAACCCGACGGTGGCTGGGCTGGATCTGCCAGGCCAGGTGCACCACCGCGTCGACCCCACGCAGTATCTCGGTCAACCGGTCGAGATTGTCCGGATCGCCGAGGTCCAGCGCATGCCACCGCACCCTGCCGTACGGGCTACCCGCGTCCTTTGCCGGCGGCCGTCGGGCGATGCCGACCAGCTCGATGTCTGATTCATCGGTCAACCTGCGCAGCAGCGCGGTTCCGACGTTGCCGGTGGCTCCGGTGATGGCGATCCGCATGTCAACCTCTACCCGACCACCGCCCGGTCATGCCCTGTCCGGCGCACGGTGCCGCAGGACCGGCACCGTGCGGGGCTGATCCCGCTACCCATCGTGGGATGGCGCCGTCCCCGGCCGGAGCAGCCGGTTCGCCGGTCGACCAGCCGGTTCGCCGGTCGATTGGCCGGTTCGCCAAACGTCCAGCCTGTTCGCCAATCGACCAGCCTGTTCGCCAAACGTCCAGCCGGTTTGCCGAACGAACAGCGGGGAAACCGGCGCGGATGCGAGCGGTGTTGACGAAACTTGAGCAGGCTGCCCAACTGGACCGGGTGGGTGATCAGATCCAGCGGGCGATCTGGTCCGCGCTGCCCCGGCGGTGGATTCGGGACGTCCTCCATGGGGTCTGGCTGGGCCATCCCCTGCATCCGGTGCTGGTGCAGGTGCCCGTCGGCGCGTGGACCGCCAGCGCGATTCTCGACCTGCTGCCCAACCAGCGCAGGGCGTCGACGGCGCTGGTCGCGATCGGTACCTTCGGCGCCCTGCCGGCGGTCGTCGCCGGGTGGAACGACTGGGCCTCGCTCACCCAGTCGCAACGCCGGGTCGGTCTGGTGCACGCTGCGGCCAACGCGGTCGGGCTGGCGCTCTACGGCGGCTCGCTCGGCGCCCGGCTCAGCGGCCACCATGGCGTCGGCCGAATCCTCGGCTGGGCCGGCCTGTCGGCGGCGAGCGGTGGTGCGTTCCTCGGCGGGCACCTGACGTACAAGATGGGCTCCGGGGTCAACCAGGCCGTGCCCGACCTGCACCGGATTGACGAGGGCTGGCATCCGGTCGCCGATCTGGCCGCCCTGCCCGAGGCGAGCCTGGTGACCCGGAAGATCAACGACGTGTCGGTGCTGGTCTACCGGGACGGGGAGAAGGTCACCGCAATGCTCGAACACTGCGCCCACCAGGGTGGGCCGCTCGGTGCCGGTGACGTCACCAAGGTCGACGGACAGCCCTGCGTGGTCTGCCCGTGGCACGGCAGCACGTTCCGGCTGGACAACGGCGAGGTGGTGCACGGCCCGGCCGCCACCGACCAGCAGACCCTGCCCACCCGCGTCATGAGCGGGGTGCTGGAAATCCGGATGCCCTGATCGGCTGCTGCGTCGGCGCCCTGATCGGCTGCGGCGGCGGCGCTCTGACCGGCTGCGGCCGGCTCGGCTGCGTCGGCGGCGGCCGGCTCGGGCTGCGGCCGCCTCCGGCAGCGGCCCGAGCCGGTCGTGATGGCCTCAGCTGCGTCGGTGACGGCCGCCGTCGGTAACGTCGCTGAAGGTGCCGGTCGCGGGGCGGCGACGCAGACCGAGTACGGCTCCGATCTGGGCGCCGATGATGCTGGCAACCGCGATCACCGCACCGACCGCGAGCGGCCGATTCAGGTTGTTCAACTCGCTGGCTCGGGACGCGCCGACCGCGTACGTGCTGACCTCACCCGGCTTGCGGGGCTGCGGCGGCGCGGGTGGTTTCTCCGGCTCCGGCCAACCGTTCGTGGGCGGTTCGGCCTGCGCACCTGCTGGCGGCGGGGTCGCCACCAGACCGGTGGCGTGCTTGCGTACGCCCTGGTCGGCGGCGTCGGACGGCAGGTGCAGCAGTTGGCCGGGCTTGATCCGGTCCGGGTTGCGGATCTCGTTGAGCCGGGCCAGGTCCTTGTAGCGCTCGAAGTCGCCGAGGTAGCGGTCGGCGATCGTGCCGAGATAGTCGCCGTCCTCGACCCGGTAGACCGGGACGGGCTCGTCGGCGGGTGCGTTCGGTGCCGCCAGGGCACCCGGCATCGCCACGGCCGCCGTGGTCACCGGAGCGTTCGCCGCCGCCGTCGTGGTCAGCGGTGCGTTCGCCGCCGCCGTCCGGCCGTACGGGGCCGCCGCCCAGGCGGTCGGGACGTACTCGTTGGGGGTGGCCGCGGTGGGGGCGGCGATGGCCAGGGCGGGCCGGGCGGACGGTGTGTAGGGCGCGCTGGCGACCGTGCCGGCGACCGCCGAGGTGGCCGCGGTTGCCGCCGGGCTGGTGACCAGGATCAGCGCCACCGCCCCGACCAGGGCGGCGGCCGCCCGCTGCTGCCGGCGCATGCCGGGCAGCCGGACCGCCGGCCGGCGCATGATCCGGGCCGGCAACTCCACGAGTACGGAGAGCGCGAACGTCGCCCAGCCGATCCAGCCGACGATCGCCAGCGCCCGCAGGAAAAGTTGCCCGTCGTCGCGGCTGGTCAGCGTGTTGCCGACCTCCGCCAGGGTCGGTAGGTGGTCCGGCAGTGGGTTGCCGGCGAAGGCCAGCAGCGCGATGGGCGCGCCGGCTATCAGTCCGACCAGGATGAGGAGCGAGCAGAGACCGGTGAGGAACTGCCCGGTACGCCGGGCCGCCGATACGCGCGCTGCGGGCATGACGTCGCCTCCCTATCTACGGTTCTTCGGTGAGCGGCCGGGCGGTGGCGGTGCCCTCGATCGGCACCGCGCCCATGCCGAAGGCGCTGAGCAGGATCGGCTGGTAGGTGAACTGGACCGTGACGGTGATCGTCTGGTTCGGTGGATCGCCCTCGATGACCGGCGTCGGGCCGGTGACGCCGGCCGCGGCCCGGTAGCCGTTGACGGCGGCGATGGCGGCGTTCACGTCGAGCCGTTTCGGCCCGCCGTCGATCGCCGCTCCGAGGTCGATCGCCTGGCCGCCGGTCCGGGCGGCTTCGGCCGCCAGGTTGTGGGCGCGCTGCATCGCCATCAGGCGCCGGGTGCCGTCGTACGACACCGCGATGATCATGAAGATGGCGAGCATGCTGATCGCGAGGAAGACGCTGACCCGGCCGGCGTCCCGGTCCGCCCGCCCGCTCATCCCCGGCTCCGGTAGCGGTCCAGCGGCGACACGAAGCGTGCGGAGACCGGCGCTGTCTGAGGCAGCCCCAACCCGGCCAGGTCCTGGTAGGACACGACACAGGTGACGTTGGCGACGATGAAGACGGGATCGCCGAGCGGCTGGGCGAACGCCTCCTGCAAACTCCAGTTGGTGCCGCCGCTCACCGCTGACGTACCCGAGAGGGTGACGGCGGCGGCCGGTTGGCAATTCAGTCCCTGTTCGGCCAGCCGTTGGGTCACCGCCGTGTCACCGGCCGTCTGCGCCTGGGCCGCCGTCCGCGAGATGCTGCTGGCGCGTGCGGCGTCGTGGGCCGCCGCCGAGACGGCGTTCTCGGCGATCGCCTGTCGGCCGGCCACCACCGCCATCCCGAAGAGGAGGACGAAGATCGGAGCGAGAATCGCGATCTCGACCGAGACCGAGCCACGCTCCGCCCAACGCCCCCTTGCCCTCGCGGCCATCGTCAATCTCCCGGGGTGAAGCGCTCGATCGGGCCGCGCGCGTTCTGCCGGACGGTGAAACTGAACCCGGGCATCACCTGCAACACCGATCCTTCGACGGTCGCCGTGGCCACGCCGGCCGCCTCGTTCCGATTGACGTCGACGCTGGTCGCGACGAGCCAGTCCGGGGCCGCGTTGATGTAGGCCAGGACCTTCGCCTCGGCGCCCGCCTCGGTGTCGCCGGCGAGCGTACGGGTCGAGTTGACGCCGATCTGCGCGGCGTTGAGCGCCACCGCCCGAGCGAGGAAGTACACGCCGGCCTGGATCGACATCATCAACAGCAGGAAGATCACCGGCAGCAGGATCGCCAACTCGACCGGACTGGCCCCCCGGTCGGAGCGCCCGCGCGCGGTGGTCGCGTGCGGGCAGCCCGCGTTGTCATCCCCCACCACGACAACTGTGGGGGATGACAACGCGGGCTGACGTCGGCGCATCGGGTCAGTCGACCGCGCCGCCGCCACCGGCCGGGGCGTCGGGTAGCTCATCGGTCCAGCTGGTCACGAAGTCGGTGGCCGTGACGATGAGGGCGGCCGCGAGGATGGCGAGTCCGACGATGATGACGGCGGTGGGCACCGGTCCGTCACCCCGGTCGGCCTCGCCGCGTAGCTCCGCCAGCCGGTTGCTGACGTACGCGTAGACGTAGTTGACCATTGCTCTTCCTGCCTTTCTGGCAATCCTGGATTCAGAGTCGAGCGACAAAGGGGTAGAGAATGAAGCCGATGAGGACGAAGACGAGCAGTGCACCGGGTACGTCGAGACGACTCGTCACCATCTCGGCCTGGGCCAGTTCGTCCGTGCGGATCTGATCCCGCAGCGAGTCGGCCCGCTGGCGGAGCGTTTCGTGTACCTGCGCCCCGTCAGAGCCGGAGGACTGCATGATGGCGCCGACGTCGCCGAGCTCCGGCACCCCGATCTCGTCGGCGAGGTCCCGGATCTCGTCCCACGGTGAGTGCATCTGGAGCTGGGCCAACCGCAGCGCTTCCCGGACCCGGTCGAAGACCCAGCCGTCGCAGATTGCGGCGGCCTGCTCCAGCGCCTGCACCGGACCGTGCGCGGCAGAGAGTTGCAGCGCGACGAGATCCAGGTAGGTGCAGACGGCCCGCCTGAACTCGCGCCGGGCCCGATTCGCCTTTGCCAGCACATCGCGGTGCGCGATGAGTGCCGCCAGCACCGCCAGGCCGATGGCGGCAACCACGGGGACCACCACCGGTGGGGTGATGCCCGCCATCGCGAGCAGCACCCCGCCCGTTGCCGGCGCCAGCAGTCCGATCAGTACGGAGAGCACGATCGACAGGGCGTACTGCTCGGGAGTGCGGTCCAGCAGGGCCAGGTCGCGGGTCGGTGGTTTCAGCCATCGGGCTACGCCACCGAGCCACTCCGAATCGCTCCGGCTGGACGGCCCCGCGACCGGTGTGGCCGGTTGGTGCAGCCGGCGTAGCGCGGGTCCGAGCGCCGGGGTGGCCGGCAGCGCCTCCCGGACCAGCAGGAAGAGTCCCAGGCCGACGGCGGCGCCGCCGCTCACGGCGAGGGTGAGCTGCCAGTTGAGGATCATGCGAGCACCTCGCCCTGCTGCGGCGTGGCGAGGAAGCGGGCCGGGCGGGGCGGCTGACTCATCGACCGGACCCAGGCCAGCAGCCCGATGAACGCGGCACTGAGGACGATCATCACGAGCTGTCCGGTCGGAGTGCCGTACGGGCGCATGTAGGCCGGGTTGATCAGCCCGTACACCAGGACCGCGAGTGTCATCCCGCTCAGGAACCGGACCGCGAACCGGGGCTGGGAGCGTTTCGCCTCCACCTCCCGCCGGGTGGCGACCTCGGCCGCCGCCGCCGAGGCGATCGAGCCGAGTACGTCGCCCAGCCGCTCGCCGCGATCGGAGAGGTGCAGGATCAGCGCGGCCACCACCTGGTCGCCGACCGGGTCGCCGATCTCGTCGGCGAACGCGAGCAGTGCGGCGCGGCCCAGCCAGCCGGCCTGGAGCCGGGCGGCGAGCAGGCGCACCTCCTCCTCGATCTCCGGCGGCGCGGTGGCGACGGTGTTGGTGATGGCCTGTTGCAGTCCCTGCCCGGTGCTGGACATGTCCTTGAGCCGGCGGGTCCACTCGCCGACCGCCTCGATCCGGCCGATCACCCGTTGCTCGGCCTTGCCGGCGGTGAACAGCCACGGGACGCCCAGCACCGCGATCGTGAACAGCAGACCGATCACCGGCAGCCCGGTGAGCAGGAAGGCCAGCGCGCCGACCAGCGCGGCGACGCCGAGCAGCGCTTGGTGTCGCAGGTGGTCGGAACGGCTGGTGCCGGAACCCTGCCAGAGGCGACGCAGCCACTGGTCGGAACCGCCCGGCGGCGGGACCGGCTTGGTGGTCCCGACCAGCGCGACCACCAGCAGGACCAGCCCGCCCAGGCAGGCCGCCCCGCCGAGCACCGCGATCAGTTCGACGTTGCCGAGGGGGATCACCGCACTGCCCCGTTCATCCGCGCCGCCCGAGTTGGGTCCGGCGGGGGCGCCGCCAGGCACCCGTACCGGCCTCGATGTAGCGGCTCAGCAGTCGGGCGTCGTACCCGATCCGGAGGAGCTGGTCGCGGATCCGTTCGGGCAGGTGCCTCGGGACCGCGCGACCGTCCGGCCCGGGGCCGAACACCGTGGTGGTGGTGATCCGGCCGGTTTCCCCGGCGCCGATCACCTCCTCGATGTGGGAGACGAACCGGTGCTTGCGGCCGCCGATGGCGGTCTCGTCCTCGACGGTGACGTAGACGATCAGGTCGAGTGCGTTGCCGGCCATCCGGCGGGCCTGGTCGACGGTCATCTCCCGGCCGTGCGCCAGCGCCAGCTCGATGATCCGCTCGCCCACCCCGGCGGGCGTACGGGCGTGGATGGTGCACATCGAGCCACGGCTGGTGGTCATCGCCTGGAGCATCGGGACGATCTCCCGGGAGCGGACCTCGCCGACGATGATCCGCAGTACGCCCATCCGCAGCGACAGCGGGATCAGGTCGGCGATCGTCACCTCGCCGGCCGGACGCCCGTCGGCTCCGCGCTCGCCGTGTCCCTCGCGGGACTCGAAGCTCATCACCGCCCGGTGCTTGATCCCCCGCTTGGTCGGGAGCAGTTCCCGGCTCTCCTCCAGCACCACGTACGGCTCGTCGGCCGGGATCTCGTCCATCAGCGCCCGGATCACGGTGGTCTTCCCGGCCCCGGCCAGGCCGGCGACCATGATGTTCAGGCCGGCCGCCATCGCCGCGCGCAGGAAGTCCCGGATCAGCAGGTCGATCATCTCGTCCAGGTCGCCCCGGCCGCCGGCGATCTCGTCCAGGCTCACGTCGAGCGTGTTGTGCTTCCGGATCACCGCGTACGGGCGGTGGCTGACCAGGTAGACCGCGGCCAGCCGGCTGCCGTCGGGCAGTTGTAGGTCCAGGGTCGGCTTCGAGGTGGACAGCGACCGTTCGGTGGAACCGGCCCGGCGGGCGGCGGCCTGCAAAATCTCGACCAGTTCCTCGTCGCTGTCGGCGATCGGGTCGGCCCAGTCGACGCCCCCGCCGTGCCGGGTGATCCGCACCAGGTCACAGCCGAGGATGTGCACCTCCTCGATGGTGCTGTCGACCAGCAGGGTTTGCAGCCGGCCCAGCCCGACCAGTTCGGCGGTGACCTGGTCGAGCAGGCTCCGTTCCTCGATGGCGTGCATAGGTGTGCCCGCCCGGCGGGCCGCGTCGGCGTACTCGCCGACCACCGCGACCGCGAGCCGGGCCCGCTCGGTGTCCTCCTCATCGACGCTGAACTCCCGGCCGCGTTGCCAGAGGGTCAGGCGTTCGCTGAGTTCGCGCCGGAGTTCGCGGACCACCGCGAAGTCGATCCGTGTTCGTTGGGGCGGCGGCCCGGCCGCCACCACCGCGCCGCCGGCCGGAGCCGGTCCGCCGACGCCCTGGATCGGGTACGGGGCAATGGCGGCCGCCGGTGCGGTGTGGCCGGGGGGTGTGGCAGTGCCGTTCGCCGGGGGAGCGGCGGTGCGTTGGTGCCGGCCGTTCGCCGGGATCGGCGGCACCGTCGAGGTGGCACTGTTCTCCCGGCCGCGCGGGTCGTGCGAGACCGGCTCAAACCGCATGCGGCACCTCCTGGACGGTGGCCGGCCAGGAGAGTCGGGCACGGCGGCGGTCCAGCAACGTACGGATCGGCACCTCCAGGGCGCCGGCGGCCCGCATCAGCGGCCGTCTCGCCCGTACGGTGCCGCCGTGGCTGAGCACGTCGGCGGTACGCGGGTCGTGCGGCAGGTGGGCGATCACGGGCAGGCCGAGTGCCTTGCTCACCTCGCTCCGGCTGTGGCCGTTGCCGACCAGCAGCAGCCGCAGCGAGCCGGGCGGCACCCGGTGCTCGGCGAAGTCCCGCTCGATCGCCTTGACCGTGGAGCGGGTGCTGGAGATGTCGGCGAGGCCGGCGCCGGTGACGACCAGCACGATGGCGGCCGCCCGCAGCAGTGGCCACGGTGGCGCGACCACCTGCAACCGGCCACAGTCGACCAGCACGTCGTACGCGGGTTGGCCCCGGTCGAGTTCGGTGAAGAAGTCGGCGAACCGTTGCCAGAGCGGGGTGACGCTGCCGGCCTGGGCCGGGTCGACCACGCCGGGCAGCAGCAGTCGTTCCCGTTTCGGCGCGTCGAGGTCGACCAGCTGGGACCAGAAGGCCGTGTCGAGGTTGCCGTCGCGCAGTTCGCCCACGGCCAGCTCGCCGATGCCGCGCGGGCCGTCGAGCGCCCCACCGAGGTAGCCGGCGAGCACCGAGCCGCCGGAGGGGTCGCATTCGGCGAGGATCACCCGGTGGTGCCAGGACAGCGTGCAGGCGAGCGCGGCGGTGGTGACCCCGGGTGAGCCCTTGGCGGCGACGAAGGCGACGACGGCCATGCTCAGGCCGCCGAGGTCAGCACGACGGCGACCCGGTTGCCGGCGTTGAGCGCGACGACCGCCGGCACGTCGCGGACGGCGAGTGCCACGTAGATGACGACGCTGCTGTTGTCCGGGTAGGCCGTGTCGATCACGGTGCTCTCGAACCGGGTGCCCGCCGGATCGGTGCCGCCGGTCCTGCTCTGGTCCGGCAGCCCGATCAGGAGCAACTTGTCACCCGGGCGGAGCCGCTTCGCCGGTACCGCGCCGACCCGGAGGCTGATCGCGACCTGTTGCTGGCCGGGGCCGAGCAGCGGCTTGTCGGTGAACTGCCCGGCGGTGAGCAGGGTGCCGGGTGTCAGCGTCACCGCGGCCCGCTTCCCGATCACCTCGCCGAGCCGGCTGGCGGCCACCGGGGCGAGGCCCTGGCCGCCGGCCACCTCGACCCGGGTGACGTCGTCGGCGGTCAGGATGGCGCCGACCTGGACCGGCCGGGCCACCGCGAGGTAGCTGCCGGTGGCCCGGACCGAGGTGACCGCGAACGCCGACCCCAGTCCGCCGAGGGCGACCAGCAGGACGGCCAGGCCGAGCAGACCCGGTCGGACCCGTCGCTGGCGGACCACCCTGGGCGGGGCCACCGGTGCGTCGACCGGTCCCGACTGGGCGCGAGTGGGTGCCACGGTCACCTCGTCACCACCTGAAGCTCGTCGATCTCGATCGCCACCTCGGCGCTCTGCCGGGTGGTGCGCATGGTGCCGCTCGCGCCGCCGCCGAGGACGCGCCACGGCACCACCCAGTGGGTGACGCCGCTGACCCTGTACTTGCCGTTGCCGCTGGGCTTGCTGTAGCCGTCGGGCAACCCGCACGGCGGTGTGGCGTTCTTGTCGCTGTTCGGGTTGTACGCCCGGCCGGCGGTGGTGCAGGTCAACGTCCTGCCGTCGCCGAGGTCCCAGACCATCTTCTCGACGCTGGCCTCGATCTCGACGGTGACGCCGCGGTCCGACGCCCTGGCCTCCTGCGGCCCCCAGGTTTGGGCGCTGGGGTCGGTCCAGAGCCACACCGGGAGCCCGACCAGGCCGGGTCCCTTGCTCGGGTGGGGGGCGACCCCGACCCGCGGGCGGTTGAGGGTGAGGCTGGCGAGCGCCTCGGCGGCCAGTTCGGCCGGGTCCGGGGGAGCGCCGAAGCCGGGTGGTGGGGCGTCCAGCGTGACCGAGACCTGGCCGTTGCCGGCGCAGCTCACCCAGTACTGGTCCTGGCCCTCGGGCACGCCGTCGGGCTGCGGTTCGGCGAGCTTGTAGTAGCAGCTGTCCTCCGGGTTGTACCAGCCGAGGACGTTGTCGTAGCAGGGGATCGGGCGGCCGTCGCGGGTGCACTTGCGGGCCGGGCCGTCGTTGCCGCCGCCACCGCCCGGGTTGCCGGGGCCGCCGGGGCCACCGGGGTTGCCGGGGATGTCGTCCCAGACGTGGCAGTCGGTCTGGGTGGGTGGGCAATCGGCACCGGGGCCACGGGCGGTGGCCGGCGCGGAGCCGGTCAGGCCGATGGCCAGGGTCAGCGTGGCCGCAGCGCCGACGGCGAGCAGCCGCCGGGTCAGGCGGGAGCGCCGGCTCAGCACGGCTGGTCCCGGTGGGCGGTGCCGGTGCTGATCAGCCAGCGGCCGTCGGGGTAGCGGGCCGCGGTCGCGGTGGCCAGGTACCGGCCGCTGGTGGAGCCGGGTACGACTGACTTGTCCTTGGTGTAGACCAGTCGGTATCCGGTGCCGTCCAGGCAGTCCTGGATCGAGACCGTGGCCGGGACGGTGTCCAGCCGTACGTCGGTCACCTGCGGGTCGGAGATGAGCGTGCCGGTACGCATCGCGCCGTGCTCCTTCGCGTCACGAATGGCAAGCCGGACCTGGGTCAGCAGGGGGTCGGCCAGATACTTCTTGAGCGCCGGATGGAGATGGTTCGCCGATTTTTCCGCTTCCCGCGAGGCGTCCAGATAGCCGGCATAGGCGGCAAGTGCGGCTTTCGAGGCGGCTTCGGTCTCCGGCGCGGCATCGGGTGTGGCGGCGGGAACGCCGTCGAGAGGCGCCGGTACGCCGGGCGCCTGGTCCTTCGCGCAGCCGGCGCCGAGGGCGACCGACACGATCGCGACGAGGACGGTGGAGTACCTGCCCAATCGCTGTGCGCGCAACGGTGTTTCCTTCCTTTCCGCCGCTCGCCGTGCAAAACACCGGATTGCTTACCTCACCGATCTGTCCTGGTGAGGTGCCCGTGCCGGGTGGAGTACGGGCACGGCACAGCGGGCCCTGACGGCTCGTGTCGAGCCCGGTGCCGCCGTACGGACATTTACTTGTTTCGATCTGAACGGGATCTTACAGATGTGCCAATTCTTTGCCGGATCGGTGGGTTGATCTGTTTTACCCGACGGTTGTGCTCCACCCAAGGGGCGAGCATAGGCTGACCGCCGACGATGCAACAGAGGCAATTGCGGAGAACACGTACGGTTACCATCCGTCGTCCGGATATCCATTGGGGTCATTTGATGATGGTCGATAGGTATCGACTCCTTGGCGGTCCTCGGGCCGGGGTGGTAGATCACTGTGCGCGTGCTGATGCACGTTCGGATGCGCTGCGAAATACAGGGGATGGCGGTGTTCTGGCCGTTTCCGTACCCCGGTCCGGGAGCGGTACCGGCGGATCCGCGACTGCCCCGCGTGATCGTTCGGACCGCCGCCGGGTCGGCCCGGAGCCGGTCGCCGACGTCGATCGAAGATCGCTCTTGGCTGATCATGAAGTCACGCAACGTGTTGTCGAAGATCCGGCCCGGCCGGCTCTCCCCGTCCCCGCGCGGAGGTTGTCATGTCGTTGACCGAGCACCGGCCGACACCGGCCGGGCCCCTGCGGTCCGGTGCCGGCTGGCCGCTGCGGCTGCTCGCCGCCGCCACCGTCGCCCCGCTGATCCGCTGGATCGTGGCGGCCGACTCGGTGCCGGGCGGAACGGCCCGGCGGACCGGGTGCGACAACTGCGGTACGCCGTTCGGGAGCGCCGGGCCGCCGCTGGCCCTCTCCCCGCTCGCCCGTTGCGGCGCCTGCCGTCAGCGGATCGGCGCTCCACCGGCCACCGTGGAACTGGCCCTGCTCGTCTCGATCGGGGTGCTGGTGCTGGCCGCCCGACCGGCCGTGGAGACGGTCGCCTTCGCCTGGTGGCTGCTCTGCGCGCTGCCGCTGTTCTTCGTCGACCTGGCCGTACACCGGTTGCCGGACCGGCTCACCTCCGCCGCCGCGTTCGGCACCTGGGGCCTGCTCGGCCTCGCGGCCCTGGCCGGTGATTCGGGGACGGCGGCCGGCGGCGGTGCGGACTGGCTGCGGGCGCTGCTGGCCGGGGGCGCGGTCGCCTTCGTCTTCGCCGCCTCGACGGTGCTGCTCGGTCGGCGTGGGTTCGGTCTGGGCGACGCCAAGTTGGTGTTGAGCAGTGCCGCCGTGCTCGGCTGGTTCGGCTGGGGGCCGGTGTTCCTCGGCCTGATGGTGGCCTTCGTCGCCGCCGCGCTGACCAGCGTCGTCCTGCTGGTCGCCGGGCGGGTCCGCTGGTCCGGCCACCTGCCGTTCGGTCCGTTCCTCATCCTGGGCAGCATGGTTGCGCTCGCCCTGGCCTGATCGGCCGGAACGGTCCCCATTAATTGATGTTCGTGAATACAATGGTCTCGATTCGTCCAGTGCCGCCCGCCTGCCAGAAGTGAGAGACGACCATGATGGACAGTTCTCGGCCGATCACCCGGGCCGGACGGGGCGGCGGCGTCCGTGGGAACGTCGGGCCCCGGCTACTGACGGGCCTGCTGGCGGCGATCCTGCTCGCGGCGGCGCTGCCGGCGGTCGGCCCGGTCACCCCGGCGGCGGCCGCGGTCGGCGACACCGAGCGGCCGACCACACCCGGACCGATCGAGGTCGTCGGTTACGGCACCGGCTCGGTCCAGCTGACCTGGGCGGCGTCCACCGACAACGTCGGCGTGGTGCGGTACGAGGTGAGCCAGTTCTACACCGACATCGCCGTGCTGTGGCGTACGCGGACGAACAGCATCACCATCACCGGGACGCTGCCGTCGCGCACCTACCGGTTCAGCGTCCGCGCCGTCGACGGGGCGGGCAACTCGTCCAGCTCGCCCCCGCTGTTCAAGCTGACCATGCCGCCGGGCGACAACCAGCCGCCCACCGCGCCGTCCGCGCTGACCGCGACCCGGATCACCGACACCTCGGTCACCGTCTCCTGGGGCGGCTCCAGCGACAACATCGGGGTGGCGCTGTACGAGGTGCTGTCGATCACGCCGAGCGGTGACACGGTGGTCGCGAGCCGCTCGCAGCACCCGCCCTGGCCGAACAACGTACTGGATGTCACCCGGCTCACGCCGGGCACGACGTACACCTTCGCCATGCGGGCCGCAGACGACGCCGGCAACTACTCCGCGCTGTCCGCGCCGGTCACGGTCACCGCCCGGCCGGCCGGGCCGGACGTCAGCCCGCCGAACATTCCCGGTACGCCGGTAGCGTCCAACCTCGGCCCGCACGGCGTGACCCTGACCTGGATTCCGGCCACCGACGACAGTGGTCCGCCACGCTACGAACTGGTCGACCGGGCCGACCCGAGCGGTCCCGTCGAGGTCGCCCGGACCCTCCTCAACCAGGTCACGGTCGGCCTGGTGTCGGGCCGGACGTACGTCCTCGTGGTGCACGCCGTGGACGCCGCTGGCAACCGGTCGCCCGCCTCCGGTCCGCTGACCCTGACCGCGCCCTAGACCTGTCGGCCCGACTACCCCGGTCAGGTCATCAGGGTGGTGAGGAAGTCACCGAAGCCCTGAAGGATCATCATGCACCCGGCTCCGAGGGTCTTGAAGGTGTGCGCGGCGCTGTCCGGGCGGAACGCGATGAAGAAGATCAGGAAGGCCAGGCCCCCCCAGGCAAATACTTTCTTGATGAAAACGGGCATCTTTCCTCCGGTGGGGCGATCGGCCGTTTCGTCCGGCCCGTGGAGTTCGGATGACTAGTACTGCTTGACATGTCGGTGGCTTCCCTCCCGGGAGGGTGGCAAACAGCACGGACCGGGGTCACCTGGCCAGGAAGTGCCAACCGATCCAGACCCACGCCCCGAGTACGATCAGCCGCCCCGTGCCGCCGCGCATCGCCGCGATCAGCGCGCTGCCCAGCGGGGCGACCGCGCTGTTCGGGCGGCGGCCGGCGAGATCGACCAGGACCATGGCGCCGATGATCACGACGAAGCCGGCGACGAGGATGGCGCGTGCGGTCAACGGGTCACCAGCCAGGCGCCGGTGCTCAGCCACAGCACGTACCCGGCGACCCTGCCCGGGTAGGTGTCCAGGAACGGGTCGGCCAGGATGCTGAAGGTCGGATTGTTCACGTCGTTGCCGGTGAACAGGGCGACCAGTTCCCAGACGCAGAAGGCGGCGCCGAGCCCGACCCAGGTCACCGAGGTCGCCCGCCCGGACGGCAGCGTACGGTGCGGCACCCGCCGGGCGCCCCACCAGAGCAGGACCAGTCCGGGTGCCAGTACGGCGCAGGCGGCGGGCAGCGTCAGTGGCCGGGCGAATGCGGCGAGCAGGGCGTACCCGGCGATGGTGGCGGCGAGAGTGGGGGCCGCCCGACCGACGAGTGGGCCGACCGTATCGGCAGCGGGCGGGTCGGCCGTGTCCAGATCCGTCTGATGCATCCCCATAGGATGCGGTGCTTCTCCCGGTTTATCCGCCCACGGCACGCGGGGAATCAGGGCTGAACTGGATAAACGGCCGGAACCCTATGATTCCGTTCAGTCTCGGCGAAGGCCACCGGCAGCAGGTCGACCGGGTCGACGCCGACCGGCTGGAGCAGCCACCAGTGCCCGCCCAGCCCGGCCGGGTCGGTCAGCTCGGTCACCGTCGAGGCGGCGGCCAGCGCCCGGACGTACCCGGTCGGGTCGGTATGGGCCAGGGTGAGCGGCGGCCGGCTGCCGTCGGCGCCGAGCGCCCGCAGCGCCGCCCGCTGGCTGACCAGCGTGTACGGCACACCGGTCACCGCTTCGCCGGCCGCCGCCACCGAGTCGACGGCGACGTGGGCGGTCAGGTCGCACGACCCGTCCGGCACCGGTGGCACCTGGCGGCCGGCCCGGAAGCCGGTCAACGTACCGCTGGAAGGGCGACCGGCGCGGAGGTGGCCGTAGTCGACGGCGAGCGCCAGTCCACGGTCGACCGCACCGACCGCCGCCGCCCAGGCGGCGTCCCTGCTCCGGCCGATCTCGGCCCGGCTACCCGTCGGCGGACCCGCCGCACCGGCCCGGTCCGGCGCTGACCGCCGTCCCGACACACCCGTTTGGTCCGGGGGACCGGGCCGGTCCGACGCACCCGTTTGGTCCGGCCACCACTCGGCCAGCCAGGCGAGGTCGGCGGCGGCGAGCGGTGGACCGACGGACTCGGCGCCCGACACCGGGTCCACCAGCACCTGGCGCCAGCCGTCCGGGCCGGCCTCGGCCAAATCCAGCGGTACGTTGTCCAGCCACTCCGTGCCGAGCAGCAGCCCGACGACACCGGTCGGCAGGGTGTCGCGCCAGCCGATCGTCGGCGGCAGCGGATCGGGGCGGGGGGCGAGTTCGACAGCGGTCAGCCGCAGCCGGCGACCCAGTTCGGCCGGGGCGAGCGCGGCCAGCGTACGCAGCAGTTCTCCCCGGCCGGCCCCGACGTCGACCACGTCCAGCCGGTCCGGGTGACCCAGCGTTGCGTCGACCCGCTGGAGCAGGCGCAGCACCGCCGCGCCGAGCACCGGTGCGGCATGCGCGCTGGTACGGAAGTGGGCCGCCGGGCCGGCACCGGTCACGAAGAAGCCATCGGCGCCGTACAGCGCCGTCGTCATCGCCGCCCGCCAGGTCATCGACATCCGTTCATCCGCTGTTCAGGGCATGTCACGGTGCAGACCCTACGGTCGGCGGACATGCGACGACTTCTGATCCCCGCAGCGCTGACCGTACCGCTGCTCCTGGGTGCCGCCGTTCCGGCGAACGCCGGCGGGTCCGCCGGAGGCCATACCCGCGCGGTCCGTGCCGTGGTCGAGACCCCGGCACTCTTTGACGACGAGGCCGGCGGCGACGCCGACGCGGACGATCCGGCGATCTGGGTCAACCCGGTCGACCGGGCCGGCAGCCTCGTGATCGCCACCGCCAAGAACGGCGGCCTGCGGGTCTACGACCTGCACGGCCGGCAGCGGCAGGTGATCCCCACCCCGCCCGCGCCGGGTCCCGACGACGAGTCCGGCCGGTTCAACAACGTCGACCTGGTCGAGGGCTTCAGGCTCGGTGGCCGGCGGTCGGACCTGGCCGTGGTCAGTGACCGGGGCCGGGACCAGCTCCGGTTCTACCGGATCGACCCGGCCGGGCGCCGGCTGGTCGACGTGACCGCGCCGGACGTGCCGTACGCGTTCAGCCGCGACCAGGCGGAGGTCAACGGACAGCGTACGGCGTACGGCCTGGCCACCTGGGTCGCCCCGGACGGCACCGTCTACGTGGTGGTCAGCCGGCGCAGTACGCCGGAGGTCGGCATCTTCCGGCTGGTCGTCCGGGGTGACCGGGTCAGCTACCGGCCGGTGGACCGGCTGACCCTGCCGGCGGAGTTCACCCTGCCGAACGGCACCCGCTGGGCGCCGTGTGCCGATCCGGGTGACGGACCGCAGGTCGAGGGGATGGTGGTCGACCCGGCGACCGGGGTCGCGTACCTGGCGCAGGAGACGGTCGGGTTGTGGCGGATCCCGGTCACCGGTGGCCGCTTCCGCGGTCAGCCGACCTCGGTCGAGCGGACCCGTGAGTACGGCGTACCGGCGGTGTTCGACGTCGAGCAGGACGACTGTGTGGTCGACTACGCCGCCGATCCGGGCTTCGGCGGGCGGATCGCGGCGGACGTGGAGGGGCTCACCATCCACCGGACCGGGCGGCTCGACGGCACGCTGGTCGTGTCGAGCCAGGGCGACGACACGTTCTTCACGTACGACCGACGGACCAACCGGCCGGTGGCACGGTTCGCGGTGACCGACACCCGGCGCCCGAACGGTACCGAGATCGACGGGGTGCAGGAGTGCGACGGCGCCTCGGTGGTGTTCACCCCGCTGCCCGGATTCCCCGGTGGCCTGCTGGTGGTGCACGACGGGCAGAACACCCCCGACGTGGTCGACGGTGACGGCGAGGTACGGCCCAACACCAACTTCAAGTTCCTCGACGCCGGCTTCCTCCGCCGGTAGACCATGACGAATGCGCCCGGCTGGTGCCGGGCGCATTCCGTCGTTCGGGGGGTGGTGAAGGTTTTCACACATGCTTGTCGCACGTCCGTAACAACGGCGCATACTTGCGATCGACCGGTACCACTTATCGAGGACTGGATCGAAGACATGAGCGCATCGCCGCGCCCGCGTCCGGCCGCCCCTGCCGGGGTGACCGCGCCGGCTCACCGCCCCGGCGGCCCCACCGCCGCCGTAACCGACGGGGCACATCTCGGCCCCCGGATGCTGACCGTCGGGGTGATCGGCACCGGTCGGGTGGGTGCCGTACTCGGCGCCGCGTTGGCCCGCGCCGGCCACCGGGTGCGGGCCGCCTCCGGCGTCTCCGCCGCCGCGAAGGCCCGGATCGACCAACTGCTGCCCGGTGCCACCAACCTGCCCGCCGCCGAGGTCGCCCGTTCCGGCGTCGACCTGCTGGTCATCGCGGTGCCGGACGACGCGCTCGCCGCCGTGGTGTCGGGCCTGGCCGAGACCCGGGCGCTGCGCCCGGCCCAACTGGTCCTGCACACCTCCGGTGCGCACGGGCTCGGGGTGCTCGCGCCCGCCGTCGCCGTCGGGGCCCGCCCGCTCGCGGTGCACCCGGCGATGACCTTCACCGGTACCGCCGACGACCTGGCCCGGCTGCCCGGAATCTCGTACGGCGTGACCGTGCCGACCGATCTCCGGCCGCTCGCCGCCCGGCTCGTCGCCGACCTCGGCGGGGTGCCCGAGTGGGTGGCCGAGGGCGACCGCGCGCTCTACCACGCGAGTCTCGCCCATGGCGCGAACCACCTGGTCACCCTCGTCAACGAGGCGATGGACCGGTTGCGGGACGCGGGTGTGGCGCAGCCGGAGAAGGTGCTCGGGCCGCTGCTGCACGCCGCCCTGGACAACGCCCTGCGGCTCGGTGACGCGGCGCTGACCGGTCCGGTCGTCCGCGGTGACGCCGGCACCGTGGCCAAGCACCTGGATCGGCTGGCCGCCACCGCGCCCGAGTCGGTCGCCGGTTACCTTGCGCTGGCCCGGCGCACCGCCGACCGGGCCATCGCCGCCGGCCGGCTCCGACCGGTCGACGCGGTGTCGCTGCTCGGCGTACTCGCCGACCGGCAGCGGCAGTCGGTGTGACCCGACCGGGCGTCCGGTTCGGTGGGCAGGGAAGCCAGGCGGGCACGGGAAGCTCGGTGGGCAGGGAAGCCAGGCGGGCACGGGAAGCTCGGTGGGCACGGGAAGCGAGGAGTGGGCATGACCGAGGTGGTACGCACCCGGGCGGAGTTGACGGCCGCGCGTGACGCGCTGCCGGGCACGGTCGGGGTGGTGATGACGCTGGGCGCGCTGCACGCCGGGCACGAGGCGCTGCTACGCGCCGCCCGCGAGCGGGCCGACCACGTACTGGTGACGATCTTCGTGAACCCGTTGCAGTTCGGGCCGAACGAGGACTTCGACAGGTATCCCCGTACGTTCGACTCCGACCTGGCGATCTGCGCGGCGGCCGGGGTGGACGTGGTGTTCGCGCCGGCCCGCGAGGAGATGTACCCGACCGGGACGCCACTGGTCCGGGTCGACCCCGGACCGCTCGGCGGTGAACTGGAGGGCGCCAGCCGCCCCGGTTTCTTCCACGGGGTCCTCACCGTCGTGCTCAAGCTGCTCCAACTGGTCCGGCCGGACTTCGCGTTCTTCGGCGAGAAGGACTACCAGCAGCTCACCCTGGTTCGCCGGATGGTGCGTGACCTGGACGTACCGGTGGAGATCGTCGGTGTGCCGACCGTCCGGGAACCGGACGGTCTGGCCCTTTCCAGTCGCAACCGCTACCTGTCGGCGGACGAGCGGGTGACCGCCGCGAGCCTGTCCGCCGCGCTGCGGGCGGGCGCGACCGCCGCCGACGCCGGGCTCGGTCCCGACGCCGCGCTCGCCGCCGCCCACCAGGCACTCCAGGCATCCGGTACGCCGGGCGCGAAGCTCGACTACCTGGTCCTGACCGATCCGGACCTGGCACCGGCCCCGCTCGTCGGTCCGGCCCGGATGGTGGTGGCGGCCTGGGTCGGTAGCACCCGCCTGATCGACAACCTGGCCGTTCGGCTCGCCGACCCCGATTCCGGCACCGAATCCGCCGCTGCGGCCGCTGCCGCGCCGGCCGGTGCCGTCGCTGCTTCGAAGGAAGAGATCTGATGTTCCGCACCATGCTCAAGTCGAAGATCCACCGCGCCACCGTGACCCAGGCCGACCTGCACTACGTCGGCTCGGTGACCATCGACGAGGAGCTGCTCGACGCCGCCGACCTGCTGCCCGGGGAGAAGGTGGCCATTGTGGACGTCACCAACGGGGCCCGGCTGGAGACGTACGTCATCCCCGGTGTCCGGGGCAGCGGCGTGATCGGCATCAACGGTGCCGCCGCGCACCTGGTGCACCCCGGTGACCTGGTCATCATCATCGCGTACGGGCAGTTCGAGGACGCGCAGGCGCGGTCGTACCAGCCTCGGGTGGTGCATGTCGACGCCGACAACCGGGTGGTCGGGCTGGGTGCCGACCCGGCCGGTGTGGCAGCCGGTACGGCCGGCGGACCGGTCCGCGGTGACCTGGTGGCGGACGCCCGCTGAGGACGTGATCCGGACCGATGGGCCGAGGATGATCAGCCCATCGGCGAGGCGACGCAACGACGCCGGACGGCTACGCTATGTCCCAGCCGTCCATACTGGTGCCGCCCCTGGGGAGGGACGCGATGCGTCGTTGGTGGAGCGTCCTGGTCGCGGTTTCGGTGGCGGGAGTGCTGCTGTCCGGGTGCGGGCAACCGGCCGGGATCGACGGGGCGCTCGTCGACGACTGGGCACCGCTGGCCGAGCCGAAACCCTTCGTACCGCCGGTCGGCACCTGCCACCCGGCCGAGCCGGTCAAGGTCGCCCCCCTCACGGCGTACGAGCCGGTCGACTGCGCCGCCCCGCACCGGACGGAGACCGTGCATGTGGGCACGTTCAGCGGCGCTGCCGCGAGTCGGGAGGCGCCGCCGGCCGAGCAGTCGGCGGAGATTCGTACCGCCTTCGGCGAATGCGACGGGAAAGCGCGGGAATACGTCGGCAACGAATGGCGGGCGGGCCGTCTCCGGATGGAGGTGGCACTTCCCTCTCCGGTGGCCTGGACGGGTGGTGCGCGGTGGTTCCGGTGCGACATGGCGGAGGTGGCCAGCGTCGAGCCGACCAGCGGCGCCGTGGTCAACCGTACGGCCAGCGTGCGGGGTGCCCTGAAGGCTCCGTCCCCGCTGGCTCTGGCCTGCTACTCGATCCGGCGGTCGGCGCAGCGGACCATCACCGGGATGCCCGCCGTCGACTGTGCCAAGCCGCACAACAGCGAGTTCGTCGGGGTGTGGAACGCGCCGGAGATACCGTTCCCGACCAGGGACATCGACTGGGTCCGGCTCTTCGACGAGTGCCGGAAGCTGATCGCGACGTACGTCGGCGCCCCCGATGACGCCAACATGCGGTTCCGTACGGACGTGCTCGCGCTGCCGGGCCGACAGGCCGACTGGCAGGCCGGTAACCGGGGTGTCCGCTGCTACCTGGGTCTTTACGGCCAGGGCGTGGTCAGTCGCTCGGTCAAGGGTGCCGGACTCGCCGCACTGCCCGTACCCACGAACTGACCGGGTAGTCGATCCGATCGGATCCAGATCACCCTCGCCGCCCCCGGGCGTCGGGTCGTGCATCGAGCGGAGTTCACTGTGCTGATGCATGTGCCGACCCTGGATCTGCCGGTCTTGCCCACGCTGCTCGGTGCACCCGCGCCGGGCTGGGTGGAGACCACCGACGTGTTGGTGGTCGGCTCGGGTATCGCCGGGCTCACCGCCGCGTTGCAGTTGCGGGAGGCCGGTCTGCACGTGACCGTCGTCACAAAGGTCAACATCGACGACGGCTCCACCCGCTGGGCCCAGGGCGGCATCGCGGCCGTACTCGACCCACTGGACACCCCCGCCGCGCACGCCTACGACACCGAGGTCGCCGGGGTCGGTCTCTGCGACCCGGAGGCGGTCCGGGTGCTGGTCGAGGAGGGCCCGGCCCGGCTGCGCGAACTGATCCGGATCGGTGCCGAGTTCGACCGCAACGCGGACGGGTCGCTGATGCTTACCCGCGAGGGCGGGCACCGGACCAACCGGATAGTGCACGCCGGCGGCGACGCCACCGGCGCCGAGGTGCAGCGCGCCCTGCACGAGGCGGTCGGGCGGGACCCGTGGATCCGGCTGGTCGAGCACGCGCTGGTGCTGGACCTGCTGCGCGCCCCCGGCTGGGGTGACGCACCGGGCCAGGCGTGCGGCATCACCCTGCACGTGCTCGGCGAGGGCAGCGAGGACGGGGTGGGGGCGATCCTGGCCCGCGCGGTCGTACTCGCCACCGGGGGGATGGGGCAGGTCTTCTCCGCCACCACCAACCCGGCCGTCTCCACCGGGGACGGTGTGGCGTTGGCGATCCGGGCCGGCGCGGCGGTCACCGATCTCGAATTCGTCCAGTTCCACCCGACCGCCCTGATCAGCCCGGCCGACGCGACCAGTGTGCTCGGTGCCGCCCAGCAGCCGCTCGTCTCCGAGGCGCTGCGCGGTGAGGGCGCGTACCTGGTCGACACCGACGGCAAGCGGTTCATGGTGGGTCAGCACGAGCTGGCCGAGCTGGCCCCGCGCGACGTGGTGGCGAAGGGCATCCACCGGGTGCTGCTGGCCTCCGGGGACGACCACGTCTTCCTCGATGCCCGGCACCTCGGCGCCGAGTTCCTCAACCAGCGGTTCCCCACCATCGTCGCCTCCTGCCTGGCGATCGGCATCGACCCGGCGGTCGACCTGATCCCGGTCGCGCCGGCCGCGCACTACGCCTCCGGCGGCGTCCGTACGGACCTGCACGGCCGCACCTCGATCCCCGGCCTGTACGCCTGCGGCGAGGTCGCCTGCACCGGTGTGCACGGCGCGAACCGGCTGGCCAGCAACTCGCTGCTGGAGGGGTTGGTGTTCGCCCGGCGGATCGCCGACGACATCGCGCACAACCTGCCGCCGCAGGCCGAGCCGGCGCCGGGCGGGGCCTGGCAGGGCGGCACCGGCTGGGTGGTGCGGCCGGAGACCCGGACCGCGCTGCAACGGGCGATGACGCGGGGTGCGGGCGTGCTCCGGTCGGCGGAGTCGTTGCGGGCGACCGCCACCGAGTTGAACGAGGTCGCCGCGACCCGGGACACGCCCCGGACCGCGAGCTGGGAGGCGACCAACCTGGTCACGGTCGCGGCCGCCCTGGTGGCGGCGGCGTACGCGCGTCAGGAGACCCGCGGCTGCCACTGGCGGGAGGACTTCCCGACGGTGAGCGACGAGTGGCGGGGCCATCTGGTCGGTTCGATCGGACCGGCCGGCGAACTGCTGGACAGCTGGGAGGCGCTGTGAGGACCGCTACCGAGGACGCGTTGCGGGTGGCCGGACTCGATCCGGTGGCCGTGACCCGAATCGTGCAGACCGCGCTCCAGGAGGACCTCGGGCCGGACCGGGTCGACGTGACCAGCGTGGCGACGATCCCGGCCGGGCAGGTCGACACCGTGGACGTGGTGGCCCGCGCCGACGGGGTGGTGGCCGGGCTGGCCGTGGCGGCGGCGGTGTTCGAGCTGGTCGGCGACGACGAGGCGGTGGTGTTGGAGCTGGTCGGCGACGAGGCGGCCGGCCGTACGGTGGAGGTGTTGTTGCGGGCCCGCGACGGCGACCGGGTGGCCCGCGGCGACGTGCTGGCGACGGTGACCGGGCCGACCCGGGTCCTGCTCACCGCCGAGCGGACCGCGCTGAACCTGCTCACCCGGATGTCCGGGGTGGCGACCCACACGCGGGCCTGGGCGGACGCCCTGGTCGGCAGCAAGTCGACGGTGCTGGACACCCGCAAGACCACGCCCGGCCTGCGGGTGCTGGAGAAGTACGCGGTACGGGCCGGCGGCGGCACGAACAAGCGGATGGGCCTCTACGACGTCGCGATGATCAAGGACAACCACAAGTTGGCGGCCGGCGGGATCACCCCGGCGTACCAGCGGGTGCGGGAGGCGTTTCCGCTGGTGCCGATCCAGGTCGAGGTGACGGACGTCGCGGAGGCGCTGGAGGCGGTCGAGGCGGGCGCGGGGTTCCTGCTCTGCGACAACATGACGCCCGGCCTGTTGGCCGAGGTGGTGGCGGTGGTCGGCGACCGGGCCGAGCTGGAGGCGACCGGCGGGCTGACCCTGGACGTCGCGGCCGAGTACGCCGCCACCGGGGTCGACTACCTTTCGGTTGGGGCACTGACCCACTCGTCGCCTATCTTGGACATCGCACTAGACCTCCGGCCGGCCGACCTCGGCCGAACCGAGGGTACGGACCTGGAGCACCGGGGCTGACGAATGCTGCTCTGCATCGACATCGGTAACACCAACACCGTTCTGGCGACGTTCGACGGGGACAAACTGGCCCACTCGTGGCGGATCAAGACCGATGCCCGGTCCACCGCCGACGAGCTGGGCCTGAAGTTCCGTGGGCTGCTCGCCGGTGACGCGGTCGAGATCACCGGGGTGGCCGCCTGTTCGACCGTACCGGCGGCGCTGCGGTCGTTGCGCAGCATGCTGGCCCGGTACTACGCCGACGTACCGAGCGTGATCGTGGAGCCGGGGGTGAAGACCGGGGTGCAGCTCGCGATCGACAACCCCAAGGAGGTCGGCGCCGACCGGGTGGTGAACACCCTGGCCGCGTACACGATCTACGGGGGTCCGTCGATCGTGGTCGACTTCGGCACCACCACCAACTTCGACGTGATCAGTGGGCGGGGGGAGTTCCTCGGCGGGGCGTTCGCGCCCGGCATCGAGATCTCCTTCGACGCGCTCGCCGCCCGCGCCGCCCAACTGCGCAAGGTCGAGCCGACCAAGCCGCGTTCGGTGATCGGCAAGAACACCGTCGAGTGCCTCCAGTCGGGGCTCTACTTCGGCTTCGCCGGGCAGGTGGACCGGATCGTCGAGCGGATGACCCAGGAGTTGGGTGAGGTGCGCGCGGTGATCGCCACCGGTGGGCTGGCCCCGCTGGTCATCGGCGAGTGCGCCACGATCACCCACCACGAGCCGATGATCACCCTGATCGGCCTGCGGATGGTCTACGAGCGCAACCTCTGACCGCTGCCGGCCGCGAACCCGCCGAACGGTGAACCTGCCGGGTCAGCGGCGGCGGGCCCGGTAGACGGTGGTCCGGTAGGGCAGGTCGAAGGCTTCCCGGCCGACCAGGTCGGGGTGGTGCAGGGCCAGATCGCGTACGGCCGCTTCGAGCTCGCGTTGCCGCTGCCGGGTGGCGGTCAGGTAGTAGGAGCGGGTGCGGACCAGGCCGACCAGGCTGTCGGCGGTCTGGCTGACCGCGTGCGAGAACTCGGCCCGCTGTAGCGGCTCGAAGCGGTCGCCGAAGGTGCTCAGCTCCGGTGCGGTGTCCACGCTCGGCTTGCCGGCGAAGTCGGCCAGCAGCCGGCTCAGCGCGGCCACCCATGTCACCGACTCGTCCCGGCTGTTCCAGATCGGGGCGAAGCGTCCGCCGGGGCGCAGCACCCGGGCCGCCTCGGCGTGCGCGCGGTCGCGGTCGAACCAGTGGTACGCCTGCCCGGTCATGATCACATCCGCGTCGCCGTCCGGCAGTGGCACCGCCTCGGCGCTGCCGGCCAGCGCCGTCGTGCCCGGGGTGGCGGCGGCCAGCTGGGTCCGCATCCCCTCGTCCGGCTCGACCGGTACGACGCTGTGTCCCAGCCCGAGCAGTTGCCGGGTCAGGATGCCGGTTCCGGCGGCGAGGTCCACCACCCGGACCGGCTCGGCGGCGTCGACGGCCCAGGTCAGCGCGGCCAGCGGGTACGCCGGACGGAAACGGTCGTAGGTCTGCGCGGCGGCGCCGAACGACAGCGCCTGATCAAGATCAGTCACAGCCCGATGTTATCCGTTGGTCACGCGATGCTGTCCGCTGGTTATCCGCTGCCCGCTCCGGAGGCACTTGAGTAGGCTCGGGGAATTCTGCCGAACTCACTGTCCTGAGGAAGCCTGCCGTGACCGAGCACATCCCCGCCGCCGCCGAACCAGTGGACGACCTTCCGGAGCAGATGCGGGTCCGGCGGGAGAAGCGGGACCGCCTGCTCGCCGACGGCGTCGAGCCGTACCCGGTGGGTTATCCGCGTACCGCGACCCTGGCCGAGGTCCGGGCCCGGTACGTCGACCTGGCCACCGACAGCCAGACCGGGGACACCGTCGCGGTGACCGGCCGGGTGATCTTCGTACGGAACAGCGGCAAGCTCTGCTTCGCCACCCTGCGCGACGGCGACGGCACCGAACTCCAGGCGATGATCTCCCTGGACCGGGTCGGGGCGGAGCGGCTCGAAGAGTGGAAGCGCCAGGTCGACCTCGGTGACCACATCGGCGTGACCGGTGAAGTGATCACCAGCCGGCGTGGCGAGTTGTCCGTGCTCGCCGAGTCCTGGAAGATCACGGCGAAGGCTCTGCGACCCCTGCCGGTGGCGCACAAGCCGCTCAGCGAGGAGGCACGGGTCCGGCAGCGTTATGTCGACCTGATCGTCCGGCCGCAGGCCCGTGAGACCGTTCGGACCAGGGCGACCGCCGTACGGAGCCTGCGCGATTCCCTGCACGCCCGCAGTTTCGTCGAGGTCGAAACCCCGATGCTCCAGTTGCTGCACGGCGGGGCCACCGCCCGGCCATTCGTGACGCACAGCAATGCGCTGAGCACCGACCTGTACCTTCGAATCGCGCCCGAGCTTTATCTGAAGCGCGCCGTGGTCGGCGGCATCGACCGGGTCTTCGAGATCAACCGTAACTTCCGTAATGAGGGCATCGACTCCTCGCACTCTCCCGAGTTCGCGATGCTGGAGATGTACGAGGCATACGGCGACTACGACACTATGGCCAAGCTCACCAGGGAACTGGTGCAGGAGGCGGCGTACGCGGTGGCCGGCTCGCACGTCGTGACGCACGCCGACGGGGCCGAGTTGGACCTGGGCGGCCAGTGGCGTACGACGACGCTCTTCGGGTCGCTATCGGAGGCCCTCGGCGAGGAGGTGACGGTCTCGACCGATCGGGCCCAGCTCGTCCGGTACGCCGAAAAAATTGGCCTCGGAGTCGATCCGAAGTGGGTGCCGGGCAAGCTCGCCGAGGAGCTGTTCGAGGAACTGGTGGTGCCCGGACTGCGTGAGCCGACGTTCGTACGGGACTACCCGGAGGACACCAGCCCGCTCGTCCGCGCCCACCGTGAGCAGCCAGGACTCACCGAAAAATGGGACCTGTACGCGCTCGGATTCGAACTCGGCACGGGCTACTCGGAACTGGTCGACCCGGTGGTGCAGCGGGCCCGGCTGCTCGCCCAGGCGCAACTCGGGGCGAAGGGCGACGACGAGGCAATGCGCCTGGACGAGGACTTCCTCCGCGCCTTGGAGTACGGAATGCCGCCCTCCGGCGGCGTCGGAATTGGAATCGACCGGCTGCTGATGACCCTCACCGGCCTCGGAATTCGGGAAACCATCCTCTTCCCCTTGATCCGCGCGGAGTAGTCGCGTAAGTCCTGTTGAGTAATTTCCGGGTCCTATTGACGCAACGAGTGCGCGTCGGGCTATTGTGCTCTTGTTTGCGGAACACCCTGCTCGAGAGGATTACGGCACGTGGCCAAGCAGATCATTCACAAGCTTGTCGATGACCTTGACGGCGGCGACGCGGACGAGACCGTCAAGTTCTCGCTCGACGGCGTTCAGTACGAGATCGACCTGTCGAAGAAGAACGCCGGGAAATTGCGGGACCTATTCTCGCCGTACGTCGCGTCCGGCTCGAAGGTCGGCCGTGGCGGCGTCGTCGTCGGCGGCCGGGCGGCTCGGGGGCGCGGGGGCGCCACCGCGGACCGGGAGCAGAACAAGGCGATCCGGGCCTGGGCCAAGAAGGAAGGCCGGGACATCTCCGACCGGGGGCGCATCCCGCAGGAGATCGTCGACGAGTACCACGCCAAGGCCGGCCGCTGAGCCTGCCGGCTGACCGGCTCCCCGCGCCGGGTCCGGAGCGAATGCGACGCTTCTGGCCCGGCGCTGGACTTTATCCCCTAGATATCCGTTTCGGCGGAATCGGGGTAAGTTGCCGCTCGCGTCCCGGCTGCTCGTCATCCGCCTCCCCCTGCCGCCCGTCCCGGGTGCCCCCGTGACCGCCCGCCGGGGTGCCCGCCCGTCCTGCCCCGCGCGTCGCCCCGTCCGCCCGTCCCCGTCCGCCCGTCCGTCCTTGCTCGCTCGCGTGGCCGTCCGCCCGTCCCCGACCGCCTGTCCGTCCTTGCTCGCTCGCGTGGCCGTCCGCAGCCGTGCCCACGGGTCCGGAAACCTCCCCCGCCGCCGGGAAGGAACCCGGCGGCCCCGACGTTGTCCACAACCAGTGGAAGAGTTATCCACAACCTGTGGAGGAACTCGGGACTGCCTGTGGACGTCAGACCGCCGGGCTGGATTTCGCTCTACGCGTAGAGCCGGGGGCCGGGGAACACGCTCTGAGCGCGGGCAGTTGGGAAAAAACGTCGCGGACGTGGCGCATTCCAGCAACACACGACCTCAGAAGAGTCGGTTCGCGGCGATAGAGTGATGGCACGGGTGTCACCTGGACGCCCGGGCGCTGGCCCCGCCAAGATCAATGGCGCACGGCACGTGAGGAGCACGAGGGCATGTTCGAGCGGTTCACCGACCGAGCGCGGCGGGTTGTCGTCCTGGCTCAAGAAGAAGCCCGGATGCTCAACCACAACTACATCGGTACGGAACACATCCTGTTGGGTCTCATCCACGAGGGCGAAGGCGTCGCCGCGAAGGCTCTGGAGAGCCTCGGCATCTCCCTGGAGGGCGTCCGCCAGCAGGTCGAGGAAATCATCGGCCAGGGTCAGCAGGCGCCGAGTGGGCACATCCCGTTCACGCCGCGGGCCAAGAAGGTGCTGGAGCTGTCCCTGCGCGAAGCGCTACAGCTCGGCCACAACTACATCGGTACGGAGCACATCCTGCTCGGTCTGATCCGCGAGGGTGAGGGCGTCGCCGCCCAGGTGCTGGTCAAGCTCGGCGCCGACCTGAACCGGGTCCGCCAGCAGGTGATCCAGCTCCTCTCCGGCTACCAGGGCAAGGAGCCGGCCGCGGCCGGAGCCGCGCCGGGTGAGGCCGCGCCGTCGACCAGCCTCGTGCTGGACCAGTTCGGCCGGAACCTGACCCAGGCCGCCCGCGAGGGCAAGCTCGACCCGGTCATCGGGCGCGAGAAGGAAATCGAGCGGGTCATGCAGGTGCTGTCCCGCCGTACCAAGAACAACCCCGTCCTGATCGGCGAGCCCGGGGTCGGTAAGACCGCGGTCGTCGAGGGGCTGTCCCAGCGGATCATCAAGGGCGAGGTGCCGGAGACGCTCAAGGACAAGCAGCTCTACACGCTTGACCTGGGTGCCCTGGTGGCCGGTTCGCGCTACCGCGGTGACTTCGAGGAGCGCCTCAAGAAGGTGCTCAAGGAGATCCGCACCCGCGGGGACATCATCCTGTTCATCGACGAGATCCACACGCTGGTCGGCGCTGGCGCCGCCGAGGGTGCGATCGACGCGGCCAGCATCCTCAAGCCGATGCTGGCCCGTGGCGAGTTGCAGACCATCGGTGCCACCACGCTCGACGAATACCGCAAGCACCTGGAGAAGGACGCGGCGCTTGAGCGCCGGTTCCAGCCGATCCAGGTGGGTGAGCCGTCGCTGGCCCACACCATCGAGATCCTCAAGGGTCTGCGTGACCGGTACGAGGCCCACCACCGGGTGAGCATCACCGACGCCGCGTTGGTCGCGGCGGCCACGCTGGCCGACCGGTACATCTCGGACCGCTTCCTGCCGGACAAGGCGATCGACCTGATCGACGAGGCCGGTGCCCGGATGCGCATCCGCCGGATGACCGCGCCGCCAGACCTGCGGGACTTCGACGAGCGCATCGCGCAGGTGCGTCGGGACAAGGAATCCGCCATCGACGCGCAGGACTTCGAGCGCGCCGCGCAGCTGCGGGACAAGGAGAAGCAGCTGCTCGGCCAGAAGGCCCAGCGGGAGAAGGAGTGGAAGGCCGGCGACCTGGACGTCGTGTCCGAGGTCGACGACGAGCAGATCGCCGAGGTCCTGGCGAACTGGACCGGCATCCCGGTCTACAAGCTGACCGAGGAGGAGACCTCCCGGCTGCTCCGCATGGAGGACGAGCTGCACAAGCGGGTCGTCGGCCAGGAGGACGCGGTCAAGGCGGTGTCCAAGGCGATCCGGCGTACCCGCGCCGGGCTGAAGGACCCGAAGCGGCCCTCCGGCTCGTTCATCTTCGCCGGCCCGTCGGGTGTGGGTAAGACCGAGCTGTCCAAGGCGCTCGCCGAGTTCCTCTTCGGCAGCGAGGACGCCCTCATCCAGCTGGACATGTCCGAGTTCCACGACCGCTACACGGTGTCCCGGCTCGTCGGTGCGCCCCCCGGATACGTCGGTTACGACGAGGGTGGGCAGCTGACCGAGAAGGTGCGTCGGCGGCCGTTCTCGGTGGTTCTCTTCGACGAGATCGAGAAGGCCCACCCGGACGTGTTCAACACGCTCCTCCAGATCCTGGAGGACGGTCGGCTCACCGACGGTCAGGGCCGGATCGTGGACTTCAAGAACACGGTCATCATCCTGACCACCAACCTGGGTACGCGGGACGTCGCCAAGGCGGTGTCGCTGGGCTTCCAGGCCTCTGAGGATTCCGAATCGAACTACGAGCGGATGAAGCAGAAGGTCAACGACGAGCTCAAGCAGCACTTCCGGCCGGAGTTCCTCAACCGGATCGACGACACCATCGTCTTCCACCAGCTCAACCAGAACGAGATCCTGCACATCGTCGACATCATGATCCAGCGGATCGAAGCTCAGCTCCGCAACAAGGACATGGGGCTCGAACTCACCGACAACGCCAAGAAGTACCTGGCGAAGAAGGGGTTCGACCCGGTGCTGGGTGCCCGGCCGCTACGCCGGACGATCCAGCGTGATATCGAGGACAACCTGTCCGAGCGGATCCTGTTCAACGAGCTGACCCCCGGTCAGATCGTGGTGGTGGACTGCGAGGGCGACCCGGAGAACATCGACAAGTCCAAGCTCGTGTTCCGCGGCGCGGAGAAGCCGGTGCCGGTGCCCGACGCGGTGCCCGCCGACCTCGGCAACACCGCCCCCGCAGGCGCAGACGAGTAAAGCACCACCTCCACCCAGCACCCCCAGCGCGGCCCCGGCCAGGCGAAAGCCCCCGGGGCCGCTCTGCATCCCCCTCCCCCTCCCCTCCCCTCCCCTCCCCCCGCCCCCCCGCGTGCCCCCACCCCCATCCCCGTCGATCTAGGGCAAATACGTGTGATTGGAGATCAACAAGCCACCATCTGCCCTAGATCGACGAGGAGAGAGGTGGGGGGAGGGGGGAGGGCAGGGGGAGGGGGGAGGAGAGGGGGAGGGTGTAGGTGGTGTTGGGGAGGGGGGTCACTAGGCCGTCGTCGATGAGGGAGGTTAGGGCGCGGGTTCGTTGGGTGGGGTCGGGCCAGACGAGGTCGAGTTGGGCGAGGGGTACGGGGGCGGTCGCGTCCCGTAGCACCGCCAGCAGTAGGCCGCGTACCTGGCGGTCGGTGCCGGCGTAGCGCTGTGGGCGGCGCGTCGGGCCGGTTGGCGCGGGTGCGCCCGAGGCACGCCAGGCGCACCGCTCGGCGAGTGGGCAGTCCACGCACCGGGGGGCGCGGGCGGTGCAGATCAGCGCCCCGAGTTCCATGAACGCCGCGCTTGCCCGAGCCGCCTCGGCCGGCTTCTCCGGCAGCAGTTCCGCCGTGGCGACCAGGTCGGACGGGCGGGTTGCCGGCCCGGCATCGGCGGCACCGGCCACCGCCCGAGCCACCAGCCGCCGTACGTTCGTGTCCACCACCGGGTGCCGCTGCCCGTACGCGAACGCGAGCACCGCCCGCGCGGTGTAGTCGCCGATGCCGGGCAGGGAGAGCAGGGCGGCCAGGTCGGTCGGCACCTCGCCAGCGTGCCGTTCGACCAGTGCCACCGCACAGTCGCGCAGCCGCAGCGCCCGACGGGGGTAGCCGAGCCGTCCCCACATCCTGATCGCCTCGCCCGGTGGATCGGCGGCGAGTTCGGCCGGCCCGGGCCAGCGGGTCAGCCAGGCACGCCAGGCGGGCAGGACCCGTACGACCGGGGTCTGCTGCAACATGACCTCGCTGACCAGCACCGCCCAGGCGGTGACATCGGGCTCTCGCCACGGCAGGTCGCGCGCGTTCTCGTCGTACCACCGGATGGCCACGGTGGCGAGGGTTGGTTCGGACATCGCGCCCGATCCTGTCACGGCGACCAGGGCCGCGACAGCGGGCCGTCGCCGGTGTCGCATGGGCACCGTTGGCCGTCCGGTGACGGGCCACCTGTCCCGCTGTGTGACAGGCCACCTAGTCCCGCCCCGGACAGGCCACCTGTCCCGCAGCGTGGACCGGTGGCCCGTCTGGGGCGGGTCGCGGGCGCCGATCGGGCAGAATGCCCGGATGAGCCAGCTCGCGATCACCGTCATCGGTCATGACCGGCCCGGCATCGTGGCCGATGTGGCGGAGGTGCTGGCCCGGCTCGGTGCCAACCTGACCGACTCGACCATGACCCGGTTGCGCGGGCACTTCGCGATGACCCTGATCTGCGTCGGCCCGACCGCCGACGAGGTCGAGGCCGCGTTGCTCCCGCTGCGCGCGGACGGTCAACTGCTGGCCACCGTACGGGCGGTGCGGGCGGACGGGGAGCAGCCACCGGCCGGCGAACCGTACGTGCTCGCGGTCCACGGCGCCGACCGTCTCGGCATCGTCGCCACGGTGACCCGGGTGCTCGCCGAGTACGGCGGCAACGTCACCGACCTGACCACCCGACTCACCGGGCCGCTCTATCTGATCGTGGCCGAGGTGGACCTGCCGCCCGGCACCGCCGACCCGCTCGCGGCCCGGCTGACCGAGGTGGGCGCCGGCCTGGACGTCGAGGTGACCCTGCGCCGAGCCGATTCGGACCTGTTGTGACCGCCGAGGAAGCCGGCGAGCCGGCTGCCCGGACGCCGGGGGAGTCCGGCGTCGACGCGATCGTGGCCGATCCCGGGTTGGGCGGATGGACGGTGGCGGTACTCGGGACGGTGGGGCGGGTACGGCCGGTTGTCTCCGCGCCCGACCCGGTGCTGAGCCGGGCCGGTGTCGACGTCGACCCCACCGCCGACGAGGTGGTACGACTCGCCGCGGACCTGATCGCCACCATGCGCGCCTCGCCCGGCTGTGTTGGGCTGGCGGCGCCGCAGATCGGAGTCGGCGTACGGGTGTTCGCGGTCGACGTGACCGGCCACCCGAAGGCGGTGACCGTGCACGGCACGTTCGTGTTGTGCAACGCGACGGTGGTGGAGGCGAGCCGGTGGCGGCCGGGTCGGGAGGGCTGCATGTCGGTGCCGGATCTGACCGGTGACGTGAAGCGGGCCAGCCGGCTGGTGGTGACCGGTCAGCTACCGGGTACGGGCGAGCCGGTCCGGTTGGTCGCGGACGGCTTCGAGGCGCGGGCGTTACAGCACGAGATCGACCACTGTGCCGGTCTGCTCTTCCTCGACCGGGTGGCCGGCGCACACGCGGTGTACCAACGCAAGGTGTATCTGTGATCGGCGCCGGATCGGCTTGCCCGGTAGCGGTTTGCGGAAGGCCGAACCGGGCCTTCGGGTGCTCGAATCGGGGATTCCGGACCCGTGAATCCCGGCGCGTCGCGGGAGTCTGTCGAGTGTGCCCGGATACGGTGAGCGCATCATGCGTTTGACGGTTGGCCCCCTGTCACCCGCCGTCTATTGGCGGCGTCGAGCCGTCGTGCTCGGCGTGGGTTTGCTCTTTCTCATCGTCGTGCTCTGGTCGTGCACCGGGCCGGGTAAGTCCGGTTCGAACGCGGCGAAGCCCACGCCGACGCCGACAACGCCGGCCGGGGCGCAGCCCACCGAGTCGGTGCTCACCCCGCAGAGCGGTGCGCCGGCCCCGGAGGGGGCGGACGACCAACCGGCGGATGCCGACCCGGCCGCGGCCGACCCGCAGCAGCCGGCCGGGGATCCGGCGGCCCCGCCGGCCGGGACCGTGCCGGACGTGCCGCCGCCGGCCGCCGGCTCGTGCACCGACGACGAGATCTCGGTGGTGCCGGTGCCGGTGGTGAAGTCGATCAAGCAGAACGGGACGCTCGGACTGCGACTTGAGGTGACGAACACCTCGGACCGTACGTGCAGCCGTGACCTGGGGGCCGACCTCCAGGAGCTGTTCATCAAGCGCGGTGCGGAGAAGGTCTGGTCGTCCGACACGTGCGGGACGAAGGGCAGCAGCGTGGTGTCGCTGGTGCCGGACTTGAAGCACACCTTCCAGGCAGACTGGAACATCAACCGCGACACGAAGTGCGGCGGTTCCGTGGCTACCGGGCCGAAAGCGGAGCCCGGCGAGTACCAGATCTTCGCGCGGCTCGGCACCAAGCACAGCGACCCGGTGGCGCTCACCATCACGAGCTGATGCCGGTCACCGCCGCCCCGGCCGGTAGGAGCCGGCCGGGTGACGGCTGACGGTCAGACGTACCGTTCCAGGATGGACGCTTCGGCGAGCCGGGAGAGCCCTTCGCGTACGCCACGGGCGCGCGCGTCGCCGACGCCGTCGACCGCCTGGAGGTCCTCGACGGTGGCGCCGAGCAACTGCTGGAGGCTGCCGAAGTGGCCGACCAGCCGGTCGACCACCGCAGCGGGTAGCCGGGGCACCTTGGCGAGCAGCCGGAAGCCGCGCGGACTGACCGCCGCGTCCAGTGCGTCGGAGGCGCCCGCGTAGCCGATCGCCTTCGCCACCGCGACCAGGTCGATCAGCTCGGTGGCGGTGAGCAGGTCGAGTTCGACCAGTGCCTCGTCCAGGGTGCGGGCCTTGCGCCCGGTGGGCAGGTAGTCGCGGATCACCAGGGTCCGGTCGGCGTCGACGCCGGCCATCAGCTCGTCCAGTTGCAGGGCGAGCAGTCGGCCGTCGGTGCCGAGTTCGACCACGTAGCCGGCGATCTCGTCGGCGATCCGGCGCACCATCTCCAGCCGCTGCACCACCGCCACCGCGTCGCGTACGGTGACCAGGTCTTCGATCTCCAGCGCGGACAGGGTGCCGGACACCTCGTCGAGCCGCAGCTTGTAGCGCTCAAGGGTGGCGAGCGCCTGGTTGGCCCGGGACAGGATCGCGGCCGAGTCGTCCAGCACGTGCCGCTGGCCGTTGACGTAGAGGCTGATGATCCGCATGGACTGGCTGACCGAGATGACCGGGTAGCCGGTCTGCCGACCGACCCGTTCCGCGGTGCGGTGCCGGGTGCCGGACTCCTCGGTCGGGATCGACGGGTCGGGCATCAGGTGCACGGCGGCCCGGACGATCCGGGTGCCGTCGCTGGACAGCACCACCGCACCGTCCATCTTGCACAGTTCGCGGACCCGGGTCGCGGAGAACTCGACGTCGAGCGGGAAGCCGCCGGTGCAGAGGGTCTCGACGACCTTGTCGTAGCCGAGCACGATCAACGCGCCGGTACGGCCGCGCAGGATGCGTTCCAGGCCGTCGCGCAGGGCGGTGCCCGGCGCCATCAACGCGAGATTGGCGCGCAGCGGGTCGCCGGTGGTTCCGGGTACGTTCACGGTCACCCCCGCGCTGATGGTGCGTGCCAGTGAGCCCACGGCGCTGCCGCGGGCCGGGGCACTCGCGCCAGCGCTTCTGCTCGCGTCGCGGTCGGTTGGCACCCGGACAGTCTACGGATCGGCGTGCACTCGGTGCTGCCGCGGTTACTGTGATGTGCCACTGCGCCCGTTCCCTTCGCCGCGATCGGGTCCGCGCCGGGGCGGCGCAGACCATCCAGGTGTTCGTCACATTCGGTCGTATGGGGATCTATCAGGGACTTTCCGGTCACCCGGCGGATACCCGAGCGGCCTGTTGCAGGGCCGATCGTACGTCGGTGACCTCCAATACCCGCATGTTCTCCTGGCTCACACCGGTCGATTCGGGTCCGCAGCCCTGTGGCACCAGGGCGAAGCGGAAGCCCAGCCGGGCGGCTTCGGCCAGTCGCCGGGGCACCGCGCCGACCCGGCGTACCTCGCCGGTCAGGCCGACCTCCCCGATCGCCACCAGGTTCGGCGCGATGGCGAGGTTGAGGCCACCGGACGCGACGGCGAGCGCCACCGCCAGGTCGGCTGCCGGCTCGACCACCCGGATCCCGCCGACGGTGGCGGCGAAGACCTCGCGGTCGTGCAGGGTGAGCCGCTCCGTACGCCGTTGCAGGACGGCGAGGACCATGGCCAGCCGGGCCGAGTCGAGCCCGGAGACCGTACGTCGGGGCGAGCCGGCGACGGTCGCCCCGATCAGTGCCTGGACCTCGGTGAGCAGGGCCCGGCGTCCCTCCATCGCGACCGTCACACAGGTGCCCGGCACCGGCTCGGTGTAGCGGGTGAGAAACAGCCCGGACGGGTCGGCGAGGCTGCTGATCCCGCCCTCGTGCATCTCGAAGCAGCCGACCTCGTCGGCGGCACCGAACCGGTTCTTCACCCCGCGCACCATCCGCAGCGAGGAGTGCTTGTCGCCCTCGAAGTGCAGCACCACGTCGACCAGGTGCTCCAGCACCCGGGGGCCGGCGACCTGGCCGTCCTTGGTGACGTGCCCCACCAGCACGATCGCGATGCCGCGTTCCTTGGCCACCGACACCAGCGCGGCGGTGACCGCCCGGACCTGGGTCACCCCACCGGGCACCCCGTCGCTGGCCTGGGTGGCGATGGTCTGCACCGAGTCGAGCACCAGCAGACCCGGTTTTACCGCGTCCAGGTGGCCGAGCACCGCCCCCAGGTCGTTCTCGGCGGCCAGGTAGAGCTGCTCGTGCAGGGTGCCCATCCGCTCGGCCCGCAGCCGGACCTGGCTGACCGACTCCTCGCCGCTGACCACCAGGGACGGGCTGCCGGCGACGGCGGCCCACTGCTGGGCGACGTCGAGCAGGAGGGTGGACTTGCCGACGCCGGGTTCACCGGCGAGCAGCACCACCCCGCCGGGGACCAGGCCGCCGCCGAGCACCCGGTCCAGCTCACCGATGCCGGTCGGCCGGGCCTTCGCCGGGGCGGCGCTGATGGTCGCGATCGGTCGGGCCGGCTCACCCGGCGTGCGGGAGCTGACCACCCGCCCGGCCACCGTGGGGCCGCTGACGACGGTCTCGATCACCGCACCCCACTCGCCGCACTCGGGGCATCGGCCGACCCACTTGGGCGGCTGGTGCCCACAGGCGTCGCACTGGTAGGCGGGCCGAGGCTCGCGGGCCGTGGCTCGGGAACGCGTGGGGGTCGCGCGGGGAGCGGGGGGCGGGGTCACCCCGCGACGTTAGCCAATCCGTACGACGAAACGGGCCGGTCGTGGTCACTGCCACGCCGGCCCGGTTCGGTGATCTTTTGTTGTGCCGGTGGTGCACCGGCGTGGGGAGCCCCGAAGGGTCAGCCCTCGTGGCCCTCGCCACCGACCTGCGGGGTGACCGGCGGGGGCGCCGTCAGCGGGATCGCGACCGGCGCCGGCGTCTGGATCTGCTGACCGCCGAAGTCGAAGACCAGCTGCACCGACTGTCCCGGCCGCAGCGTCTCGTTGAGCCCGGCGAGTTGCAGGAAGCTGCCGGTCGTCGGGTTCAGCACGACGAACTCGTGCGCCGGGATCTGGATCTTCGCCGGTTGGTTGACCGGCGGCTGGCTGGTCGCGGCGGTGGTCGGCTCCGGGGAACCGCTGGCGCCACCCGACGGGGTCGCGCTGGGCGAGCCGGACGCAGCGACCGAGCCGGACGGGGAGGCGGAGCCGGACGGGGAGCCCGATGCCGACGGCGACGCGCTCGGCTGCGGGCTCGGGGCCAGCTTGCCACCGAGCACGACGGCCTGCGCGCTGGTGGTGGTGATGGTGACCGTCACCGGCTCCATCGAGTCGTTGTAGATGGAGACCTCAAGGGGCGCGTCGGAGCCGGCCGGGTAGCCCTTGGTGTCCTTGTAGACGACCGCGAGGTTGCGCAGCTTGAAGGCGTTGTCGGCCGTCTCGGTGTTCACCCCGGAGACGGTCGGCCGCATGGCCGCTGTCTCGGCGATCTGGCCCGTCCCGCACCCGGAGAGCAGCAGGGCGGCAGCGGTCGCCGCACCGCCCAGCAGCAGCGCCGCCCGCCGGGGTCGCCTGATCGAGCGCGTCACGTCGGTCCTCCTCGTTGCGATCCGCGCCCAGTTGGCACCGGGCGCGGTGGCCATACCCGCGCAGACCGGCCTCCAGGGTAGTGGGGGGTCGTCCCGTACCGTACGCCGACCCGGTTAACCGGTGTGGACTCCACTGACCAGGCAGAACACGCTCATACCACCCGTCCGCTGGCGACCAGGAGCACCACGTCGATCACGGCCACCACCAGCACCGCCCGGAACACGCCGACGGCCCGGTTGCCCCGTCGACCGGCCGAGCGGCCGGCGTACCAGCCGACCGGAAGGACCACGGCGGCGGCGGCGATGGCCGCGAGCCCGGCCCACGACGGCGGCCCGGCCGGGCCGAAGACGAGCATCGCGGTCGCCGCGAGCAGCAGCACGGCGGCGGCCACCCGCGACCCGGCCGGGCCGATCCGGTGTGGCAGGCCGCGCACCCCGGTCCGGGCGTCGTCGTCGAGGTCCGGCAGTACGTTCGCGAAGTGCGCACCGGCGCCGAGCAGCGCTCCCGCCGCGACCAGCCAGCCGGGCGGGGCGGGCGAGCCGGGCAGGGCGAGTACGACGAAGGCCGGCAGGGTCCCGAACGAGATCGCGTACGGCAGCACCGAGACCGGGGTGGACTTGAGCGGCCAGTTGTAGAGCAGCGCGGACAGCAGTGCCACGCTGATCGCGACCGTCGCGGTCGGGTTGAGCAGCAGGGCCAGCGCCGGGGTGGCGAGCGCGGCGGCGAGCCCGCACAGCAGCACCAGGCGGCGGTCGAGTGTTCCGTTGGCCAGCGGCTTGTCGGTCCGGCCGACGGCGGTGTCGCGGTCCGCGTCGAGCCCGTCGTTGAGCCAGCCGACCGCCAACTGCGTCGCCAGTACGGTCACGGCCACCGTCGCGATGCCGCCGGGCCGGTGTCCGACCCCCCACGCCAGTAGTGCCGACACCCCGGTGACGGCGGCGGCCGGCTCCGGGTGACTTGCCCGGACCAGCCCTAACAGCATTCGCGACATAGAAGAAGTCTGTTCGTTACCGGCGAGTCGTGCCAGGCTCAACGCCATGGCGAGTGAGGATCCCTGAGGTGGGCGACGCCAAGACGGCGCGTGCCGGGATCCCGGTCCGGCCGCGTAATGATCCACGACAGTACGACGATCTGGCCGACGAGTGGTGGCGGCCGGACGGTGTCTTCGCGATGCTGCACTGGCTGGCGCGGGCACGGGCCGAGATGGTTCCGCCGGCCACCCGTACCGGGGCGGTGCTGGTGGACATGGGCTGCGGCGCCGGGCTGCTCGCCCCGCACGTGGCGGGTCGCGGGTACCGGCACGTCGGGGTGGACCTGACCGGGTCGGCACTCGTCCAGGCGGCCGGGCACGGGGTGACGCCGGTCAACGGCGACGCCACCGCGCTGCCGTTGACCGACGGGTGCGCCGACGTGGTGGCAGCGGGCGAGCTGCTGGAACACGTACCGGACTGGCGGGTGGCGGTGGCGGAGGCGTGCCGGGTGCTCCGGCCGGGCGGCACGCTGGTGCTGGACACGCTCAACGACACGGCGATCAGCCGGCTGGTGGCGGTGACGCTGGCGGAGCGGGTGCGCGGGGTGCCCCGGGGCATCCACGACCCGCGGTTGTTCGTGAACGCACGGGCGCTGGTCGCCGAGTGCGCCCGGCACGGGGTGGCGCTGCGGTTGCGCGGGATCCGCCCGGCGGTGCCGGGCCTGCTGCGCTGGCTGGCCCACCAGTCGACCGCCGCCCGCCGACCGGTGCCCGGCCGGTCGAGCGGTGGCGAGGCGTCGAGCGGTGGCGGGGCGTCCAGCGGCGGTGGCGGGGCGTCCAGCGGCGGTGGCGGGGCGTCGGGTGTCAGCGGGGCGTCGGGCGGTGGCGGGGCGGTGGGCCGGGCCGGTGGCGGGCGGGGTGCACCTCGGATCGTGCCCACTCGGTCGACGGCGGTGCTCTACCAGGGCCGTGGGGTGAAGCATGGGTAGGTGTGGAGGGCGGCACGGGTAGGCAGGCGGATGGCCCGGCGGTACGGGTGACGTGCAGGAGGGGGCAGGTATGGCGGTGGACGCGCTCGGAACCGCGCGCCGGTTGGCGCCACGGTTGGCCGCGCGAGCGGCCGAGCACGACCGCGAGGGCACGTTTCCCGTTGAGGATTTCGTGGACCTCCGGGATGCGGGCCTGTTCGGGCTGATGGTGCCGGCGACGCTGGGTGGCATCGGTGCCCGCTTCGCCGAGTACGCCGCGGTCGCCACCGAACTCGCTCGGGGCAACGGTGCGACCGCGCTGGTGTTCAACATGCACGCCTCGGTCACCGGTGCGCTCGGCGCGGTGACCGAGGAGTTGGCCGAGGCGCTCGGCGTACCGGACGAGGCGCTCGCGGCGCGGGACCGGTTGCTCGCCGAGGCGGCGTCCGGCGCCTGGTACGGCGTGGCGATGAGCGAACGGGGTGCCGGCGCCCGGCTGTCCCAACTCTCCACGGTGTACGAGCCGGTGGACGGCGGTTTCCACATCAAGGGAGCGAAGACCTTCTGCTCCGGTGCCGGGCACGCGGACGCGTACCTGGTGGCGGCCCGGAGCGTGGCCGACCAGTCGGTGGTGTCGCAGTTCCTGGTGCCCGCGTCCGTGGACGGGCTGCGGGTCGAGCCGACCTGGGACTCGCTCGGCATGCGGGCGACCGCCTCGCACGACCTGCACCTGGACGTGACGGTGCCGGCGGACCGGCTGCTCGGTGGGGTGGAGGGGCTGGCGCTGGTGGTGGCGCAGTTGATGCCGCACTGGCTGGTGGCGAGTTACGCCGCGGTCTACGTGGGGGTGGCCCAGGCGTCGATCGACGCGGCGGTCGCCCACGTCAACGCCCGTAACCTGGGCGAGCTGCCGGCGATCCGGGCCCGGATCGGCCGCGCGGACGCGGCGGTGGCCGCCGCCCGGCTGGTGGTGGCCGAGGCGGCCCGCCGGGTGGACGACGAGCCGGGTGACGCGGAGACCAACCGTTGGGTGTGGCGGGCCAAGCTGCTTGCCGGTACGACGGCGGCGGAGGTGGCCGCGTCGATGCTGGAGGCCGCCGGTACGTCGGCGACCCGGCGGGGCCATCCGCTGGAGCGGCTGTACCGGGACGCGCGCTGCGGGTCGCTGCATCCGGCGACCTCGGACGTCTGTGCCGACTGGCTCGGTGTGGCGGCGATCGGTGGAGATCCGGACCGGGACGGGTCGGCCCCCCGATGGTGAGCGCCGGCGGTACGGGCGGGTTGCCGGTGATCGCCGGCCTGGGTGTCGCACTGCCGCCCCGGGCGGCGCAGGCCGACCTCTGGACCGGTTTCTTCGCCGAGCACTTCGACGGTACGACCCGCGCGCTGGCCGAGCGGATCTTCGCGAACTCGGGGGTGGTGACCCGGCAGGCGGCGGTCAACCCGCTGCTGGAGGACGTCTCGACCTGGCCGACCGAGCGGCGGATGCGGCGTTACCTGGTGGAGGCGTTGCCGCTGGGTAAGGAGGCGGTCGGCCGGGCGTTGACCGGTGCCGGGCTCGCCGCCGGCGACGTGGGCCTGTTCGCGGTCTGTTCCTGCACCGGGTACGCCACACCGGGGCTGGACATCCTGCTGGCGCGGGACATGGGCATGTCGACCGCGACCCAGCGGATCTTCATCGGGCACATGGGCTGTTACGCGGCGCTGCCGGGACTGGGCGCGGTGAGCGACTTCGTGGCCGCCCGGGGGCGACCGGCGCTGCTGCTCTGCGCCGAGCTGACCAGCCTGCACATCCAGCCGTCGTCCGCGCGGGTGGACACCCAGCAGATCGTCTCGCACGCGCTCTTCTCGGACGCGGCGGTGGCCGTGGTGCTCACCCCGAGCGGACGCCCCGGGTACGCGGTCCGCGAGGTTGTCGCGGTGACGGACACCTCGACGGCTGACCACATGACCTGGGACGTCACTGACACCGGCTTCCGGATGGGTCTGTCGCCCCGGGTGCCGCAGGTGCTCGCGGCGCACGTGGGCGGCCTGGTGGACGACCTGCTGTCCCGCAATGGGCTGGGCATCGCCGACGTGGACGGCTGGGCGGTTCATCCGGGAGGACCCAGGATCCTGAGCGTGGTGGAGCGCGAGCTGGGCCTGTCGCCGGAGGCGCTGGCCGACTCCCGGGCGGTCCTGGCCGACCACGGCAACTGTTCGTCACCGACGGTGCTGCTGATCCTGGACCGGTTGCGGACCAGGCCGGTGCCGCCGCGCCGGGTGGTCATGCTCGCGTTCGGCCCCGGCCTGACCCTGTACGCGACCCTGCTCGAATTCGCCGCCACGTGCTGACCGGCACGCACCCCGACCCGTCGGGCGCCGACCCGCCAGTTCCGGGTCCGTCGGGTCCGGGTCTGTCGGGTCCGGGTCTGTCGGGTCCGGGTCCGTCGGGTCCGGGTCCGTCGGACGTCGACACCCCGGCCGGGGTCGACCGGGGCGTCGACGTCCTGCTGGCCGTGGGTACGGCGGCGGTGCTGGCGGTTGGTGGCTGGTGGTGGGCGGCCTCGGCGCCCACGCCGACCGGGCCGGTCGCCGCGCCACGGACCGCGTCGCCGGTGGTGCCGCCGGACCTGGCGTACGACTCGTACGACTCGGTGGATCCGGAGACCGGGGCGATGGTGCCCGATGCCGGCCGGGGGCTGCCGGAGTTTCCGGGCACCGTACGGCGGGACCAGTTCGCGGTGCACGAAGGCACCATCATCGACTGGCCGGTCCAGGTCGAGTCGGGTGCGCGCTACCTATTGCAGTACGTCTGCGACGGTCCCGGTGAGTTGACCATCCGGGTCGACGGCACCCGTACCGGTTTTACCGAGATGGCGCTGGTCTGCGGTGACGGGTTCGCCAGCACCGCGGTGACCGCGGCCGGTACGCGGATGGGTATCCAGGTGTCCCGGGCCCGCCCGCAGCCGGGGCCGGTCGAGGTGGCGATCCAACTGCTCGCCCTGTCCTGACCCGTTCCGTGCCGACCCGTCCCGCACCGAACCTGTTCCGGGCAGGAGGGTGCCGACGGGACGGGTTCAGCGTCGGGTGAGTTCGGGCAGGTCTAGCTGGTAGTCGGTGGGCGAGCCCAGGGCGGGCAGGATCCGTACGATCTCGCCGGAGCGGTCGACCAGCACGGCGGTGGCGGCGCCGGGCCGTCCCTCCACCTGGATGAAGCCGCGCAGTTCGGCGGCCGGGTCGGCCAGCGCGCGGATGGGTGCGCCGACCACCGGTGGTGGGCTCGGCAGCGGGCTGGGCCGGGACCGGCCGCTGGTCACCACGATCACGGTCACCCCGGTGGGTGCGGTCATCGCGACGGCGGTCACCTGGTCGCCGCAGGCGCAGGTGTCGGTCAGCAGGATCACCGCCGGGAGCAGCCCGCGCAGGGCGACCGGGGCGGCGAACGAGTCGACCAGGTCGAGCGCGGGCAGCGTACGTCCGGGGCTGCCGCCGGTGCTGGTGCGCGGGGCGGCGGGTTGGCGTTGCTGGCCGGGCCAGACCACCGCGAAGAGGCTGCCGAGCGCGGCGATCAGCGCCAGCGGCATGATCAGCAGGGTGAGCCGGACTGCGGTGAGGCTGCCGGTGCGGCCCAGGCCGAGGCGTCGGCGCCAGGTTGCCCGCCGAGTCTGTTGGCGCAGTTCGCGGCGGATCAGGGCTGCTTCGGCGGCGAGTTCGGCCGGATCGTCGGGGATGACGATCGGACCCCAGCCCGGCGGCAGGTCGGGCAGGCCGTCCGGCTGACCGCCGAACTCGGGCGAACCTTCGCTGTTTCCCGGCGTGCCCATCGTGCCCCCTGGCCGGTCACGTGATAATGGATCGGGCTCCTCGTCCAGCGTCCCGTACCGGGGCCCGTACCGCTAGTCTCCGGCGCCCCCTAAGGGGGAGAGATATGATTGAACCACCGGAACGCCCCACATCCGATTCTTCCGACTAGGCTCGCCGGCCGGTGATCCGGAGGTTACGCAGCGTGGTGAAACCTGTGGATCCGCGGCCTGTCAAGCGGAAGAAAGACCTCTCACAGGGCCTCTGAGCTGCGCTAATGGTCAGGACTGAGGTGGGACATCAGTGCCTGAGCGTGTTACCCTAGACACAGCGAAAGGGGTTTCGAACCTATGGTTTTCAGTGTCGGCGAGACCGTTGTTTACCCCCACCACGGGGCCGCACTCATCGAGGCAATCGAGACTCGGGTCATCAAGGGCGAGCCAAAGCAGTACCTCGTCCTCAGGGTCGCGCAGGGTGACCTGACGGTCCGGGTGCCCGCTGAGAATGCCGAGATCGTCGGCGTCCGCGAAGTGGTCGGCGAAGAGGGCCTGGGTAAGGTCTTCGATGTCCTCCGCGCCCCTCACACCGAGGAGCCGACCAACTGGTCGCGGCGTTACAAGGCGAATCTGGAAAAGCTGGCCTCCGGAAACCCCCTTAAGGTGGCTGAGGTCGTTCGCGACCTCTGGCGCCGGGAGCGGGAGCGGGGCCTGTCGGCGGGCGAGAAGCGGATGCTCGCCAAGGCCCGCGACATCCTGGTCGGCGAGGTCGCGCTCGCCGAGAAGAGCACCAAGGACGAAGCTGAGAACCTTCTCGACAAGGTGCTCACCGAGGCGTAACACCCGGGTAGGGATGATCCGCCGCAATCCCACCCATGGCTCGCAGAGAAGACGAGGACCGCGACGTGACCGCGCAGCTCAATCCGCGCGGTGACGTCGCGGTCCTCGTTCCTGCGGCGGGCGCGGGCGTACGACTCGGGCCCGGCGCACCGAAGGCGCTCCGGCTGCTCGCCGGGGAGCCGCTGCTGGTGCACGCGGTGCGCCGGATCGCCACCGCTCCGTCCGTACACACGATAGTGGTGGCGGCGCCGCCGGCCGAGGTCGAGGCGGTGCGGCGGCTGCTGGCCCCGATCGCCGAACTGACAGTGGTGGTCGGTGGTGCCACCCGACAGGCGTCGGTCGCCGCCGCGCTGGCCGCCGTACCGGACGGGCCGTCGATCGTGCTGGTGCACGACGCGGCGCGGGCACTGATCCCGCCGGTGCTGGTCGAGTCGGTCGCCGCGACGATCCGGGCCGGGCACGACGCCGCGATCCCGGTGCTGCCGGTGATCGACACGGTCAAGGAGGTCGACGCCGACGGGATGGTGCTCGGCACCGTCGACCGGTCCGCGTTGCGGGCCGTACAGACCCCGCAGGGCTTCCGCCGGGCGGTGCTGGCCGCCGCGCACGCCGCCGCCGTCGACTCGCTCACCGACGACGCGGGCCTGGTGGAGAAGCAGGGCGTACGGGTCACCTGCGTGCCCGGCTCGCCGTACGCGATGAAGATCACCGCTCCGTTCGACCTGGCCCTGGCCGAGCACCTGTTGCAGAGCCAGCCGGGGCCCGGCGCCGCCTGACCGACGGCACGACGCCCGCTCGGTACCCTGTCCCGGTGATCGTTCCCCGGGTCGGCATCGGCACCGACGTACACGCCTTCGAAGCTGGCCGGGCCTGCTGGGTGGCGGGCCTGCACTGGCCCGGCGTCGACGGGCTGGCCGGGCACTCCGACGGTGACGTCGCCGCGCACGCCGCCTGCGACGCGCTGCTCTCCGCCGCCGGGCTCGGCGACCTCGGCGCCAACTTCGGCACCGACCGGCCGGAGTGGGCCGGTGCCGCCGGGGTGGTGCTGCTCGCCGAGACCGCCCGCCGGGTACGGGCCGCCGGCTTCGAGATCGGCAACGTGTCGATCCAGGTGATCGGCGTACGGCCGAAGATCGGGCCCCGGCGCGACGAGGCGCAGCGGGTGCTCACCGAAGCGGTGGGCGCCCCGGTGACGGTCTCCGGCACCACCACCGACGGTCTCGGACTGACCGGTCGGGCCGAGGGGCTGGCCGGGCTCGCGGTGGCCCTGATCCATTCCCGGTGACTCTCGTTCCGTTCACGGTGACAGGCTCGGCCATCCACGGCCGCCGACCTCCGTTCGTACGGCCCGTCTAGGCTCGAACGGTGTCCAGCGATGCCGCACCCGAACAGCACGCTTCCGCCGAGGACTACCTCCAGCGGGCCGACCTGATGGCCGAACTCGGCCGTTACGACGACGCCGTGGCCGAACTCGGCTTCGCCATCACCCTCGACCAGGCCAGCGTCCGGGCGTGGACCATGCTCGCCCGGGTGCAGTTGGCGGCGCAGCGGCCGGAGGAGGCACTGGCCGCCGCCGACACCGCGGTCGCCGTGTCGACCGCGACGGCCGCCATCCCCGGTGCCGCGCCCGACTGGGCGCCCCCGCTGGTCGCCCGGGGACTGGCCCTGGTCGACCAGCGCCGGTTCAAGGAGGCCGCCGAGGTCGCCGACGAGTTGCTGCGCCGGGGACCCGCGGACGCGTACGCCCAGCGCAGCGCCGCCGGAATCCTGGCCGACGCGCGCAACGGCCAGCCGGCGCTGAACGCGGCCTGGCGTGGGGTCGAGCTGGCCCCGCGCGAGGCGCAGGCGCACCTGGTGCTCGGCATGGTCGCGGCCCGGCTGGACCTGTTCGACCTGGCCGAGCGGGCCTACCGGGAGGCGCTGGAGCTCGATCCGTCGCTCGCCGAGGCCCGTGACGACGTGGGCCAGAGCCGGCTGGAGCGGCGCCGGTACGTGTGGGCGCTGGAGCAGGTCGCGGCGAACGTGGCGATCACCCCGGTACGCACGAACAGCGTACGTTCGGTCGGTGAGAGCCTGCTCCGCCTGGTCACGTACGGCGCCGGCTACTCGATCGCGGCGGCGGTGCTGGTGGCGTACCTGACCCTGGTGAACGGCCCCGCGTCGCGGGCCTGGGCGGCGCTGCTGGCCGTCGGCGGCGGGCTGCTGCTGTGGCGGTTCGCCTCGGCGGTGCCCGGCCTGGTTCGGACGATCCTGCCCGAGCTGCTGCCCCGGGACCGGACCCTGGCGCTGGCGGTGTACGCCGCCCTGGCCGCGCCCGTACTCATTATGCTCTATGCCCTGGTTGGGTCGCCGTGGCCGCTGATCCTGGCCATCGCCGCCGCCTCGGTCGCCGAGTTCGCCGTCCTGCGTCGCTACGGCCCCGCCCCGAGCTGACCCTCCCGCCGCCCGGATCCGCACTCTTTCAGAGAACCGGATCCGCACTCTTTCAGAGAAAGCGTGCCCACTCCCGCGCGGACGGGCACGCTTTCCGTGGAAGAGTGCGGATCTCGGAAACCGGGGTCGGCCGGCAGGCGGGGGTCAGATGGTGCGGCGGGCCCAGGTCCAGGCGTAGGCGGGGTCTTCCACGGCCAGGCCGGGTTCGCAGAGGTCGAGCGGGCGGAAGGTGTCGACCATGACGGCCAGTTCGTCGAAGTAGTCGACCCCGATGGCGCGTTCGGCGGCACCGGGCTGGGGGCCGTGGGTGAAACCCGCCGGGTGCAGCGAGATCGAGCCCTGCTCGATGCCGGAACCGCGCCGGGCCTCGTAGTTGCCGCCGGTGTAGAACAGCATCTCGTCGGAGTCGGTGTTGTGGTGGTTGTACGGCACCGGGATCGCCAGCGGGTGGTAGTCCACCTTGCGCGGGACGAATGAGCAGATGACGAAGTTGGGGCCCTGGAAGGTCTGGTGCACCGGTGGCGGCTGGTGCACCCGGCCGGTGATCGGCTCGAAGTCGTGGATGGAGAAGGCCCACGGGTATAGGTGCCCGTCCCAGCCGACCACGTCGAACGGGTGGTTGGCGTAGACGTACCGGGTCCAGCCGCGTCGGTGTTGGACGTACACCTCGACGTCCTCATCCTCGACGAGGAACGGTTCGGCGGGGCCGCGTACGTCGCGTTCGCAGTAGGGGGAGTGCTCCAGGAACTGGCCCCGGGCGGAGAGGTAACGCTTGGGCGGGCCGATGTGCCCGGTCGCCTCGACGGTGAGCAGGCGCAGTGGATCGGGGGCGATCGGCACTATCCGGTGGATCACCGAGGTCGGGATGATCACGTAGTCGCCGGCGGTCACCCCGAGCACACCGAAGCTCGACTCGATCCGGGCGGCGCCGGACTCGACGTACAGGCACTCGTCGCCGATGGCGTTGCGGTAGAGCGGGGACGGCCGGTCGGCGACCACGTACGAGATGCGTACGTCGTCGTTGGCGAGCAGGTGCTGCCGGCCCAGTACGGGGTCCGCTCCGCCCGCGTCGAGCTTGTGCGTACGCAGGTGGCGGGGCTTGAGTGGCAGGTTCGGCAGCCGGGACCAGGCGGGCGGGGTGAACTCCTGCGCGCCCACGATCGCGGTCGGCGGGTAGCGGTGGTAGAGCAGCGACGAGTCGGAGGAGAAGCCCTCCTGACCCATCAGCTCCTCGGCGTACAGGCTGCCGTCGGGCTGGCGGAACTGGGTGTGGCGTTTACGGGGCAGCTCACCGACGCTGCGGTAGTAAGGCACTTTGACCTCCGCATTTGTCCCATTCAGCGGCCGATGGTGTCCGATAATCGGACGCTGTTGTCCGTTAGTCGTAGCGTCCCGTAAGTTCTCTGTTCGTGTCAACGCAGGTGCCCCGGCTCTTCGCCGGCCTGGTCGACGACGCGGCCGTCTTCCCGCCCGGCAGCGCGTCGCTGGCCGATGCCCTCGTCGCCCACCGGGCGCACCGGACCGCCTGGTACGCCGACCTCGTCGGCCCGCTGCTCGTCCCCGCCTCGGCCCTGACCCAACTGTCCGCCCTGCTGGACCCGGACGAGCGGATCGAGGTCGGCGTCATCGGTGACGTGCCGATCGGCCGGCTGCCCGCCCTGCTGGCCACGGCCGACCCCCGACTGGTGCCCCGGCAGATCGAGGTGGCGGTCGCCAAACGCGGCGAGGACCCGCTGCCCGGCCTGACCGAACTGCTCGCCCTGCCGGCGGAGGAGCCGAGGCCCGAGCCGTACGCCGTCCGGGCCGACCTGCCGACGCCCGAGCTGTACGCCGAGGTCCCGCTGACCTGGGGGCTGCTCGGCGCCCTGGACGGGATCGCGGCGGCGCGGGCGGCCGGCACCCCGATCGCGGCGAAGTTCCGCACCGGTGGGCTCGCCGCCGAACTCTTCCCGAGCCCGGTCGAGCTGGCCGCCGTGATCCGCGCCTGCCGGGACCGGGACCTGCCGTTCAAGCTCACCGCCGGGCTTCACCACGCGCTGCGGCACACCGACCCGGAGACCGGCTTCACCCACCACGGCTTCGTCAACGTACTGGTGGCGACCGCCGCCGCGGCCGAGGACGCCGAGGTGGCCGAGGTCGCCGAACTGCTCGCCAGCGGCGATCCGCTGCGCCTGGTCGAGCCGGCCCGGATCCGGCGCGACCAGGCCCGGCCGCTCTGGCGCGGGTTCGGCTCGTGCAGCATCGACGAACCACTGACCGACCTGGCCCAACTGGGACTGATGAACCACGGGGAGACCGAGTGAGCTGGGTCGAGGGCGCGGCGGGCTCGCCGTACGACGTGCACAACCTGCCGTACGGGGTGTTCGTACGCGGCGACGAGGCGGTGCGGCGGATCGGCGTACGGATCGGGGATCTCGTGCTCGACCTCGACGGCGCGGAGGCGGCCGGGCTGATCCTGGCCGGCGGTGCGCTGCGCGAGCCGTCGCTCAACGAGTTCATGGCGCTCGGGCACGCCCAGTGGGGTGCCGTCCGGCAGCGGATAGTGGAACTGCTGACCGAGCCCGCGCACCGGGCAGCGGTGGCGCCGCTGCTGGTCCCGCTGGCCGAGGTGACCATGGTGCTGCCGTTCGAGGTCGGCGACTACGTCGACTTCTACTCCTCGGAGCAGCACGCGTCGAACGTGGGCCGGATCTTCCGCCCCGGTGAGCCGCCGCTGCTGCCGAACTGGAAACACCTGCCGATCGGCTACCACGGGCGGGCCGGCACCGTTGTCGTCTCCGGTACGCCGATCGTCCGCCCGTGCGGGCAACGCTCCACTCCGGATGGCCCGGTCTACGGCCCCTCGATCCGGCTCGACATCGAGGCCGAGGTCGGTTTCGTGGTGGGACTGCCGTCCGCGCTCGCCGACCGGGTGCCGGTCGAGCAGTTCGCCGAGTACGTCTTCGGGGTCGTGCTGCTCAACGACTGGTCCGCGCGGGACCTGCAAAACTGGGAGTACCGGCCGCTCGGCCCGTTCCTGGGCAAGTCGTTCGCCACCTCGATCTCGCCCTGGGTGGTGCCGCTGGACGCGCTGGCGCACGCCTGGGTGCCGGCGCCGGAGCAGGACCCGCCGGTCCTCGACTACCTGCGCGACGACCCGCATCTCGGTCTCGACCTGCGGTTGGCGGTCGACTGGAACGGCAGCCGGGTGAGCGAGCCGCCGTTCGCCGGCATGTACTGGACCCCGGCCCAGCAGTTGGCCCACCTGACCGTCAACGGCGCCTCGGTGCGCGCCGGTGACCTCTACGCCTCCGGCACCGTCTCCGGTCAGCGGCGTGACCAGGTCGGCTCGTTCCTGGAGCTGAGCTGGGGCGGCAGCGAGCCGCTGACCCTGTCCGACGGAACCACCCGTACCTTCCTCGAAGACGGCGACACCGTCACCATCACCGCCACCGCCCCCGGCCCCAATGGCCGCCCTGTCGCCCTGGGCGAAGTAACCGGCACCATCACCCCCGCCCGCTGACCGTCCCCAGATCGGTCTTCGTGATCATCGAGCGGTTTCGGTTTGTGGTTAAGCGGTTTACCGATCGTGGTGGGCAACCGGTCGCGGGTTGAGTAGCGAGTCGCACAGATTGTGTGAAGTCCTCCCGTCGTACTGAGGCATGTTGCTCTCGGTGATGCGCAGTGCACGCTGTGCCGTGTAAGAATACCGGCTAAAGCACTTTTATGTGCATAAACCAGGGCGAAAGAGGTATAAAATGCAGCTTGATCTCGCGCGCGCTACGTGGCGTAAGAGCACCCGTTCGAACGACCAGGGCTGGTGTGTCGAGGTGGCCGACAACGTGGCCGACGTGATCGGTGTCCGCGACTCGAAGGACATCGCCGGCCCGGTGCTCGCGTTCAACCCGGCAAACTGGTCCGCGTTCGTCGGCGCGGCGCGATCCGGCGCTTTCGACGGCTGATCCAGACCAACCTCAGAGTTTGGCTTCGGGCGGCCCCGCCCAATCCGTGATAGGTCGGGGCCGCCCGCGTGCGTCCGGCACCGGTTGCCGCCCGGCCAAACAAAATCAAAAGCCATTTGGTACGGGGTGAGCCGCACTGCCCGCCGTGATCGGCTCCGGGTTGCGGCTCATCGGGCTCTCATCCGTGCTCTCGCCCGCTCCAACAGGGCGTTCGCTCGGGCGAGGACTCATATCTACCGCCTCGGCCATTCGGGCCCACGGTTCACCTCGGTACGACGGTCGGGAGGGCTGGCGGCGCCGCTGTTCCTCTCGGGGTACTCGTCGGCTCCGCGAACACGAGGCGCGGATGCCACAGGTGGACGCCGACCGAGCGCTGGAGTGGTCGGTCACGAAGCCGTGGCGCTTCGAGAGCGGCGAACTGCCCGCCCGTACGGTCGACGTGAAGGCCATGTGCGACCTGTACGGCGCCGACGAGCAGACCACCACCGCCCTGACCGCCATCGCCCCGCACACCAAGTCCAAGGGCTGGTGGCACGACCACGCGGACATCCCACCCTGGTTCGAGCTGTTCATCGGTCTCGAAGAGGCCGCGAGCAAGCTCCGCGAGTACCGGTTCAGGTTGCCGTCGGTGAGCCCGAGCTCGTCCCGGAGCTGCGCCAGCGGTCCTGGTGGATCGCCGCCGACAGCGGTCGGCGCCGCCGCCAGCCGTGTCGTTCCAGGTCGGGAGTCTGCTCGAAGTGGGTCACCGGGCCCAGGCAGAGCCAGGCGACCGGACGGATGGAGGCCGGGATGCCGAGCAGGTCACGCAGGAACGGCTCCCGGTAGAACGACACCCAGCCGACCCCGAGTCGCTCGGCGCTGGCCGCCAGCCAGAGGTTCTGGATCGCCAGGCAGACCGAGTAGAGACCGGCGTCGGCGATCGCGTGCCGGCCGAGCACCGACGGGCCACCCCGCTCCGGGTCGTAGGTGACGACGATCGACAGGGTCGACTCGCGTACGCCGTCGATTTTTATCCCCGCGAACCGCCGCGCGGCGTCGCCGTCCAGGGTGGCCGCGAAGTTGTCCCGCTCCCGCTCGACGTGCCGGTGGAACTCCTGCCGCAGGTCCGGATCCCGGACCAGGACGAAGTCCCAGGGCTGGGAGAGCCCGACGCTCGGCGCCGCGTGCGCCGCCGCCAGTACGCGCTGTAGCACCTCGTCATCGATCGGCGCCCCGGTGAACTGGCCGCGTACGTCCCGGCGACGGTGGATGACCCGGTAGAGATCCGTGTCCAAGGCAGGCTCCCGCTGCGCTCGTGCCCCGAGAACGGGGCTGATGAACGCGAGGCCGGTCTTCGGACTCCCGGATCTGCGCTGGTCACCCGCCTTCCCAGCCCTGTTCGGGCCAGTGGCCGCGTCTGGTACGCGTGGGTGGCAGCTCCCCGGTCACCGCGGCGGGCCCGTGCCGGATTCACACCGGCTTCCCGATTCTCCCCGCTCGCGCGGGGCACCTCGCAACGTTTGTGCCAGTGCGCACCCTAACGGGATCGGCTCCGGGGCGGGTCCGGCCGTCGCCCGGGTCACGTTCTCGTCGCCTTCCGCGAATGTTCGCGTGGATGGTCGGTCACCCACCGTACGGTGAGGGTTGGGGAGGTGTGATGGCGACGGTAGCGGTGACCCGGCTGGTGCAGGCGTCCGCCGACGAGCTGTGGCGGGTCTTCACCGACCTGCCGGGCCGGTCCGACTGGCTCTCCACCATCAGCGGGATCGAGGTGCTGACCGCCGGTCCGACGCGGGTCGGCACGGTCTGGCGGGAGAGTCACCGCCTGCCGGACGGCACCGAGCTGATCGAGGAGTTCCGGGTGGACGAGGCCAGTCCGCCGCATCGGCTCACGGTCAGCTCGTCCGGCGTCGGCGTGAACTACCGGACCGCGTACTCCTTCACACCGGTCGAGGGGCGGCGTCGTCGGCGCGGCGGCTGGACGGCGGTGAGCGTGGTCCAGGAGGGCGCGGTCACCGCACCGTACGGGCGACTGCTCGCGTTGGTGTTCGGCGGGCTGGCCGCCCGTACCGTCGAGGGCGCGTTGCGTCGTGACCTGGCCGACCTGGCCGCCGTGGTCACCCCGCTCGACCCCGAACACCCGGGTGGCCGGGCCGCCGCCTGACCTGACGGGTGCCGGTCCGGGGCGGCTGGGTAGGGTGCCCGGCGGAGGTGCTGGATGCGATCGCGGGGCCGGAGGGTGGGTCGACGCCGGCCGGCAGTGGTCGTGATCGCGGCCGTGCTGGTCGTGGCGGCGGTCGCGGTGATCACGTACCGGGTGCTCGCTCCGGCCGAGGTGCTCACCCCCGCCCGCGCGGACTATCCGGCTCCGGTGAGCGCGGCGACCGGGGTGGTCGGCACCCTCGCCTCCGCCCCGCTGATCGTCGACCGTCGGCTGCGGATCTACGCCACCACCCGCCAGGTCCGCGCCGACGCGCCGGTGGACGCCCGGACCCGGCGTACCCCGTACTGGTCGTTCCGACGCTGGCCGGCCGAGCTGATCGGCGTCGTGGCCGGCGGAACCACCGTGGTCAGCCGGTGGTCGGACGGCGACCTGGTCGCGCTGGACGCGCGTACCGGCCGGATCAGGTGGCGGGCCGACGGCCCACCCCCGGGACACGGGTACGACGGGCGGCGCACCGGGGCCAGCACGAACTACACCCCCGCCGGACTGATCCCGGCCACCGGACGCGGCGGGCGGACCGTACTGGTGCTGATCGGCGGGTCGGGACTGCGCGGCCTCGACCTGACCGACGGGCGCGAGCTGTGGCGGGTCGACATCGACGGCTCCTGCCGGGCCGGTGCGCTCACCACCACCGCCGGCCAGCTCGTCACCGTCGACGCCTGCGCATCTCCGCAGGTGGCGGAGTTCCACGACGTGGAGACCGGCCGGCTGGTCAACCGGTGGCGGCCGGAGGACGCCGGACCCGAGCTGGGTCTGGTGCCCATCGGCTGCGGCAACGGCGCCTCGAACTGCCCGGCGATGCGTACGACCAGCGGCGGCAACAGCCGTGGTTGGCTGGTGGACCGGGGCGAGCCGGCGCCGATTCCGGTGCTCGACGCGGCCGAGGTGGTGCTCGACGGCGACGTGGCGCTGACGCCGAGCGGCAACGAGCTGGTGGCGCGTTCGGTGCGGTCCGGGGCGGAGTTGTGGCGGCGGACCGGGCCGGTGCCGGCGCGGATAGTGGCCGTACAGCCGGGGCGGGTGCACCTGCTCACCGACGCACACGAGCTGATCACCCTCGACGCGACGACCGGGGCGCAGAGGTCGAGTTTCCCGCTGGTCGCGGGCGACGAGGTGGTGCCCTGGCGACCCGGTTTCGCGTACGCCTCGGACGGGTTCGTCGCGATCGAGCGGGTGGCGCGGGCGGCGCCATCGGACGCCGCCGACGCGCAGTTCTACGCCGCTGGGCAGCCGGTCATCCTCGCCGCCACCTGAGTTCCCGGCCCGGAACACCCGGGAAGGCAGGAGCACCACCGAGGCGCCCGGCCGGGCGGTTTCCCGGCAGTGGGGCCGGAGGGCTTCCAACAGGTGATAGTTGCCGCATTCTGCTCTTATCCGGACAGAAGCGCAAGTATCGTCCGATACGCGGTCGGATATCGGCTGCCACCGGTCGCCGGTGAACCTTCCCGAAAGTGAGAACGCTTCATGCGTCGCGTACGTACCTGGGCGATCGTCGCCGTTGCCTCCGCGGGCCTGGCGCTGACCACGCTGCCGGCCCTCGCGGCCCCCACGGACAGCACCGTGGTCACCTTCAACGTCGTCGGCGCCGGCCTGGACATCACCGCACCGGAGACCGCACATCTCGGCAGCGGCCTGCCCGGCGACGACATCGCCGGCTCGATCGGCACCGTACGCGTGGTCGACGAGCGCGGATCCGGCAACGCCTCCTGGGTCGCCACGGTCACCTCAACCCACTTCGAGACCGGCGGCGGGTCCCCGACCGAGCGGGTCCTGGCCAGCCAGGTCGACTACTGGTCCGGACCGGGCGCCGAGCAGGTCGGCACCGGAAGCTTCGTACCCGGACAGCTCACCGCAGCCAACGCCCAACCGCTCGACACGGTCGTGCCGCTCACCGCGTTCACCCACAGTGGTGGCACCGGCGTGAACAGCGTGGCCTGGTCGCCAACCCTCATCGTGCACGTGCCGCTCGCCGCGGAGGTGGGTCTCTACACCGGGACGGTGACACATTCGGTGGCCTGACCGGGGCGCCCGGCGGGTCGGGGCGACGACGCTGACACTGCTCTGCGTCGGAGCCCTGGCCTCGCCGGCCGTGGCGGATCCGGGCGACGCGGAGGGCACCATCGGGATCCAGCTGCTGGAGGCACCGGCCGACCGCCGGCTCGACCCCCGGGCCCACACGTACATCATCGACCACCTGGCGCCGGGCACCGACGTCGAGCGCCAGGTGAAGATCGCCAACCGGTCCGATCGCAGGCAACGCCTCCAGCTCTACGCCGGGGCGGCGACCGTCGACCGGGAACAGTTCCGGTTCGCCGAGGGGCGGACGGCCAACGAGCTGACCTCCTGGGTCACCCTGAGCGAGGACGAAATCGACCTCGACGCCGGTGAGTCCGCCGAGGTCAGCGCCGTGGTCAGGGTGCCGGCGAAGGCGTCGGCCGGCGAGCGGTACGCGGTCATCTGGGCCTCGGCCACCTCCGCCCCGGTAGCCGGTGCCAACGTCACCAAGGTGCACCGGGTCGGCATCCGGCTCTACCTGGACATCGGGGCCGGTGGCGAACCGGCGTCCTCCTTCGACATCGGGGAGTTCACCGCCGGACGGGCCCCGAACGGGCAGGCATCGCTCACCATCGGAGTACGCAACACCGGTGGCCGAGCCCTGGACATGACCGGGAAGGTCTCGCTCGCCGATGGGCCCGGCGGGGTCAGGGCGGGTCCGTTCGACGTGGTCGACGGCACCACCCTCGCCCCCGGCGACAGCGGATCCGTACAGGTCGCGCTGCCGCGAGAACTGCCGAACGGGCCGTGGCGGGCGGAGGCGGAACTGAGCAGCGGTCTCGTACGGCACTCGGCCGTCGCGCAGATCACCTTCCCGCCGCCCGGCGGTGCCAAGCGGACCAGCTCCCCGATGCAGAGCGTGACGGTGCTGCTGGCCGGCGCGCTCGGCGTCGGCCTGGTGGTCCTGCTCGGTCTGGTGCTGGTGCTGAGCCGGTCCCGACGACACCGAGAACCCGCCGCCGCCGCCCACCGGGTGGACTGAGGCGACCCGGACCGGACGAACGGACTGTCGGGGGCGGGACGCATTCGGTGGCGTCCCGCCCCGAAGTGTCTAGAGTGCCGTCTCGGCGACGGCAAGGAAGGCGTCGTTCTCCGCCGGGGTGCCGATGGTGACCCGTACGCCCTCACCGGCGAACGGCCGGACGATCACGCCCCGCGCCTCGCAGGTACGGGCGAACTCCGCCGCCCGGTCACCCTGCCCCGGCACGCCCGGCAGCGGCAGCCAGACGAAGTTCGCCTGGCTTTCCGGCACCTCCGGCAGCAGCTTGCGCAGCGCCTCGGTCACCCGGTCCCGCTCGGCCACCACCAGCGCGCAGCGGCGGCGTACCTCCTCGGCCTGGGTGAGCGCGGCGAGCGCGCCGGCCTGGGCGAGCGAGTTGCTGGAGAACGCGGTGACCACCTTGCGTACGGTGGCGGCCACCTCCGGGTGCGCGATCAGGAAGCCGATCCGCAGACCGGCCAGCCCCCACGCCTTGGACAGCGTCCGCAGGACCACCACGTTCGGCCGGTCGCCGTAGGCGAGCAGCGCGTCCGGCACGTCCGGGTCGGTGACGAACTCCCGGTACGCCTCGTCGAACACCACCAGCACGTCGTCCGGCACCGAGTCCATGAACCGGTCCAGCTCGGCCCGGCGCAGGCTGGTGCCGGTCGGGTTGTTCGGGTTGCAGACCAGGATCAGCCGGGTCCGGTCGGTGATCGCGGCGAGCATCGCCGGCAGGTCGTGCCCGTGCCCCTCGGTGTTCGGCACCCGTACGCTGGTCGCGCCGCTGGTCGCGGTGACGATCGGGTACGCCTCGAAGGACCGCCACGAGTAGAGCACCTCGTCGCCGGGGAGGCTGGTGACCCGAACCAGGTGCTCGGCGAGCGCCACCGAACCGCAGCCGGTCGCGACCCGGTCGGCGGTGACGCCGTACCGCTCGGCGAGTGCCTCGCGCAGGGCCACCACCGCCATGTCGGGGTAGCGGTGTGTCCCGGCGGCGGCCTCGGCGATCGCCTCCACCACGCCCGGCAGTGGCCCGAACGGCACCTCGTTGCTGGCCAGCTTGATCGCCTCGGCCAGGCCGAGGTCGCGGGCCAGGTCGGCGGGGCTGCGGCCGGGCACGTAGTTCGGCAGCGCGGCCAGGTCGGGGCGGGTCAGCCGGTACGGCTGGCTACGGTCGCGGCCGGTCATGACGTGGGACCTCCTGGGGTGTCGGTACGGTCTGCCGAGGGCGGCGGGGACGGGTTGTCGACCGACCGGTCGAGCCGTACGACGACGGTCTGTGCGCGCTTGTCGTGCAGGGCCTGCCGCAGCGGTCGGTCGAAGAGCGCGAACGCGCAGTCGATGATCTGCAACAGGAAACCGAGACCGCAGCAGTACCAGAAGAAGGTCGGCAGGCCGAGCGTGTTCCACCGGCGGGCGGAGCGACCGAAGCTGAGCTGTTCGTCGTTGCCGAGCGAAACGACCTTGAGTCGGAGCAGGCGCTTGCCGAGGGTCTGCCCGGTGTTCGCCACCGACGGCACCTCGTAGGCGAACCAGAGCGCGACGGCGATCACCAGGATGACCAGGAGCAGCCAGTCGGCCTGCGCGCTGACCGCGGGCAGACCCTCGGTGGAGCGGTCGCCGGCCAGCGACCGGCGCCAGATCTCCCGGTAGACCGGGCCGATCTCCTGGACGTACTTCCAGACGAACAGCCCGTTGACCACCACGTTGAGTAGCAGCACCACACCGATGTCGATCAGCCGGGCGCCGATCCGGGCACCGAGCGACGCCAGCGGCTTGCCGTGCGGCCGTGGTTCCTGCGGGGGGAGTGGGAAGAACGAGTGGCCCCAGGCCGGCGGCACCGGGCCGCCCTGGTGTGGCGGGTTCGGGCCGCCGGGCTGCTGCGGGTACGGGCCGGCGGGCTGCTGGCCCGGCCAGGCGGGACCGGCCGCGCCGGGCCACGGTGGTACGCCGTTGGCCGGCGGTGCGCCGGGTGAGCCGGGCTGGACCGGCGATCCGGGTACGCCCGGCAGGCCGCTGGTCGGACCAGCTGTCGGGGCGGCGGTGGTGGTCGTACCGCCTCCGCCCGGTGTGCCGGTTCCGCTCGCTGTCGGCGTGCCGGCCGCCGGTTCCGGCTCGGCGGGCGGTGGGCCCGGCGGCGGGGTGGCGTCGGCGGGCAGTGGCGCACCGATCCACCCGCCGCCGTCCCAGTAGCGCTGGGTGCTCGGCTCGGCGGGGTCGGTGTACCAGCCCGGTTGCACCGTCATGGCGCCAACCTCAGTTCGTTCACCCTGGGAACCTTAACCACAACGGTACGGGCGGCCTTGTCGTGGAGGCACTGTTGGTACGGCTTGTCCCACAGTTGCCACAATCCGTCGAGGTAGCTCAGGCCGGGTAGGAATGTGGCCGCGACGAACTGGACCAGGTAACGCTTGGCCGCCGCTGCCCGGGTGAGGGTCGCCTGCGGGTCGAGCGGCACCACCCGGATCTTCATGATCCGCTTCCCGAGGGTCTGCCCGGACCGGAACATCATCTCGACGTGATAGACGTACACCAGCGTGAGCAGGACCACTACCAGGGCGAACTGGAGCAGGAACAGGGGCACCAGCGCGGCGACGAAGTCCGGTTCGAGGGTCGCGCCGTCCGGGGCGGTCTCGAACATCGCCGGCAGGGTCCGGGTCACGTAGAAGATCATCACAGGCACGGTGAGGACCAGGCTGGTCAGGAAGTAGATCCCGTAGTCCACCAGCCCGGCGAGGAAGCGGTCGGAGAACTCGGCCAGCGGCTGACCGGCCGGGCTCACCGGGGGCGGGGTCGGGAAGCCGGGCCGGTGGTACGCCGGCGGGCCGGGGACCGGACGCGGGGGCGGCGAGGCGTACCAGAGGGGTGGGTTGCCGGGCGGCGGCCCGGCCTGCGCCGGGATGTGGCCGCCCGGCGGAACCTGGCCCTGGGGGTTGGGGGCCGGGGTCCCGCCGGGCGGCGGCGACGAGGGTGGGGGCGGGGCGGTCACGCGGACAGTGTTACAGGTTCCCGCGTGCTTCCTGCTCCCGCTCGATCGCCTGGAACAACGCCTTGAAGTTGCCCTTGCCGAAGCCGAGCGAGCCGTGCCGTTCGATCAGCTCGAAGAAGACCGTCGGCCGGTCCTGCACCGGCTTGGTGAAGATCTGCAACAGGTAGCCGTCCTCGTCCCGGTCGACCAGGATCTTGCGGGCCTTCAGCTCCTCGATCGGGGCCCGTACGTTGCCGATCCGGTCCCGTAGTTCCGGGTCGTCGTAGTACGAGTCCGGGGTGTCCAGGAACTCCACCCCGGCCGCCCGCATCGCGTCCACGCTGGCCAGGATGTCGTTCGTGGCGACGGCTATGTGCTGCGGGCCGGGGCCGCCGTAGAACTCCAGGTACTCGTCGATCTGCGACTTGCGCCGGGCCACCGCCGGCTCGTTCAGCGGGAACTTGACCTTGCGGGTGCCGCTCGCCACCACCTTCGACATCAGCGCCGAGTAGTCGGTCGCGATGTCGTCGCCGACGAACTCGGCCATGTTGGTGAAACCCATCACCCGCCGGTAGAACTCCACCCAGTCGTCCATCCGGCCCAGCTCGACGTTGCCCACCACGTGGTCGACGGCCTGGAAGAACCGCTTCGGCTGGACCCCCGCGTCGATCATCGGCTGCCGGTTCACGATCGGCGCGCGGGCTACGAAGCCGGGCAGGAACGGCCCGGTGTACCTCGACCGGTCGACCAGGGTGTGCCGGGTGTCGCCGTACGTGGCGATGCTCGCCATCCGGACCGTGCCGTGCCCGTCGGTCACGTCGTACGGGGCGACGATCGCGGTGGCGCCCTGGGCGAGCGCGTGGTCGTACGCCGCGTCCACGTCCGGCACCTCCAGCGCGATGTCCCGTACGCCGTCGCTGTGCCTGGCCACGTGCTCGGTGCCGGGGGCGTTCGCGTGCACCGCGCCGGTCAGCACGAACCGGGCCGAGCCGCTGGTCAGCACGTACTCGGCGTGGTCGCGGAAGCCCTGCTCCGGGCCCCGGTACGCGACACAGGTCATGCCGAAGGCGGTCGAGTAGTAGTGCGCCGCCTGCTTCGCGTTGCCGACCAGGAACTGGATGTGGTCGATGCCGCGGACCGGGAACGGGTCGGCCGAGATGTCGTGGTCGACCGCGCCCACCAGCACGTCGATGTCGACGTCCTGGATGTCGGGCGAGGGTCGATCGATCGCCTGGGTCATGGTCGCGACTCCCTCCGTGCCGGCGCCCGCGGGTGAGCAGCCGTCCTGTGGCGAGGATCTCGTCCCGGCACCGGGTGGGCAACTGTCGGGTTATTAGCTGGTCAGCTTGCGCATTCGGTATGGTCAACTACCGTGACCGCTATACAGGATGTACAGCTGGATCGGTTGGACGCCAGACTGATCGACCTGCTCGCCGCCGAACCCCGGATCGGGGTGCTCGAATGCTCCCGCAGACTGCGGGTGGCCCGCGGCACGGTCCAGGCCCGGCTGGACAAACTGCTGGCCCGAGGGGTGATCCAAGGCTTCGGCCCGGAGCTGGCGCCGGCCGCGATCGGCTTCGGGGTGACCTCCTTCGTCACCCTGGAGATCACCCAGCGGCACGGCCACGACCCGGTCGCGGCCCACCTGCGGCAGATCCCCGAGGTGCTGGAGGCGCACACCATCACCGGCTCCGGCGACATGCTCTGCCGGATCGTCGCCCGGTCCAACGCCGACCTGCAACGGGTCATCGACCAGATCGTGTCGTACGAGGGAATCGCCCGCGCCTCGACGATCATCGCGCTGGCCGAGCAGATCCCGTACCGGGTGCTGCCGCTGGTCCGCTCGGCCGCGGCCGGCGCCGTACGCGCAACTCCGGAAGATCTCGGCGGCGAGCCCTCCCGCGTTTGACCCGGGCGGGTCGTTACGGTAGCCGGATGGCGAAGGGGAGCGCCGGGCGGAGCGCGAAGTGGTTCCTCGCCTTCATGCTGGTCGCGGTCATCGTGCTCTCGGCAACCGGGGTCTGGAACCCCTTCCCCAACGTGGTGTCCTGGATCAACCGCAGCCAACCACTCTCCGAACCGGACGTCATCTGGCAGCAGCGGGTCGGCGGCACGCCACAGAGCGTCACGGTCGCCGGCAGCACCGTCGTGGTCGAACAACGTACCTTCGTGGAATCCCGCAGCCTGGCCACCGGCGGCAAGCTCTGGGAACGCAAGGCCGACTGGTCGGCGGTCGCCGGCGGCGAGACCGACCCGGTCGTCGCCGTCGGCAAACTGCTCCAGAAGGGGTACGAGCTGATCGACCCCGAAACCGGCGCGGTACGCCGCCGCGACACCCGGGCCAGCGGAGTCTGGACCTACCGCAACGCGCTGCTCGACGTCCGCTGCTCCGACCCCCGCGAGTGCACCCTCACCCGGTGGGACCCGCGCGGCACCAAACCGGTCTGGACCGCGTTCCTGCCCGGCGTCGGCACCGGACTGTTCGCCGACAACCCGGAGGTGCTCGGCACCCGGCGGCTGACCACCAAACACGTGGCCGACGACGCGAGCGGCCCGGAGACGATGCCGTCGCTGCTCGGCTTCCCGGTCGACGGCCGGGTGCACATCGTGGACACCGCCACCGGCCGGGTGCTGCGCGACGTACAGCCCGGCCGGGCCGATCGGCTGGTGGTGGTCGGCGGGCGGATGCTGCGGATCGAGGCTCGGGCGCAGGACGGCAGCTGCTACTTCACCGTGCTGGCCCGCGATCCGCTCACCGGCCAGGAGGTCTGGCGCCGCTCCGGGATCAACCTGCGTACGGCCAACGCCGGCGGCTGCGTACAGCGGGAGGACCCGCAGGGCGGCCAGAGCGTGCTGGTCGGCGTCGGCCCCGACGGCCGCGAGACGATCCTCGACGGGTACGACGGGCGGGTGCTCTGGTCCGGCGCCGAAGGCGAGAAACTGCTCGCCGTCGACGACCGGTACGCGCTGGTCCGCTCGGCCGACCGGCAGACCGTCATCGGCCGCGAACTCGCCCGTACGGCACCCCGCTGGAACCGGCCGGTGAGCCCCGACGGCGGAGCCACCCTGACCCGCGCCGCCGCGCTGCTGGTGGACCAGAAACCGAACCGGGTGATCGCCCTCGACCCGCTCAGCGGACGTGAGCTGCTCACCCTGGCCACGTCGGCCAAGGTGCTCGCGGTCGGCCCGGCCGGACTGGTCATCGGCGACGGGCGAGACATCGGTTATGTCCAATTCAGCACGGCGGCCGGCGTACCCGGTCCCGGAGCCGGCGCCCCCGGCGCGCCCGCCGGACCGGGCGGTGGTCCCGGCGACACCGGGCCGACCTGCGGCGGACCGAAGATGGAACAGTGCCACCCGGCCGGCCCCGGCAAGGACGGTTGAGCGGGCCGCGCCCACGCCACGCGCGGCGGAGAACCGGGACCGACCCGGCGGCTAGGACGGTTCCGGTCGGCTGGCCTAGGCTTTCCGCTCATGAGCAGTGCAGCCGCGTTCTCCTACGCTCCCTTGCTCCCCGTCGGTGCCGACCAGACCGAATACCGGCTGGTCACCGACGAGGGCGTCGACGTGGTACACGGGCCGGGCGGCCGGCGTTTCCTGACCGTGGAGCCCGCCGCGCTGACCGCGCTGACCGCCGAGGCGATGCACGACATCGCGCACTACCTGCGCCCCGCGCACCTGGCCCAGCTCCGGGCCATCATCGAGGACCCGGCCGCCTCGCCGAACGACCGGTTCGTCGCGCTCGACCTGCTGCGCAACGCGAACATCGCGGCCGGCGGGGTGCTGCCGATGTGCCAGGACACCGGCACCGCGATCGTGATGGGCAAGCGCGGCCGGCACGTCCTCACCGACGGGGCCGACCACGAGGCGCTGTCGCGCGGGGTGTACCAGGCGTACACCCGACTGAACCTGCGCTACTCGCAGCTCGCCCCGCTCACCATGTGGGACGAACGCAACACCGGCAGCAACCTGCCCGCCCAGGTCGAGATCTACGCCGAGGACCCGGACGGGCACCCGGACGCGTACAAGTTCCTGTTCATGGCCAAGGGCGGTGGCTCGGCCAACAAGTCGTACCTCTACCAGGAGACCAAGGCGCTGCTGAACCCGACCAGGATGATGCAGTTCCTGGAGGAGAAGCTGCGGCTGATCGGCACCGCCGCCTGCCCGCCGTACCACCTGGCGATCGTGATCGGCGGCACCTCCGGCGAGTACGCCCTGAAGACCGCCAAGCTGGCCTCGGCGAAGTACCTCGACGCGCTGCCGACCGAGGGGTCGATGCTGGCCCACGGCTTCCGGGACGTCGAACTGGAGGCCGAGGTGCTGGAGCTGACCCGCCAGTTCGGCATCGGCGCCCAGTTCGGCGGCCGCTACTTCTGCCACGACGTACGGGTGGTCCGGCTGCCCCGGCACGGCGCCTCCTGCCCGGTCGCGATAGCGGTGTCCTGCTCGGCCGACCGGCAGGCGGTGGCCAAGATCACGCCGTCCGGCGTCTGGCTGGAACGGCTGGAGACCGACCCGGCGCGCTTCCTGCCCGACGTGACCGACACCCAGCTCGACGCCGGTGCCGAGGTGGTCCGGATCGACCTCAACCGGCCGATGGACTCCATCCGGGCCGAGCTGTCGAAGTACCCGGTCAAGACCCGGCTCTCGCTCACCGGCCCGCTGGTGGTGGCCCGCGACATCGCACACGCGAAGATCGCCGAGCGGCTCGACGCCGGTGAGCCGATGCCGCAGTACCTGCGCGACCACGCGGTCTACTACGCCGGGCCGGCGAAGACCCCCGAGGGTTACGCCTCCGGTTCGTTCGGCCCGACCACCGCCGGCCGGATGGACGCGTACGTGGAGAAGTTCCAGGCGGCCGGCGGCTCGCAGGTGATGCTCGCCAAGGGCAACCGGTCCGGCCAGGTCACCCGCTCCTGCCACGAACACGGTGGTTTCTACCTCGGCTCGATCGGCGGCCCGGCCGCCCGGCTGGCCCAGGACTGCATCAAGCGGGTCGAGGTGCTGGAGTACCCGGAGCTGGGCATGGAGGCGATCTGGCGGATCGAGGTCGAGGACTTCCCCGCCTTCGTCGTCGTAGACGACAAGGGCAACGACTTCTTCGCCGAGGTGACCAAGCCGGTGCTGACCGTCGGCCGGCGCTGACCTTCTCGAAGACTCGGCGGCTGAGGACATCCCCACGGCGGCGCTGCCCGAGCCGGTCGGCCATCGAAGGCTGCGGCCGGTCGGCCCGGGCGCGCCAGGGCGGGGCGTCGGCAGCAGTGGTGGCCGGTTCGGCGGGAGGTTGCCGGCTACTGGCGTCACGTAGAGTAGTTCAAATTCATCGGCGGGATTGCACGTCGTCGACCGAAAACTTGCAATCTTGGCTTGTATTGGTCCGCGCTTGAAAAGTCGGACCTGGTTTTCAAGTTTCTTGTGGTTTACTTCAAATCATGGACGATGCTGCGTTTCGTTCGTCCCCTACGGGGTCCCTTGTCCGGATCACCGGGTGGGACGCGCGCTTCCGCGAGAACTACGACTGCTCAGCCTTCATCCCCGATCCCCTCCCGACCAGGTTCGACCTGGGGCAGGAGACCTACCTGGCGGCCATGGACGCGGCGGTCGCGGTGGCTCGCCTTGACCAGGCCGCTTTCCGGCTGCCCAACCCTGGGCTCCTTGCGCGTCCGGCGATCCGGCAGGAGGCTGTCAGTACCTCGGCGCTCGAAGGCACCTACGCGGCGCTCGATGACGTACTTGAGGCCGACTTCCTCAACCGCAACCAGCTCACCGCGTCGGTCGCGGAGGTCCACAACTACGTCGAGGCCGCGGAGCTGGCTTTCGAGTGGATCAAGGACAAGCCCATCACGGTTGGCATGCTCGAACAACTACAGAAAATGGTTGTGCGAGGGACCCGCGGGGATACGCACGACGCGGGCCGGATTCGAACGACCCAGGTCTTTATCGGCGCTGGCGGTGGTCGAGTGGACGACGCGCGGTTCGTGCCGTCGCCTCCGGGTGACCAGCTACGCGCCGGCATCGACGCCTGGGCGTCGTGGCTCATGGCCGAGGACACGATCCCTTTGGTGATCAAGATGGCGCTCGGTCACTACCAGTTCGAGACCCTGCACCCCTTCAACGACGGTAACGGTCGACTCGGGCGCCTGGTCTGCGTCCTGCAACTGGCTTACCGGGGGGAACTGCGCGTGCCGGTGCTGAACCTCTCTCCCTGGCTCGAAGCCAGGAGGCGTCAGTACCAGGACCACCTGCTCGCTGTCAGTGCCACCGGCGACTTCGAACCCTGGATCCGATTTTTCTGCGAGGCCGTACGTGCGCAAGCGGTTGGCGGCGTGGAAAAAATCGACGCTCTACACGACTGGCGGGATGAGGCGCTGACCCAGTTGCTCGATGCCGACGTCCGCGGTGTTGCCGTGCGGATCGTTGAGGACCTGCTCGGGTATCCGCTGATCACGGCCACGCCCACCGCCGAGAGGTACGGGGTCTCCTACCAGGCTGCGAACACGGCGATCAGGCGTCTCGTCCAGCTGGGCATTCTGGAGGAACGCACGGGTCGCAGGTATGGGCGTGTTTTCGTGGCGCGGAGTGTCCTGAACATCATCAACGCCACCTGAGCCCCGAACTGGCTGAGGCGTAGTGGCCGAGGGACCAAGCCGGTCCTGTCGGTCAACGCTGACCGCGCCACCACCTGCGAAGGCACCCCGCTACACCGGTACGACCGCCCGGTGCACCCGCCGCCGATGGCGACGGGTGCACCGCCCCCGATCAGGGCAGACCGACGTACGCCGGAAACCCGCTGCGCATCGTGCCCGGCGGCGCTCTCGAATCACTCCCGGCCCGCTATCGTCCGGCCGCCTACCGGCCTTGCCGTCCGGGCTAGGCTTTGATCATCGCTGGTCGCACGAGGGCGGGGAATGCGCTTCGGAATCCTGGGTCCGCTGGAAGTGGACGGTGGAGTCACGGTCACCGCGGGTCGGGACCGGATAGTGCTCGGCATGCTGCTGCTGCGGGCCGGCCGACCCGTACCGGTGGACGACCTGGTGGACGCGGTCTGGGGCGATGACCCGCCGGCCACCTCCCGGGCCCAGTTGCAGACCTGCGTGTCCCGGCTGCGCCGGCTGTTCGCCCAGGCGGGAGCGGGCAACGACGTCATCGTCACCGACCCGGTCGGCTACGGCTTCCGGCCCGGCACGGTGGAGACCGACGCGCAGGCGTTCAGCCGGCTGGTCGACGCCGCGCGGACCGAGGTCGCCGCCGGTCACCTGCCGGCCGCCGGGCAGCACTTCCGGGCCGCGCTGGCGCTCTGGCGCGGGCCCGCGCTCGGCGGGATCTCCGGTGCCGGCGTACGCCGGGCCGCGGTCGCGCTGGACGAGGAGCGCACCGTGGTGACCGAGGAGTGGGTGGAGGTCGAACTGCGGCTCGGCCGCGACGGTGAGCTGATCGGTGAGCTGACCGACCTGATCGCCCGGCACCCACTGCGGGAGCGGCTGCGCAGCCAACTGATGCGCGCCCTGTGCGCGGTCGGTCGGCAGGCCGACGCCCTCGCCGTCTACCGGGACGCCCGGCGGGCGCTGGCCGAGGAGCTCGGCATCGAGCCGGGCGCCGAGCTGCGTGACCTGCACCGCCGGATCCTCGCCGGTGAACTGCCCGACCAGGTGGCCGGCAACGACGAGGCGACCCCGGCCCGGTGCCTGCCGCGCGACGTACCCGACTTCACCGGTCGGGCGGAACTGCTCCACCGGGTACGGCACGCGATCGGGACCGCCGATCCGGCCAAGCCGGTGGTGGTACTGGTCGAGGGGATGGCCGGGAGTGGGAAGACCGCGCTCGCCGTACACCTGGCCACCTCGCTGGCCGACCGCTACCCGGACGCCCACCTCTTCCTCGACCTGCACGGACACAGCGAACGCAGCCCGGTCGACCCGGCCGCCGCCCTGGTGACCCTGCTGCGGCAGCTCGGCGTCGGCGGCGAGCGGATCCCGGCGGACTTCGACGGGCGGCTCGGGCGCTGGCGTACCGAACTCGCCGGCCGGCGGGCGGTGATCGTGCTGGACAACGCGGCCAGCGCACAGCAGGTGGGTCCGCTGCTGCCGGCGGGTGCCGGCTGTCTGGTGCTGGTGACCACGCGCCGGCGGCTGGTCGGGCTGGACGGGGTGCAGCCGTACCCGTTGCCGGTGTTCGACCCCGACGAGGCGGTGGAACTGCTGGCCCGGATCGCCGGCCCGGAACGGGTACGGGCCGAGCCGGCTGCCGCGGCCGAGGTGGTCCGCAGGTGCGGCTACCTGCCGCTGGCGATCCGGTTGGCCGGTGCCCGGCTGGCCCACCGGCCCCGGTGGACGGTCACCGACCTGCACGACCGGCTCGCCGACGACGGGGCGGTGCTGACCGAGTTGGCGGCCGAGGAGCGTACGGTCGCGGGCGCCTTCACCCTGTCGTACGCCCAACTGCCGGCGCCGGCCCAGCGGATGCTCCGGCTGCTGGCCCTGCATCCGGGCGAGTCGTTCGACGCGGCTGCCGCCGCCGCGCTCACCGGCGGCACCCTGCTGGCCGCCCGGGACCTGCTCGACGACCTGGTCGACGGGCACCTGCTCGAAGAGCCGGCGGCCGGCCGGTTCCGGTTCCACGACCTGATGCGCCAGTACGCGGCGAACCTGGTGGCGAGCGACCCGCCGCAGGTACGGCACACGGCCACGACCGGGCTGCTGGACCACCTGTTCCACCTCGTCGCCCGGGTGACCCGGCCGATGGAACCGTTGACCGTGCCGCTGACCGGGCACGAGCCCGCGAACCCGCTGCGCCCGGAACTGCTGCCCGCCGGTGGTGACGCCGGACTGGACCGGTTGGAACCGGAACGGACGACGGTGGTCCGCGCGGTTGGGTACGCGGTGGCCCACCAGCACGACACGTACGCCTGCGTGCTCGCCCGTGCCCTCTGGTTCTACCTCTTCCTGCGCGGCTACCACGACGACCTGATCGACACCCACCAGCAGGCGATCGTCGCGGCGCAGCGGCTGGACGAGCCGAACCTGGTCGCGTCGCTGCGCGTCCAGGCCGCCTCCGGGTACTACGGGGCGGGTCAGTGGGCGGCGGCGAAACGTGAGCTCGAAGCGGCGTTGCCGGTGCACGAGGCGCACGGGGACCCGCTCGGGATCGCCCGGGTCCGGACGAACCTGGGCGGCGTGCTGACCCACATGGGAAAGTTCGAGGACGCGGAGCGACACCTCCGGCTGGCGGCGATGGGTTGGGGCAGCGAGAAACTGTCCCTGCTCCGCCTGCCGCAGGGGCTGAGCGACCTTTACCTCCAGATGGGCCGGCTGACCGAGGCGCTGCCGCTGGCCCGGCACAGCCTCTTCCTGGCCCGGGTGTACGGCACCGACCGGAACCTGACCACGGCGCTGTGCAACACCGGGCACATCCGGGCCCGGCTCGGCCAGCACCTCCCCGCGTACCGGCTGCTCAGCGCCGCGTTGCGGCGGGTTGTCGCGACCGCCGACCGGCTGACCGAGGGGGAGGTCCTGCACAGCCTCGGGTTGACCCTGCGCGGGCTGCGCCGGGACGAGGAGGCGGTCGGCGTACTGCACGACGCGCTGCGGATCCTCCAGGAGTTCGGCGTGACGCGGGTGCTGGTCGACTGCCAGATCGAGTTGGCCCGAGCGGTGTGGGACACCGGTGACCGGGTCAGCCCGCTCGCCCTGTACGAGCGGGCGTTCGCGGCGGCGACCACGCTGGCGTACCCGGCCGGGCGGACCCGGGCACGGGAGGGAATGGCCGCCTGCCGGCGGGATGTCGCGCTCGTGGCCGGCGGGTGACCGGGATCATCTGCGCGTCGGCGCGACGCGCGGCAGGATGGAACACGTGAGCACACCAGTGACGACGGGCTACCGGGTCGAGCGGGACACCATGGGCGAGGTCGAGGTGCCCGCCGAGGCGTTGTGGCGGGCCCAGACCCAGCGGGCGGTGCAGAACTTCCCCATCTCCGGGCGCGGGCTGGAGCCGGCGCACATCCGCGCCCTGGCCCAGATCAAGGGCGCGGCGGCGCAGGTGAACGCGGAGCTGGGCGTGGTCGACGCGGACATCGCGGCGGCGATCGCGACGGCGGCCGCGCACGTCGCCGACGGCGGCTACGACGACCAGTTCCCGGTGGACGTGTTCCAGACCGGTTCCGGAACCTCGTCGAACATGAACGCCAACGAGGTCATCGCCACCCTGGCCACCCGTGAGCTGGGCCGCGACGTGCACCCGAACGACCACGTGAACGCCTCCCAGTCCAGCAACGACGTCTTCCCGTCGTCGATCCACCTGGCGGCCACCCAGTCGGTGATCCAGGACCTGGTTCCGGCGCTGCGGCACCTCGAACTGACCCTGCGTTCCAAGGTGGAGGAGTTCGCGGCGGTGGTGAAGGCCGGCCGTACGCACCTGATGGACGCCACCCCGGTCACCCTCGGCCAGGAGTTCTCCGGCTACGCCACCCAGGTCCGATACGGCGCCGACCGGATCGAGTCGGTGCTGCCCCGGCTGGCCGAGCTGCCGCTGGGCGGGACGGCGGTCGGCACCGGGATCAACACCCCGGCCGGGTTCGCCCCGGCGGTGATCGCGAAGCTGCGCGAGCAGACCGGCGTACCGGTGACCGAGGCGGGCAACCACTTCGAGGCGCAGGGCGCGCGGGACGCGCTGGTCGAGGCGTCCGGCCAGCTCCGGACGATAGCGGTCGGCCTTTACAAGATCGCCAACGACATCCGTTGGATGGGCTCCGGCCCGCGTGCCGGCCTGCGCGAGTTGCAGATCCCCGACCTCCAGCCCGGCTCGTCGATCATGCCCGGCAAGGTCAACCCGGTGGTCTGCGAGGCGGTTCGCCAGGTCAGCGCCCAGGTGATCGGCAACGACGCCACCGTCGCCTTCGCCGGCTCACAGGGCGACTTCGAACTCAACGTGATGCTCCCGGTGATGGGCCGCAACCTGCTGGAGTCGATCCGCCTGCTGGCCGCCGTGAGCCGGTTGCTGGCCGACCGCTGCGTGGCCGGCCTGGTCGCGAACGCGGAGGTCTGCCTGGCGTACGCGGAGGGCTCGCCTTCCGTGGTCACCCCGCTCAACCGCTACCTCGGGTACGACGAGGCGGCCTCGATCGCCAAGGAGGCCCTGGCCAGCGAGTCGACGATCAAGGCGGTGGTGCTCGCCCGAGGGCACGTCGACGCGGGCAAGCTCACCGAGCAGGAACTCGACCAGGCCCTCGACGTGCTCGGGATGACCCACCCCTGAGCCGTCAGGCCAGCGCCCGACCGATCGTCTCCGCGGCGGCGCGTACCTGCGCCCCGACGGCGGGTACGTCCAGCGGGGCGAGCGCCACCACCCCGACGCTCGCCTCCAGCCCCGGTACGCCGAGCACCGGCGCGGCCACCCCGTACGCCCCGGGTTGCAACTCGCCGGTGGTGGCGACCGGCTCGACCTGCCCCGCGCGCCCGGCGATGATCGCCTGCCCGGCGGCGCCCCGGTCCAACGGATGCCGGTAACCGGTCCGGTAGGCGACGTGGAACGAGGTCCAGCTCGGCTCGACCACCGCGACCGCTACCGCCTCGGTCCCCTCGACCACCGTCAGGTGGGCGGTCGCACCGGCCTGCTCGGCCAGCCGACGCAGCGCCGGCAGGGCGGCGTCGGCGAGCAGCGGTTGGGCCCGCCGGGCCAGGTGCAGCACCCCGACCCCGAGGCGCAGCCGACCGGCGGCGTCGCGCCGGACCATGCCGTGCTGGGTGAGGGCGCCGACCAGCCGGTAGACCACCGCCCGACCCACCCCGAGCCGGGTCGCCGCCTCGGTCACGGTCAGCCCGCCCGGTGCGTCGGCGACCAGGTGCAGCAGCCGCAGGCCCCGGTCCAGGGTCTGCGCCGTCTCACCGGTGTGACCCGTCGGCTCCACAACAGGCAGCGTACGGCGGGCCGGCGGCCGGACCCCGGCTGAGGGCTTCGGGCGAGGGCCGCGCGCGTACAACGGCCGGAACCGGTGACCGTTACCCTTGTGCGGTGACGCTACGCCTATACGACACCGCCACCCGATCGGTGCGGGACTTCGTCCCGCGGCAACCCGGCAAGGTGGGGGTCTATCTGTGTGGTCTCACCCTCCAGGGGCCGCCACACATCGGCCACCTTCGCTCCGGGGTCAACTACGACGTGCTGCGCCGCTGGCTGACGTACGCCGGTCTCGACGTGACCTTCATCCGGAACCTGACCGACATCGACGACAAGCTCCTGGTCAAGTGCCGGGAGCAGGAGCGCCCGTTCTGGTCGATCGCGTACGCCAACGAGGTCATCCTGGCGAATACGTACCGGACGTTGAACGTCGCGCCGCCGACGTACGAGCCGAGGGCGACCGGGCACATCCCGGAGATGCACGAGCTGATCCAGGCGCTGATCGACGGCGGGCACGCGTACCCGGCCGGGGACGACTCGGGCGACGTCTACTTCGACGTGAAGTCGGACCCCGACTACGGTTTCCTCTCCGGCCAGCAGCTGGAATCGGTGCAGGCCGGCACGGACGAGTTCGAACGCGGCAAGCGGGACCCCCGGGACTTCGCCCTGTGGAAGGGCGTGAAACCGGAAGAACCGCAGGATGCCTCCTGGCCATCGCCGTGGGGGCGGGGGCGGCCCGGCTGGCACATCGAGTGCTCGGCGATGTGCCGCCGTTACCTCGGTGCCGAGTTCGACATCCACGGCGGCGGCCTCGACCTGGTCTTCCCGCACCACGAGAACGAGCTCGCCCAGTCCCGCTCGGCCGGGCTGCCGTTCGCCCGGTACTGGGTGCACCACGGCCTGCTCAACCTCGGCGAGGCCAAGATGGGCAAGTCGCTCGGGAACGCGCTCGACCTGGCGCACGTCACCGCGCTCGGCGTACGCCCGGTGGAGTTGCGGTACTACCTGGCGTCGCCGCACTACCGGTCCCGGATCGACTACTCCGACGAGGCGCTCGGCGAGGCCGCGGTGGCGTACCGGCGGCTGGAGGGCTTCGTCCAGCGGGCGGTGGAGCGGGTCGGCCCGGCCGAGTTGGGTGCCGTACCGGCCGCCTTCGCCGCCGCCATGGACGACGACCTGAACACCTCGGCCGCCCTGGCGGCGCTGCACGAGGTGCTCCGCGAGGGCAACAACGCGCTGGCCGAAGGCGACGACAACGCCGTCCGCAGTACGCTGGTCTCGGTCCGCACGATGCTGGACCTGCTCGGCGTCGACCCCCTCGATCCGGCCTGGGCCGATCACGGGCAGGATGGCGAGCTGCGGAACGTCATCGACGCGCTGGTGGCGCTGGCGCTGGAACAGCGCGCGCAGGCCCGCGCCCGAAAGGACTGGACCGCCGCCGACGGGGTGCGCGACCAGCTCAGGCACGCTGGTGTCGTGGTCGAGGACACCCCCCATGGACCGCGTTGGACGATCGGAGAACAGGACTGATGGCCGGCAACTCACAGCGGCGTGGTCGGCGGGTGACCGCCAAGAAGGGCGCTCCCGCCGGATCCGGCGGCAAGAACCGGGCCTCGCTCGCCGGCCGGGGTCGGACCCTGCCCGCCGACGAACGCCCCTGGCACAAGGGCTACTCCGGCACCGAGCAGGTGCCGGAGCGCACCGCCTGGAAGCAGGACAAGGAGCGCCGGGCGGCGGCCGAGGAGGGCCGCGCCCCGAAGATCGGTCAGCCGGGCACGAAGGACACCACCTGGGGCGCCGGTGGCGGCGGCAGTGGCCGGGGCAGTCGGGCCGCCGGTACGGGCCGGGGTGCCGGTGCCGCACGGGGCGCGGGTGGCCGGGGTGGCCCGAAGCAGCCGAGCCGGGGACCCCGGGTCGCGCCGGGGCGCAAGTCGAACCCGGCCAAGGACGCGCCGGAGTTGCTGGTCGGGCGGAACCCGGTGGTCGAGGCGCTGCGGGCGAACGTGCCGGCGACCGCGCTCTACATCGCGCAGGGCATCGAGGTCGACGACCGGGTGAACGAGCTGGTCCGGATCGCCGCGGACCGGGGCATCGCGATCCTGGAGATCAGCCGGGCCGAGTTGGACCGGATGACCGGCGGGGTGCTGCACCAGGGTGTCGGCATCCAGGTGCCGCCGTTCGCGTACCAGTCGTTCGACGACCTGCTCACCGCGTCGCTGGAACAGACCGCGCCGCTGCTGGTGGCGCTCGACGGGGTGACCGACCCGCGCAACCTCGGCGCGGTGATCCGCTCGGCGGCGGCGTTCGGCGCCCAGGGGATCTTCGTACCGGAACGTCGGGCGGCGGGCATCACCGCGACCGCGTGGCGGACCAGCGCGGGCGCCGCGGCGCGGGTGCCGGTGAGCCAGGTGGTCAACCTGACCCGGTCGCTGAAGGCGTGCCAGGAGGCCGGCTTCATGGTGGTCGGGCTGGACGCCGACGGCGAAACCGATCTGTACGACCTGGAGGCCGCGGTCGGACCGCTGGTGGTGGTGGTCGGCTCGGAGGGGCGTGGGCTGTCGCGGCTGGTCGGGGCCACGTGTGATCTGCGGGTGAGCATTCCGATGATGTCCGAGGTCGAGTCGTTGAACGCCAGCGTGGCGGCTGCGGTGACGTTGGCTGAGGTGGCTCGGCGTCGGGCTGCCGTCTGATCTTTGGGTTGGTCCGCCGTGCTCGGTCTGCGCGGTTGGGTCGATGCGCGCGTGCGGTGGGGTTGGGCCCGCCGTGACCGGCGAGGGCCGTCAGGCTTGATCCCCTCGCCGGTCACGGCGGGCCCAACCCCTGTGGTGGCTCGGGTGGTGGGGCTGCGCGGTGGCCGTAGCATTCGGGGCCGGGTAATTTCCTCGGCCCCGGAGGAGTCGGTAGATGGCAGCGCAGGACGGCGGCTACGCGCTCGGCGTTGATCTTGGTACGTCGAACACGGTGGCGGTGTTGCGCTGGCCGGACGGGCGGACCCGGCCACTGCTGTTCGACGGGCAGCCGGTCATGCCGTCGGGGGTTTTCCTCGATGCGACCGGTCTGCTGCACGTGGGGCGGGACGCGCAGCGGCTGGCTCAGGCGGATCCGGGACGTTACGACCCGAACCCGAAACGGCGGATCGACGAGCCGGGTGTGCTGCTCGGTGACGCCGAGGTGGCCACGGTGGATCTGCTGGCCGGACTGTTGCGGGCGGTGGCGCAGGCCGCCGTCGAGGCGGTCGGCTTCCTGCCGCCGGCGGCGCTGACGTACCCGGCGAGTTGGGGTGCCCGGCGTCGGGGTGCGCTGGCCACGGCGGTGGCGCGGGCCGGGTGGCCGCCGGTGCGGGCGGTCGACGGCGGGACGGGGGCCGGCGTCGGGACGGCTGCCGATGGCGGCGGTACGGTGCTGGTGGCGGAGCCGGTGGCGGCGGCCCGGTACTTCGCGGAGGTTCTGCGGCGTCCGGTGCCGGTGGGTGCGGCGATCGGGGTCTTCGACTTCGGCGGCGGGACCCTCGACGTCGCGGTCGTACGCAACGAGGGAATCGACCACGGTGGACGGGCCCGGTTTGTCGTGGTCGGCTCGGGCGGGCTGTCCGAGCTGGGCGGGCTCGATCTGGACGCGGCCCTGGTGGAGCAGATCGGTCGGCTGGTCGGTGCCGGGCAACCGGAGGCGTGGCGGCAGCTCGCGGCGCCGGAGAGCAGCACCGGGTGGCGCAACCGGCGGCAGTTCTGGGACGACGTACGCGGCGCGAAGGAGATGCTCTCTCGTACGACGGTCGCACCGGTCGCGGTGCCCGGGGTGGAGCAGGCGGTGCACCTGACCCGGGACGAGCTGGAACGGCTGGCCACCCCACTGCTGCGGCGCGCCGTCTTCGAGGCCGCCTCGGTGATTGGCCACTGTGGATTACGGCCGGACCAGCTCGCCGGGTTGTTCCTGGTCGGCGGGTCGTCCCGGGTGCCACTGGTGGCCCGCCTGCTGCACGCCGAGCTCGGTGTGGCGCCGACTGTGCTGGAGCAGCCGGAACTACCGGTGGCGGAGGGCGCACTCGCCGAGCTGACGATGCGGGTCGGCACCTCGGGGCCGGTGCCGGGAGCGTCGGATCCCGTCATGGTCGGAGCGGTGGCGGGGGCTTCGGATCCCACGGTGGCGGGAGCGCTGCTTCCGGTGTCGGGGGTTCCGGTGTCGGGGGTTCCCGTGTCGGCGCTTCCGGTGTCAGGGGTCCCCGCGTCCGGGGTGCCGGGTTCCGGGGTGCCGGGAACGGCGTACGCGGGGGGTGTTGGTCGGGCGGGTCGCTGGCGGGGGCGGCGGGCGGTGCTGATCGGTGCGGGCGCCGTGCTCGCGTTGGCGGGGGTGGTGACCGCGGCGGTGCTCTACTTCACCCGCGACGGTTACTCGGACATCGCGTTCGAGCCCTTCCATGACGTCGGCGTGGGGATCCCGCTGGGGGAGGAGCGGCCGTACTACAGCTGGACCGGGCTGACCGGGAACCGGGCGTACATCGCCTACCAGCGGGAGGACAAGCGGCTGGAGGTGATCGCCGCGAAGGCCGGTACGGGCAGCCGGGAGTGGCAGGTGACGACGGAGGTGGTCGCGGACGGGTGGGACGGCATCGTCGCCCTGCCGCGCGGGTTGGTGCTGCGCACCGAGGAGGCGAGCGGGTCCGATTCGCGGGAGTTGGTGGTGCTGGACCCGGCCGACGGTGGCGAGATGTGGCGGCGCACCATCGGCGGTGACGACTCGGTGCTGTACTTCGACCGGACGCTGGTGCTGGTCGACCGGGTCGCGAAGCAGCTGGTCGGGCTCGATCTGGGCACCGGAAAGGCGCGCTGGGACGAGCCGAGCCCGGTGGACACGTACGGCAACGCGACGACCTCGGTCTATCCGGTGACCGTGCCCGATGACCTGGGCGAGGCGGCGGACGCGGAGGGTGGACGGGCACCCGTCGGCGGGGCGAAGCCGAAGATCGTACAGATCGGCGCGGACCGTTCGGCACGGGTGATCGACGTGAACAGCGGCGAGGTGCTCAGGTCGAAGGAGAGTGTGGCGACCTACACCGATCTCGCGGTGGCGCACGACGGCCGGTTGTACGTCACGCCCAAGGAGAGCGGCTACCGGGTGATGGCATACGACCTGGAGCGGATGGGGGAGCCGAAGGTCCTGCACACCGCCGCCGAGCAGCACTACCCGGACACGTTGGTGGCCTGTGGTGGGGACCGGGTCTGCCTGCTGGACCGGGAGAACTTCGACATCGAGAAGACCGAACTGGTGTCGATCGGGTCGAAGGACGGCGACGGGGCCACGGAGGACATCTGGCGCAAGCCAGCTCCCAAGGCCGACAGGGTGGTCGCGGTGGGCGAGCACGTGCTGGTGGCGGGCGGATCGCCGGAGGTCAGCACCATCTACCGTCCCGACGGGACCCAGGTGCTCAGCAAGGAGGGGGTCGGGGTACGGCTCGACGGCGGCAACCTGCTGCTCTTCGCCGACAACCTCTCCACCAGCACGGACGACGTCAGCGTTGCCGGCGTACGGGTCAGCTCGGCCGCGCCGTTCGAGCTGGGCGAGCTGCGGGACGTACGACCGTCAGCCTGTTCCTGGAACACCTCGGTAATCGTCTGCCCAGGCGAAACGGCGCTCCTCTTCCGTAGCTTCGTAGAAAACTAGCCACCCCCTCCACCCCCTCCAACCCTGCGCCACGCCCTGCCCACCGACCCCCTCGACGATCTTGCACTTGTGGCGCCTGATTCGGGGCACTTAGTCCGATTCGTCCACGACCACAAGTGCAAGATCGTCGCGTGCTATCCGGCGTGCGGTGGCGTGCAGGGCGAGCAGGGTGTAGCCGGCCAGGATCGGTGTGATCAGCGGCAGGATCAGCCCGCAGAGTACGGCCACCAGCGCCAGCACCCCGGCCAGCGCCAGCGGTACGACCGGCCGGGCAACGGCGACCCGCCCCGCCTGCCGGACGGCGTCCCGCCAGCCCTGCCCGCCGAGCCGACCGAGTTGCACCACGGTCAGCCCGGCGAAGCCGGTCACCGCCCCGGCCAGCACGGCGGTGACCACGATCAGGGCCGGGCCGCCGGGCACCACGCCCCGGCCGAGGGCGAGCAGGTTCACCGTGAACAGGGCGGCGACCGCACCGAAGATCGCCGTGGCGACGGCACCGGGCAGCAGCCCACGGACGAAACCGCGCACCACCGCCCGGGTGCCCGGCCAGCCGTCCTGTTCGGTCCAGTGGTGCACGGCCGCGCTGGCGGTGGCGACCGCGGCACCCGCGGTCAGCACCGCCAGCGCGGCCACCGTGGTGAGGATGCCGACCAGGGCGAGGTCACTGGCGTTGCGCAGGGTGTCGCGCCAGTCCGGACGCCGGGCCACCGACCCGCCCGGTTCCTCCGGCCACCCCGCCCCGCCCCGAGTCACCTCACCCATCCGATTCACCCCTTCAGGCCGCTGGTGTTGAGGCCCTCCACCAGCATGCGCTGGAAGGCCACGAAGAAGAGGAACACCGGCAGCAGGGAGAGTACGGACATGGCGAACATCGGGCCGACCGCGCTCTGGCTGGTCGAGTCGATGAACAGGGTGAGCGCCACCGGCACGGTGTAGTCCTCCAGGTCGGAGAGGTAGACCAGTTGCCGGAAGAAGTCGTTCCAGGTCCAGATGAACGAGAAGATCGCCGTGGTGACCAGGGCCGGTCGGCTCAGCGGCAGGATGACGTACCGGAAGATGCCGAACGGGCTGGCTCCGTCGATCTTCGCCGCCTCGTCCAGTTCGCGCGGGATGCCGCGGATGAACTGGACCATCAGGAAGACGAAGAACGCCTCGGTGGCCAGGAACTGCGGCACGACCAGCGGCAGGTACGGCCACGGCCCGCCGACCATGTCGAAGGTCCGGAACAGGATGTACTGCGGCACGATCAGCACATGGCCGGGCAGGAGCAATGTCCCGATCATGATGGCGAACCAGAAGCCGCGCAGCCGGAACCTGAGCCGGGCGAAGGCGTACGCGGCGAGCAGGCAGGAGAGCGCGTTGCCGAGCACGGTGAGCAGGCTGACCATCGCGCTGTTGAGGAAGAACCGGCCGAAGCTGACGTCGAAGTTGCTCCAGCCGTCGGAGTAGTTGCCGGGGGTGAACTCCCGGGGCAGCAGCCCGATGTTGTTGACGATCTCCTCGGGCGACTTGACCGACGTACCGATCATCCAGAACAGCGGGTAGAGCACGACCGCGAGGATCGCGACCAGGATGAGCAGCCGGCCGAGGTGCCGGCCGGTGCCGCTGGGACGCCGGGCCGAGGTCGGCGCGAGCGCCGCCGTCGGGGCCGGGGCCTCGGTCTGGGTAACCATCAGCGGTCCTCCCCGTCGGAGTAGTGCACCCAGAACCTGCCGGTGCTGAACAGCACGACGGTGATCACCGCGATGGCGAGCAGGAAGACCCAGGCCATCGCCGAGGCGTAGCCCATCTCCAGATCGACGAAGCCCTTGATGTAGAGGTTCAGGGTGTACATCAGGGTGGAGTCGACCGGTCCGCCGGTGCCGTTGCTGAGCACGAATGCCGAGGTGAAGCCCTGGAAGCCGTTGATCGTTTCGAGTACCAGGTTGAAGAAGATGACCGGTGAGAGCATCGGCAGGGTGACGCTGAGGAACTGCCGGACCTTGCCGGCCCCGTCCACCGACGCGGCCTCGTACAGCTCGGTCGGCACCTGCTTCAGCCCGGCCAGGAAGATCACCATTGGTGCGCCGAACTGCCAGATGGCCAGCACCATCAGGGTTTCCAGGGCCCAGTCCGGGTCGTTCACCCAGGGCTTGCCCTCGATGCCGAAGAGGCCGAGGAACGAGTTGAACGCCCCGTCCCGGTTGAACATGCTGACCCAGACGATGGCCAACGCCACGCTGCCGCCGAGCAGCGACGGCAGATAGAACAGGCCGCGGAACAACCCGACGCCGCGCCAGGCGCGGTTGAGCAGCAGCGCCACGCCGAGGGCGGCGGCCAGCTTCAGCGGTACGGCGATCAGCGCGAACGAGAGCGTCACCTGCACGGCGTGCCAGTACGACGCGTCGCTGGTGAACATCCGTTCGTAGTTGGCCAGCCCCACCCACTCGATTTCGGACCAGGGGGTGAGGATGTCGTAGTTGGTGAAGCTCAGGTAGAGCGACAGAAGCATGGGGACCGCCGTGATGGCCAGCAGGCCGATCAGCCACGGCGACAGGAAAACGTACCCGGCCAGACCCTCGCGTTGCCAGATCCGTCCGGACCCGCGCTGGTCAGCGGGGGTCCGGACGGGGCCGGTGGCGCGCGGAGTCGAGCTGGGCGCCGTGGTCAGCGCCACGAGCCGGCTCCTCTCCGAGATGTTGGGCCGATCGTCAGGCGATCGCGGTCTTGCAGATTTCCAGGAACGCGCCGGCCGACTGGGACGGTGACTGGCGGCCGTACTGGACCTCCTCGGCTGCCTTGATCAGCTCGGCCCGGATCTTGCTGTGCCCCTTGAGCGGCACCTGCGGGGACTTGCCGAACTTGGTGGCCAGCTCGGTCTCCACCGCGATGGAGAGCTTCATCGCCGGGTCGGTGACCCCTTCGCTGACCGACTTGCGCACGTCCAGGTTGGACGGAAGCCCCCGGTCGGTGCCGAGGATCTTGCCCGCCTCCGGGTCGTTGACCAGGAAGTTCAGTACGTCGACCGCGGCGTCCTTGTGCTCGCTGCTGCGGGCCACCGAGTAGTAGAGCGAGGCCCTGGCCCACTGTGCGCTCGGGTCGCCGGGGTAGGCGACGACGCCCAACTCGTCCTTGGTGGCCTTCTTCAGCTCGGGCAGCTGGTTCGCCCAGACGAACGAGGTCGCGGCCTTGCCGGTGACCACCAACTGCTTGGTGATGTCGGTGGCGTTGCCCTCGTGGATCACGTCGGCGGTCGGGGTGGCACCGCGCTCACGGGCGCCCTTCCACAGGTCGAACCACTTGGTCACGTCATCGGCGGTGAAGCCGAGTTCCTTGCCCTTGTAGAGGTCCTTGCCCTGCTGGCGGAGCCAGACCCAGAACGCCTTGTAGTCGGCGCTCGGGTCCATCGTGCCGGGGACCTTGGTCGTCTTCGAGACGTTCTCGGCCCAGGTGATGAAGTCCGCCCAGCTCATGCCGGTGGTCGGCTCGGGCAGGTTGTGCTTCTGCAACAGGGTCTTGTTGTAGACCAGCCCCTGGGTGTTCTCACCGCCGGCGATGCCGGCCAGCTTGCCGTCGACGACGCCGTACTGCCAGAGGCTTTCCGGGAGCTTGGTGACGTCGAGCTTCTTGTCGTCCTTGTACTTGGTCAGGTCCAGGGTGACGTTGCGCGACGCGTACTCGGTGAGGAAGTTGTCGTCGATCTGGAAGATGTCCGGGGCATCACCGCTGGCGGTGAGGGTGGCCAGCTTGTCGAAGTAGCCCTGGTTGGCCTGCCAGGTCGTCTTGAACGTCACGTTGGGGTGCTTGCTGGTGTAGAGGGCGAGGGCGTCCGCGGTGAGCTTGGCCCGCGCCTCACCGCCCCACCAGAAGACCGACAACTCGACCGGGGTGTCCGGGGCGGCGGGCCCCGAATCCTCCTCGCTGCCGCAGGCCGCGGCGCCGAGCAGGAGCGGTAGGACGACGGCGGCCGCCACCAGACGGTGGATCAGGCCGCGACGGGAAGTCGGGGTACGGTGATCGTGCGCGGCACGTTCGTCCGCCATCGGGGGTGTTGCGGGGTGCATGTGCGCTCACTCCTTGGCGTTAGGAGGCGACAGCTTCGGGGTTGACCGCGGCCGCGTTGCCCGGGTCCGCAGGGCTGTGCGGGCCCGGGTCAGCGGTTGTGGTGGTGGCCGCGGGGCTGGTCCGGCCGTTGGCCGGTGGGCGGGGCCCCGTCGAGTCGCGGATGACCAGTTCGGTCTGGAGCATTACCTGTGCGGTGGTACGACGGTCGTCTGCTGCCACGGTCCTGTTCCCACCCCGGTTGCGGTGGGCGGCAGCACTGTCGTGTTGGAGCAGCATGTCGACGGCCGTCCGGCCGGCGGCCGCGGTTGGCGTGGCCACCGTCGTCAATTTCGGCCGGACCAGTCGGCTCAGCGCGATGTCGTCGATGCCGACGACGCTGACCTCCTGGGGCACCCGGATGCCGAGCGAGTCGAGCCCTTCGATCAGGCCGATCGCCATCAGGTCGTTGTAGGCGAGGACGGCGGTGACGCCCGCCCGGCGGACCTGTTCCGCCATGGCGATGCCACCGCCCTCGGTGGGCGGGTTGGGTCCGAGCACGGTCAGCGCCGCGTCGGCGGAACGGGCCGCGGCGGTGGCCGCCCGGCGGATCTCGCGGCTGGTCCAGGATCCGCGCGGACCGCCGAGCAGGGCGAGTTCGTGGTGCCCGAGCCCGGTCAGGTGCTCGATCGCCAGCCGGGCCCCCTGCCCGACGTCCATCACCACCGCCGGTAGTCCGGTCACCTGGCGGTTGATGACGACCAGCGGCACCTCGCGGCTGAGCTGCTCGATCAGGCTGTTGCTCATGCGGGGGCTGCACAGCAGGATGCCGTCGACCTGTTTGGCCAGCGCGTGGACCAGGTCCTCCTCGGCGGCCGGGTCCTCGTTCGTGTCGGCCACGAAGATGTGGTAGTCGCGGTGCCGGGCCTGGCTCTCGGCCGCCTTGATCAGTGGTGGGAAGAACGGGTTCGCGATGTCGGCGACGATCAGGCCGATGTTGTGCGTACGGCCGGTGATCAGCGCGCGGGCGGCGCGGTTGGGTCGGTACCCGAGGTGTTCGGCGCAGGCCAGTACCCGCAGCCGGGTCTCCGGGTTGACCAGGTGCGGGGCGGAGAACGTGCGGGACACGGTGGAGATGTGCACGCCGGAAGCACGTGCGACGTCTCGGATGGTGGCTGGCACGCGAGTCCCTTCGTCTCCACGTCGGCCGGTGTGCGCTGGCCGACGGTTGTGCTTGTCATCACATTGGGTGTCGCCAATTAATGCAAACGGTTGCTCACGTGTCAACGGGTCCTGGTTACGGGTTTGTTGCGGCGGCCTGCCTTCGATGCCGTCATACCTTCGTAAACCCGGAGAAAATACGCCGGTTTCCCGTCGATCGTTGACCGCGAGAGTCCTCACGTGGTTACTTCGACTGCAAACCTTTGCAGTCACACCGAGGCCGCACTCGGCCTTTGCCGTCACACGGAGGCGAGCGGGATGTCCACAGAACCCGGAAAACGACTTCGGTACGCGGTCGTCGGCACCGGCGCACGGGCCGAGATGTTCGTCCGCGCGCTCGTACTCGACCATCCCGCCACCGCCGAGCTGGTCGCGTTCGCCGACGTCAACCAGGCCAGGATGGACGCACACAACGAGTGGCTGGAGGAACTCGGCTTCGACTCGGTGCCGACGTACCTGGCGGTCGACTACACGACCATGCTGGAGAAGGAACGGGTCGACGTGGTGCTGGTGACCACCGTCGACCGGGTGCACGACGAGTACATCGTGGCCGCGCTGCGCTCCGGCCGGGACGTCATCACCGAGAAGCCGATGACCATCGACGTGCCCCGCTGCCAGCGGATACTCGACACGGTGGCGGAGACCGGCCGAAAGGTTTCGGTGGCCTTCAACTACCGCTACAACCCGTTGCACGAGAAGGTACGCGAGGTGCTCGCCGCCGGTGAGATCGGCGAGATCGGCTCGGTCCACTTCGAGTGGCTGCTCGACGTACGACACGGCGCCGACTACTTCCGCCGCTGGCACCGGGAGAAGGCCAACTCCGGCGGCCTGATGGTGCACAAGGCCAGTCACCACTTCGACCTGGTCAACTGGTGGCTCGACGCGGTGCCGGAGGAGGTCTACGCCTCCGGCCGGCTCTTCTTCTACGGCGAGACCGGGCGGCGTCACGGCTACGCCCGCGACTACGAGCGGGCGCACGGCTCCCCGGCCGCCGCCGGCGACCCGTTCGCCCTGCACCTGGCCAGCCACCCCCGGCTGCGGGCGCTCTACCTGGACGCCGAGGCCGAGGACGGCTACCACCGCGACCAGAACGTCTTCGCGCCCGGCGTCACCATCGAGGACGACATGTCGGTGCTGGCGAAGTACTCCAACGGCGCGACCATGACCTACCACCTGACCGCGTACGCGCCCTGGGAGGGCTACCGGGTGATGGTCAACGGGAGCAAGGGGCGGCTGGAACTGGAGGTCGTGGAGAGCGACTTCGTCAGCCCGTACGCGGCCGGTGAACTCAAGGGTGCGGCGCTGCACGGCGTACAGGCCGCGATCGAGGAGGGCTGGGCGAAGCTGACCGTCCGGCCGTTCTGGGAACAGGCCCGGCAGGTGCCGGTGTCCGGCTACACCCGTACCGGTCACGGCGGTGCCGACGTACGGATGACCGGGGTGCTCTTCGGTGGGCACCCCGACCCGATGGACCGCGGTGCCACCGCCCGCGACGGCGCGCTCGCGCTGCTCACCGGCCTGGCGGCGAACCGCTCCTTCGAGACCGGCCAGCCGGTCCGCGTTGCCGACCTGCTCACCATTGCCTGACCAAGAGGAGCCAGCTTCCGTGCCGCCACTACCAGGAGCCGACCTGCTCCTTCCGTCCGAGCCCGGTCAACGGGCGATCGCGCGGGAGCTGTACGCGTTGGCGAAGGACCAGCCGCTGATCTCCCCGCACGGGCACGTCGACCCGGCCATCCTGGCCGAGGACGCACCGTTCCCCGACCCGGCGCGGCTGATCATCGTCCCCGACCACTACCTGACCCGGATGCTGCTCAGCCAGGGCGTTCCCCCGGCCGACCTGGGCGTACCCACGGTCGACGGGGCACCGGTGGAAACCGACGGCCGGACCATCTGGCGCCGGTTCGCCGCGCACTGGCACCTCTACCGGGGCACCCCGTCGCGGCTGTGGCTGGAGCAGACCTTCCGCCAGGTCTTCGGGGTGACCACGGCGTTCGGGCCGGCGACCGCCGACGAGATCTACGACGAGATCGCGGCGAGGCTGGTCGAGCCGGCGTTCCGGCCCCGGGCGCTGTTCGAGCGGTTCAACATCGAGACCCTGGCCACCACCGAGTCGCCCCTGGACGACCTGGGCCGACACGCCAAACTGGCCGCCGACGGCTGGGGCGGCCCCGGCGGTCGGGTGATCACCACGTTCCGCCCGGACAACGTGGTCGACATGGAGTTCGACGGGTGGGCCGAGAACGTCGAACGGCTCGGCGAGATCGCCGGCACCGACACCGCCACCTACGCCGGCTACCTCGACGCCCTGCGGGTACGCCGACAGGCGTTCATCGCCGCCGGTGCCACCTCCACCGACCACGGCCACCCGACCGCGCTGACCCTGCGGCTGAGCGCCGCCGAGGCGGCCACCCTGTTCGAGCGCGGTCGCGCCGGCACCGCCACACCCGAGGACGCCGAGGCGTTCCGGGCGCACATGCTGGTCGAGTTCGCCGCGATGTCGATCGAGGACGGGCTGGTGATGCAGCTGCACCCCGGCGCCGTACGCAACCACAACCGCTGGCTGTACGACCGGCACGGGCGCGACGTCGGCGGCGACATCCCGCAGGCCACCGAGTACCTGCACGCGCTCACCCCGCTGCTCGACGCGTACGGCAACGATTCCCGGCTGCGGGTGGTCGTCTACACCCTGGACGAGTACACCTTCACCCGCGAACTCGCCCCGCTGGCCGGCGGTTATGCCGCGCTGTACCTCGGCGCGCCGTGGTGGTTCCTGGACTCGCCGGAGGTGTTGCGCCGGTTCCGGGAGGCGGTGACCGAGAGCGCCGGCTTCTACAACACCGCCGGATTCGTCGACGACACCCGCGCGTTCTGCTCGATCCCGGTACGCCACGACGTGTCCCGCCGGATCGACGCGGGCTTCCTGGCCCGGCTGGTCGCCGAGGATCGGCTGCCGCTGGACGAGGCCGCCGAGACCATCGTCGACCTGGCGTACCACCTGCCCAAGCGGGTTTTCAAGATCGGGGAGAAGCTGCAATGACGGTGACCATCACCGCCGCCGAGGTGCACGACGTACGGTTCCCGACCGCGGCGGCCGGCGACGGCTCCGACGCGATCAACCGGGGCGACTATTCGGCCAGTTACGTCGAGCTGCGCACCGACGACCCGAGCGGGGTCTTCGGCGCCGGCTTCACCTTCACCAACGGCCGGGGCAACGAGCTGACCTGCGGTGCCATCGAGGCGCTGGCCCACCATGTGGTCGGCCGTACGGTGGAGGAGATCTTCGCGGACCCGGTCGGATTCTGGCGCTCGCTCAGCGCGGACGTGCAGTTGCGCTGGCTCGGCCCGGAGAAGGGCGTCATCCACATGGCGACCGGCGCGCTGGTCAACGCGGTCTGGGACCTGCGGGCCAAGCTCGCCGGCAAGCCGATGTGGCGGCTGCTGGCCGAGCTGCCGACCGAGGAGCTCGTCGCCAGCGTCGACTTCCACCACATCAGCGACGCCATCACCCCGGCCGAGGCCACCGCCATCCTCGACAACGGACTCGTCGGGCTGAAGGAGCGGCTGGCCGAGCTGGAGGAGACCGGCTTCCCGTCGTACACGACCTCGGTCGGGTGGCTCGGTTATCCGGACGAGAAGGTGCGGGCGCTGACCCGGGCGGCGTACGCCGACGGGTGGCGGGCGATGAAGATGAAGGTCGGCGGGCCGATCGAGGACGACGTACGCCGGGCCCGGATCATCCGGGACGAGATCGGCCCGGACGCGCTGCTGATGATGGACGCCAACCAGGTCTGGGACGTGGACGAGGCGATCGCCAACATGGAGCGGCTGGCCGAGGTCGAGCCGTACTGGATCGAGGAGCCGACGCACGCGGACGACGTACTCGGGCATGCCCGGATCGCCCGCGCGGTCGCCCCGGTACGGGTGGCCACCGGCGAGGTAGCGGCGAACCGGGTCATCTTCAAACAGCTGCTCCAGGCCGAGGCGATCCGGGTCTGCCAGATCGACGCCTGTCGGATCGGCGGGGTCAACGAGGTCCTGTCGGTGATCCTGATGGCGGCCAAGTTCGGCGTGCCGATCTGCCCGCACGCCGGCGGCGTCGGCCTCTGCGAGTACGTCCAACACCTGGCGATCTTCGACTACCTGAGGGTCGGCACCTCGCTCGACGGCCGCATGGTCGAGTACGTCGACCACCTGCACGAGCACTTCGTCGACCCGGTACGCACCCGCGAGGGCCGGTACCTGCTGCCGGAACTGCCCGGTTACAGCGCCACGATCAAGCCCGAGTCGATCGCCGAGTTCAGCTTCCCGGACGGCCCGGCATGGCGGTGACCATCGGGGCGTCGCCGCTGGGGCTCGGTGCCCTGCGCCGGCTGCCGGAATCGGCCCGCCCGCTGGTCCGGCCCGGCACCGTACCGGCCGGCATCGTGCACCTGGGGCTCGGCGCGTTCCACCGGGCCCACCAGGCGGTCTACACCGAGCAGGCGGTGGCGCGGGCCGGTGGTGACTGGGGCATCGTCGGGGTGGCGCCGCGCAGCACCGAGGTGTTCGACCAGCTCGCCGCGCAGGACTGTCTGTTCAGCGTCACCACGCTCTCCGGTGTCGGCAGTGAGACCAAGGTGGTCGGGGCGCTCGCCGGGGTACGGCACGCGGCCAGCGACCCGGCGGCGATCGTGGCGTTGCTGGCCGACCCGGCGATCCGGGTGGTCACCCTCACGGTGACCGAGAAGGCGTACCAGCTCGACCCGGCCACCGGCAGGTTGCGGCCGGACGCCGAGGTGACCGCCGACCTGACCACCGACCGGGCCCCGCGTACGGTGCCCGGCCTGCTGGTCCGTGGACTGCTCGCCCGAGCCGTCGCCGATGCCGGCCCACTGGCCCTGGTGAGCTGCGACAACCTGCCGTCGAACGGTAAGCGGCTGCACAGCCTGGTCGGCCAGGCGCTGGCGGTGCTGGCCGAGGCGGCGGGTGGGCGCAACGGGGCGAACGGGGCGCGGGCGGAGCGGATCGCCGACTGGCTGCGTACGAACGTGACGTATCCGGGAACGATGGTGGACCGGATAGTGCCGGCGAGCACGCCGGAGACGCTGGCCGCGGCGCAGACCGCGCTGGGCTTCACCGACCTGGCCGCGGTCGCGGCGGAGCCGTACCGGCAGTGGGTGATCGAGGACAACTTTCCCGGTGGGCGTCCCGCCTGGGAGCAGGCGGGCGCGGTGCTGACCGACGACGCCGGATCGTGGGAGCGGTTGAAACTGCGGGCGCTCAACGGGGTGCACTCGGCCGCCGCGTACCTGGGTGCGCTCGCCGGGCGGGAGACGATCGCCGACGCGCTGGAGATCCCGTGCCTGCGCGAGGTGCTGCGCCGGATGATCGCCGAGGACGTGGCCCGCAGCTTCAGCCCGCCGGACGGGGTGTCCGTGGTCGAGTACGGCGACCAGGTGCTGGACCGGTTCGCCAACCCGGTGATCCGGCACCGGACCATCCAGGTGGCGATGGACGGTTCGCAGAAGCTGCCGCAGCGGGTGCTGCACACCATGGTCGACCTGCGGGCCGCCGGACACCGGCCCAGGTACGCGGCGCTGGTGGTGGCCGCCTGGATGCGGTTCGTCCGGGGCCGCGCCGACGACGGCGGCCAGCTGCCGTTGGACGACCCGCTCGCCGACCGGATCCGGACGGCACTGGCTGCTGGCCGGGACAGCCCGGCGGGGGTGGTCGACGCGCTGTTCGGGCTGACCGAGGTGTTCCCGGCCGAACTCGCCGCCGACGAGGAGGTTCGCGAGTTGGTGCTGGAGTGGCTGACCGCGCTGGACCGGTACGGGGTCGAGGCGACCCTGGCGGGTGCGACGTGACCGGGATCGCGAACGGACAGGACAGGACGGGGCCCGGGGTCGCGGATGGACGAGACGGGACGGGATCCGGGCCGCCTCGGGTGGCGTTGATCGGTGCCAGCGGCCACGGCCACTGGCACCGACAGGTTATCGCCGAGCTGGGCGCCGCCGGCCGGCTGCGACTGGTCGCGCTGGTCGACGTACGGCCGGTGGAGCCGTTGCCGGACGCGGGCGCCGCCGAGACCGCGGCGGTCTTCACCGACCACCGCGAGATGCTCCGGGCCGTCCGGCCGGAGGTGGTGGTCGTCTGTACGCCGCCGCACACACACCTGCCGATCGCCCTGGACGTGCTCGCGTCCGGCGCCGATTTGCTGCTGGAGAAGCCACCGGTGCTGAACCTGGCCGAGCACCGGACACTGGTGAGGGCGGCCGAGGGCCGGGCGGTCCAGGTCGGCTTCCAGGCGCTCGGCTCGGCGGCCCTGGTGGAACTGCTCGCCGCCGTCGCCGACGGCCGGCTCGGTACGGTCACCGGCATCGCCACGGTCGCCTCCTGGCAGCGCACCGACGCCTACTACGCCCGCTCCCGATGGGCCGGTCGGCGCAGCCTCGACGGGCGCCCGGTGCTCGACGGCGCGCTGGTCAATCCGCTGGCGCACGCCCTCATGCAGTGCCTCGCGGTAGCCGCCGCCGAATTGAGGGGACGAGCGGCAGAGCCGGTGGCGGTCGAGCTGGAGCGGTACCGGACCCGGCCGATCGAGGTGGACGACACCGCCTCCCTGCGGGTGACGCTGCGTGGCGGGCTGCCGGTGGTGGCGGCGGTGACCCTGGCCGGGGAGGAGTTCATCCCGGGCGAGGTGATCGTGCACGGTACGGCGGGTCGGGCGGTGCTGGAGTATCCGACCGACCGGCTGCTGCTACCGGGTGACCCGGAGCCGCGTGCGGTCCCCGGTCGGGTGGGGTTGCTGGCGAACCTGCTGGAGCACAGGGCCGACCCGGACGGGGTGCCGCTGATCGTGCCACTGGACCGGACGGCGGGCTTCACCGCCCTGATCGAGGCGATCCACGCGGCCCCCGAGCCGACCCTGCTCGGCGGGGAAACCGTGGTCGGTACGGGTGCGGGGCCGGACCGGGTGTGGTCGATCCGGGGGGTGAACGGGGTGCTGCGGCGGGCCGCCGAGTCCGGTGCGCTGCTGCGGGAGTTGGGCGTGCCGTGGGCGGTCGAGCCGTACCGGGTGGCGCTGGGCGAGGAGACGGGCAATGGCTGAGCGACGTACGGAAAACGGACTGCAAATCACCGGGGCAGTCGTGCGGTAAGAATCGGACCGAATACCCACTTCTCGGCCGACGGGCGGCCGGGGCAATTAATATTGCCTCCATTCTATGCAACATATCTGCACACGCAGCGCATTGACTCTTATGACTGCGAATCCTTACCGTCTGTTTGTGAACAGGTTTCGTACGCGTTACGGAACCGCGAATCGACAGGCAGACGCGGAGAGTGCAGATGCGACTGATCAGGTTGACCGCCGTCCTGGTGGGGATCTCGCTCGCGGTAGTGCCGGGAACGGCCGTAACCGCAGCTGGATCGGATGACCGACTGTCCTGGGGAGCCCGTCTGCTGGGCCGGCAGGCACTGCCGGTGAATGACGGCTGGGCCGCCGCCGGACCTGGTACTACCGGCGGTTCGGCCGCCGCCGAGGACCAGATCCACGTGGTCGACAGCCGTACCGAACTGGTGGCCGCGCTCGGTGGTGACAATGCCACCAACCGAACCAACGCCACCCCGAAGATAATCTACGTCCGGGGTTCCGTCGACGGTTTCGAAGCCGCCGACGGGACACTGTTGGACTGTACCGACCTGGCCGATCCGGAATACAGCCTGCCCGCCTATCTGGCCGCGTACGACCCGGCGGTGTGGGGGCGGGTGGCGCCCAGCGGACCGCTGGAGGCGGCCCGGGTGCGGTCGGTGGCGAACCAGACCCGGCAGACCCAGATCAACGTCGGGCCGAACACCACCATCGTCGGGCTGCACGGGGCCACACTGACCGGGCTGACCCTGATGCTCGACGGTGCGAGCAACTCGATCGTCCGCAACCTCACCTTCGACGACGCCCGCGACTGCTTCCCGGCCTGGGCGCCGACCGACGGCGAGAACGGCAACTGGAACTCCCAGTTCGACCTGGTCTCGGTACGCCGCAGCGAGAACGTCTGGGTCGACCACAGCACCTTCACCGACGGCGACAACCCGGACTCGGCGCAGCCGGTCTACTTCGGTCGGCCGTACCAGGTGCACGACGGGTCGCTGGACATCACCCACACCGCCAGCCGGGTCACCGTCTCCTACAACCGGTTCACCGACCGGGACAAGGTGATGCTGATCGGCTCGTCGAACACGGTCGGCCCGGACGTCGGCCGGCTGAACGTCACCCTGCACCACAACCTGTTCGCCGGCACCCTCCAGCGCCTGCCCCGGGTGCGGTTCGGCCAGGTCGACCTCTACAACAACCACTACCAGCTCGCCAGCGGTGCCGACTTCCAGTACGCGCTCGGCGTCGGCGTCCAGGCGGCCCTCTACGCGGAGAACAACTTCTTCGCGCTGTCCGACGGGATCGCGCCCGCGGACCTGCTCTACGACTGGGGCGGCACCGCGGTCACCGAGCGCGGTAGCTGGGTCCGTACCGATGGCGGCTGGCCCCGGCCGACGAGCCTGCTCGACGCGTACAACAGCACCCACGAACCGGACCTGGGCGCGGACGCCGGCTGGACCCCCACCCTGCGCGCCGCTCCGCCCCTGCCCACCGCGTTGGTCCCGCTGGCGGTCCAGCTCCTCGCCGGCGCCAACCGTCTCCCCGTCTGACCCGCCGGGAGGGGCCCGCCGCTCCCGGTCGGCCCCTCCCACCGCACTCACACCCGTTCCACCACACACCAAACCCCGTCCAGTCACACCCAACCCCGTCCCACCACCACAGGAGGCCCACTGTGAAATCGATCCGGACCCGGGGACGACCGACCTGGCGGCTGCTTGCCGCGACGGTCGCCGCCGGCGCCCTCAGCGTCGCCGCGGTGACCTACGGGATGCCGTACGCGTTCGCCGACACGCTGCTGTCGGACACCTTCGAGGACGGCAACTCCAACGGCTGGTCGAAGTCCGGCGGTAGCTGGTCGGTGGTGACCGACGGCTCGCTCGTCTACCGCCAGACCGGTCAGAGCAGCGACGCCCGCACCCTGGTCGGGCAGCCGAGCTGGACCGACTACGGCGTGCAGGCGCGGGTGCGGCCGACCGGCTACAACGGTGCCAACCGGCACGTCGGCGTGGTCGCCCGCGCGCAGAGCAGCAGCAGCTACTACGCCCTGGTGGTGACCAGCGGCGGCGCGGTGCAACTGGTCAAGCGGGCCGGCGGCGACCCGGTCGCGCTCGGCACCGGCTCGGCGTCGGTGCCGGTCGGCAGCTGGGCGACCCTGCGGCTGGACGCCGTCGGCAGCTCACTGCGCGGGTACGTCAACGGCAACCTGGCGGTCCAGGCCACCGACGCCGGCTTCAGCTCCGGCCGGGCCGGGCTGGCCACCTCGTACGCCAGCGCCTCGTTCGACGACGTCGAGGTGGCGACGGTCACCGGGCCCCCGCCGACGACCGGGCCGACCACCGGCCCGACGCTGCCGCCGACCGAGCCGCCGCTGGATCCGGGCGCCCCGCCGATCGGTTTCGCCTCGGTTAACGCGCTCGGGCAGAACGGCACCACCGGTGGGGCCGGTGGCCCAACCGTGACCGTCGACACCCCGGCCGAGCTGCTCGCCGCGATCGCCCAGTCCGGGCCGCTCAACATCCGGGTCAGCGGCATGATCGCGCTGCCCGGCCCGATGCACGACGTGACCAGCGACAAGACCATCGTCGGCGTCGGCGCCAGCTCCGGGATCACCGGTGGTGGGCTGAACATCGGCCTGCCGTCGAGCGATGTCACCGTTCCGCCGGCCAACGCGGTGCACAACGTCATCGTGCGGAACCTGAACTTCCGCAACACGGTGGACGACGCGGTCAACGTGCAGCAGCACTCGCACCACGTCTGGATCGACCACAACGACCTGTCGACCGGCTACGACGGCCTGATCGACATCAAGCGGGGGTCCAGCTACGTCACTGTCTCCTGGAACCACACCCATCACCACACCAAGAACATGCTGCTCGGTCACGACGACAGCAACGCGGCCCAGGACACCGGATACCTGAAGGTGACGTACCACAACAACTGGTTCGACCGTACGCCGCAGCGCAATCCGCGGGTCCGGTTCGGTGAGCCGGTGCACGTGTTCAACAACTACTTCGTCTACAACACCGATGTTGGCGTCGCCTGCCAGATGGACTCCGGCTGCATCGTGGAGGGCAACTACTTCGAGGACGTCGAGGTGCCCTGGTCGATCAGCTACGCCGGTGACCGGGGTCGGCTGGTGGCCCGGAACAACGTCCTCGTCGGCACGAGTGAGCCGGGTGACTCCGGCGGCACGGTGCAGGAGCCGAGCACCTACTACAGCTACACGGTCACCGATCCCAACAGCATCAAGGCGGTCGTGATGGCCGGATCCGGCACGGGCAAGATCGGCCTCTGACGGCCGTCGGGGGTCGGCCGTCGGCCGACCCCTCCGGTGCGCGCCGGGAGCGGGTACGGGCGAGTCAGCCCGGTTCTCCCGCACCCCTCCCGGCGTGGCGCCGACCGATCCGAGTGGGCCGGGTGGCTGTCCTTTCCACGGGGGCGAACCCTACCCGCAAAGATCGAAACTCATCGATCTATCCGTCCCGCCTGGGCGGATAGCCACCAAGGAGGTTCAGTGGAAACCACCGAAACCCGGCGCAGACATCGCCGCGGTCTCCTGATCGCGATCGGCGCCGCGGTCGCCGCGGTCGCCCTCGCCCTCGGCATGGGCGCCACCGCCTACGCCGCGACGCTCTTCTCCGACGACTTCGAGGACGGCAACTCCACCGGCTGGACCCCGTCCGGCGGCAGTTGGTCGGTCGCCACCGACGGCTCCCGCGTCTACCGGCAGAGCGGCACCAGCAGCGACGCCCGCTCGATCGCCGGTACGGCGAGCTGGACCAACTACTCGGTCCAGGCGACCATCAAGCCGACCGCGTTCAACGGTTCCAACCGGTTCGTCGCCCTGCTGGCCCGGGTGCAGAGCAGCACCAGCTACTACTACCTGGCCCTGCGCAGCAACAACACGGTCGAACTCAAGCGGCTCTCCGGCGGCTCCTCGACCACCCTGGACACCGGCAGCGTGTCGGTGAGCGTCGGCACCACGTACACGGTGCGGCTCGACGTCAACGGCAGCTCGCTGCGGGGCTACGTCAACGGCACCCTGCTCGCCGAGGGCACCGACAGCCAGTACGCCACCGGCCGGATCGGCGTGGCCACCTTCAACGCCTCGGCCAACTTCGACAACGTGCTGGTCTCCTCCGGTGGGGTCGACCCCACGCCGACCCCGACCACGCCGGGCCCGACCCCGACCACCCCGACGCCGACGCCGCCCGGAAACCCGGGCAGCAACGTCGCCGACGGCTGGGCCTCGGTCGACGCGTGGGGCCAGAACGGCACCACCGGCGGCGCGGGCGGCCCGACCGTCACCGTCACCACCGCCGCCCAGTTCATCGCCGAGGCGGCCTCGGTCGGACCGAAGATCATCCAGGTCAGTGGCCTGATCGCGCTGCCCGGACCGATGCACGAGGTCAGCTCCGACAAGACCATCGTCGGCCTCGGCGCCAACTCCGGCTTCACCGGCGGCGGGCTCAACATCGGCCTGCCGATCGACAACGCGATCACCGCACCGCCGGCGAACGCCGTACACAACGTCATCGTGCGGAACCTGAACTTCCGGAACTGGGCCGATGACGGCATCAACGTCCAGATGTTCTCGCACCACATCTGGATCGACCACAACACCTGGACCACCGGCTTCGACGGCGGCGTCGACGTCAAGCGCGGCTCGTCGTACGTCACCATCTCGTACAACCACGCCGACGGAACCGACAAGAACATGCTGCTCGGCCACGACGACGGCAACGCCGCCCAGGACGTCGGCCGGTTGAAGGTCAGCTACCACCACAACTTCTTCGACAACACCAACCAGCGCAACCCGAGGGTCCGCTTCGGCGACCAGGTGCACGTCTACAGCAACTACTACCTGAACACCGGCAACTACGGCGTCGCCGCCACCGAGGACTCCGGCGTCATCGTCGAGGGCAACTACTTCGAGAACGTCGACGACCCGTACCACCTGGGTGAAGCCTCGTCCGGGGACGGCCGGCTGGTCGCCCGGAACAACTGCTTCGTCAACTCCGGCGCCGGACAGACCGGCGGCAGCGTCACTGACCCGCCGTACCCGTACACGATCGGCACCGCTTGTGACACGAAGGCCGTGGTGACCGCGCAGGCCGGGGTCGGCAAGGTCGGGCTGCCCGGCGGCCCGACCACTCCGCCCGCCACCACCCCGCCGGCCACCACGCCCCCGGCGACCACCCCGCCGGCCACCACACCCCCGCCGACCGGCCCGCCGCAGACCGGCCTGATCGGCTGGGCCGCGCAGAACGGCGGCACCACCGGCGGTGCCGGCGGCGCGACCGTCACGGTCACCACCGGTCAGGCGCTCGCCGACGCCCTGGAGTCGTCGTCACCGCTGACCATCCGGGTGCAGGGCTCGCTCAGCATGCCCGACACCATGAACGACGTCCGGTCGAACAAGACAGTGCTCGGCGTCGGCACCAACGCGACCCTGGACAACGGGCTGAACGTCAGCTCCGCGACCAATGTCATCATCCGCAACCTCACCTTCCGGGGCTGGGACGACGACGCGATCAACGTGCAGGGCTCGCGGAACGTCTGGATCGACCACAACACCTTCGACGCCGGCTACGACGGCGCCGTCGACGTGAAGCGGGAGTCCGACTTCGTCACCGTCTCCTGGAACCGGGTGGTCAACCACACCAAGAGCATGCTGCTCGGTCACGACGACGGGCACACCGCCGACATCGGCAAGCTGCGGGTGACGTACCACCACAACTGGTTCGACGGCAGTAAGGAACGGCACCCTCGGGTCCGGTTCGGTGACCCGGTGCACGTTTTCAACAACTACTACTTCGGCGCCGACTACGGCGTCGCGTCCACGATGGGCGCGGGCGTGCTGGTCGAGGGGAACTACTTCGAGAACGTGACCCGGCCGACCGCTGTCGGCTACGCCGAGTCCGACCCGGGCGACCTGGTCCAGCGCAACAACTTCTTCGTCAACTCCGGTGCCCCCGAGAGCGCCGGCGACGTCGTCGCCATCCCGTACGCCTACAGCACGGACGCGGCGGCCAACGTCAAGTCGATAGTCACCGCCGGCGCCGGCGCCGGCCGCATCAACCCCTGACCCACCAGACCCGTCCCATACCGGCGGGGCGGTGGCCGCTGACCGTCGCCCCGCCACCAGCAACGGAGGAATCGTGCACCTACCAAGAAAAAGCCTGCACCGGCGCGGCCTGTTGGTCGCGCTCGGCGCGGCCGGTGTGGCGGTGGCACTCACCGTCGGCCTGACCACCGCCGCGCAGGCCGCGACCCTGTTCGCGGACAACTTCAACGACGGCAACGCCGACGGCTGGTCGAAATCCGGCGGCGACTGGTCGGTGGTGACCGACGGTAGCGCCGCCTACCAGCAGGGCAACACCACCAGCGAGCTCGCCCGTGCCTTCGCCGGCCAGACGAGCTGGACCGACTACCAGGTGCAGGCCCGGGTCAAGCCGTTGGCGTTCAACGGCGCGAACCGGGTCGTCGCCATCGCCTCCCGGTCCAACAGCGCGACCAAGATGTACCGGCTGGCACTGGTCAACAACGGCCGGGCCGAGTTGCAGGCGGTCAACGGCGGGGCGGTCACGGTGATCGGCTCGGCCGCGGTGTCGGTCTCCGCCGGCACCTGGTACACCCTGCGCCTGGAGGCGAGCGGCAGCACCATCCGCGGTTTCGTCAACGGCAGCCAGATCGGTTCCGGCAGCAACAGCGCCCAGGGCGCCGGCCGGATCGCCCTGGTCACCACGTACGCCAGCGCGGTCTTCGACGACGTCAGCGTCGACAGCGGCGGCGGCACCACGCCGACCACTCCGCCGACCTCGGGACCGACGAACCCGCCCACGAACCCGCCGACCACTCCGCCGACCACCGGCCCGACCCTGCCGCCGCAGACCGGGCTGGTCGGCTGGGCCACCCAGAACGGCGGCACCTCCGGCGGCGGCAACGCCTCGCCGATCACCGTCTCCGACGCGGGCGCACTGACCACCGCGCTCGGCTCGACCAGCGCGGCGGTGATCCGGGTCTCCGGCACCATCTCCTGCTCCGGGATGCTCCGGGTGCGGTCGAACAAGACCATCCTCGGGGTCGGCTCCGGTGCCACCATCTCCGGCTGCGGCTTCAACATCAACGCCGACCGCAACGTCATCATCCGGAACCTGAACTTCCGCGGCTGGGACGACGACGCCATCAACGTCCAGGAATCGGCCACCAACATCTGGATCGACCACAACAGCTTCACCGACGGGTACGACGGCGCCGTCGACATCAAGCGCGGCTCCGACTTCGTCACCGTCTCCTGGAACCGGGTCTACGGCCACGACAAGAACATGCTGCTCGGCCACAGTGACGACAACGGCAGTCAGGACATCGGCCACCTGCGCGTCAGCTACCACCACAACTGGTTCGACGGCAGCACCCAGCGCAACCCCCGGGTGCGGTTCGCCAACCCGGTCCACGTCTACAACAACTACTACAACAACAACAGCGGGTACGGCGTCGCCTCCACCGAAGGCGCTGGCGTGCTGGTCGAGGGCAACTACTTCGAGAACGTGCCCGACCCGTACCACCTCGGCGAGGCCGACTCGGGCCCCGGCACCCTCGTCGCCCGGAACAACCACTTCGTCAACTCGGGCACGGGGCAGACCGGCGGCAGCGTCGCCAGCATTCCGTACTCGTACCAGCTCGACACCGCCAGCAACGTGAAGTCCATCGTCACCTCGGGCGCCGGCACCGGCCGGATCGGCCTCTGACACACGGTTTGGTCTCTGACAAACGGTTCACAGGGGCTCCTCCGGTCATCCGATCCGGCGGGGCCCCTGTGGCTTTCGTGGCTGGAGGGCCTCGTGAAAGCTCGATCCCGACTCCGGCGGGGCGGGTTGGTCGCCGCCGCGGCCGGCACCGCGACCGCACTGTTCGTCGCGCTCGGCGGCGGTTTCGCGTACGCCGACACGCTGTTCGCCGACAACTTCGAAGGTGGAAACTCCAACAACTGGTCCAAGTCGGGCGGAAGCTGGTCGGTGACCGGCGACGGCTCGCAGGTGCTGCGCCAGTCGAGCACCAGCAGTGACGCCCGAGCCACCGCCGGCACCGCGACCTGGACGGACTACACCGTGCAGGCGCGGGTCAAGCCGACCGCGTTCAACGGCACCGACCGTTCGATCGGGCTGGCCGCGCGGGTGCAGACCTCGTCGAGTTACTACGCGCTGGTGCTCACCAACGCCGGGCGGCTGGAACTGCGCGAACGGTCCGGCGGTACGCAGACCGTGCTGGCATCTGCCCCGGCCACGGTGACCGTGGGCGGGTGGCACACCCTGGCGCTGGAGGTCACCGGTACCGGTCTGCGTGGCCTGTTGAACGGTGCCGCCCTGGTCAACGCCACCGACAGCACCCTGACCAGCGGCCGGGTCGGGCTGCTGGCCGCGTACGCCAATGGTTCTTTCGACGACGTGACGGTGACCGGCGCCGGCACCGCGCCGCCGACGACCACCCCGACGGTCGTGCCGACGGGTACGACCGCACCGCCGACAACCGGTCCGCCGACGAACCCGCCGCCGCAGACGCCGGCCGGGCTGGTCGGTTACGGCGCGGTCAGTGGGCGTGGCCTGGCCACCACCACCGGCGGGGCCGGCGGGGCGGTCGTGACGGTGACCGACGCGGCCGGGTTCGAGACCCAGGCCGGCAGCCGGGACACGCTGGTCATCCAGGTTTCCGGGATCATCACGCTGAACGACGCGGTGTACGTCCGGTCGAACAAGACCATCGTCGGGGTGGGCGCCAACTCCGGCTTCACCGGCGGCGGGCTGAAGATGTCCGGCCAGCAGAACATCATCATCCGCAACCTGAAGATCTCGTTCCCGGTCGGGGTAGATGCGATCACCGTGCAAAACAGTCATCATGTCTGGATCGACCACAATGAATTGTCGAGCGATCGGGCCCACGACATCGACTACTACGACGGCCTGATCGACATCACCCACGCGTCGGACTTCATCACGGTCTCCTGGAACATCCTCCGGGACCACTGGAAGACCTCGCTGATCGGGCACGACGACGACAACGTCGCCGAGGACACCGGGCACCTGACGGTCACCTACCACCACAACCACTGGTCCAACCTGGACGCCCGTGGCCCGAGCGTCCGGTTCGGCACCGCGCACGTCTACAACAACTACTACTCGAACGTGGTCAACGGGGTGCACTCCCGAATGAGCGCGCAGGTGCTGGTGGAGAACAACGTCTTCCGCAACACCGGTACGCCGATCAAGACGACCACCCTGTCGGTCCAGGACGGGTACGCCGTCGAACGGGGCAACGACTTCGGCGGCGGCGTCAACAACATCACCCAGGTCGGCAGCTTCACCACCCCGCCGTACGCGTACCCGCTCGACCCGACCACGTCGGTGATCGCCACGGTGACGGCCGGTGCGGGAACCGGTCGTATCTGACGAGCCAGCGGCGTACCGAGCCCCGGTGGTTGGTTGCTCCGACCACCGGGGCTCGGCCCTATCTCAGGTCGGCGTAGACGATGTCGTGGTCGGAGTACTTTGAATTCACGACAGTCACGCCCGGAAGAGCCATGTTTTTCCGTAGAAAGACGTAGTCAAATTTTTTGCGAGGGGGACCCGCGTCTGCGGTCGCCTTGCACTTCGCGTTTGCCTTGGAGCCACAGTTGGGGTCGGCATCCCGGTAGTACACCCACATGGACCGCATTTCCGACGAGTGCGGCTGAGCGTTGAAGTCGCCGAGCACTATGGATCTGGCGAACTGTCTCGCCACCTCAACCAGGGTTCCGACCTGCTCGGCCCGAAGCTCGTTCTGGCCGTGCTCGGAAAGATGGGTGTTGAACACCCGGGTTTTCTTGCCGTTGACAGTGGTCTCCACCCACATGTAACCGCGCGGCTCGGTGCCGCCGCGAGCGTAGAGCTTGTTGCCCTTCGTCGTAATCGGCGCTGCCGAGATGATCGCCTGCCCAAAGGCGTTTCCGCCCCAGAATCCGCAGTTGGCCCGGTCATTCATCACGGTGCCGTAGGCGATGTGGTACCTGAGTTTGTACTTGCTCTTGAGGATCTCGACCGTCTTCCTAACATCCTCTCGGCAGGCTTCCTGTATGCCGAGGACCTGTGGCCGGTACTTGGCGATTTCCTTTGCCTTCTCCGCCGGACCGCCGTCCTTCCCGACGTGGATGTTCCAGGTCATTACCCGATTGGACAGTGGCGCGGTCGACTCGGCGGCCGAGGCGAGCACGGCGGTGCCGGCGATGAGTGCGCCGATGAGGGCGGTGGCCAAGGCGAGTGGCGTCACCTTGGCGGTAAGCAGTTGCCGTCGTACCGATGGCATGGGTGGCTCCCTCACGGTGTCTGGTCAGAGTCGACAAACGAGCGATCTGATCCGGGTCGATCCACCCGAGGAGGACCTCCCGAGCTGACTCATTCCACCTAAACCTCTGCCGGGGGTTAATCGAAGGTTTGAGCCGTACGGGTCTGTCCGGGTCATGACGGAGCGATTCCCGGAGCCGACGGGCCAGTTGTCCCGGACGGGACAGGACGGCGGGGGCAACCCCGGCAGGGTGTGGTAGTGACCTTGCGCAGTCTCGCCCGACAGTCGAGGGATGTGGATCCGAGCGCCTCTACCTAATGACAGTTGTCTCACGACCCCGCTATTGTGGAAGACCGTTCGCGCAGGTCATGGCCCAGGACTCGGTAACTCTGCCTGCCAATTGCTGGCGGAGCCTGGCGATCATGGTCGAGAATCTGGAGGTGCAATGGAACGCAAAGATCCCTTCTCTTCATTCGTGATCAGCTTCGTAGGCAGCGAGGCTTGCGCAACATGTCGCAGGAGGAATTCGGCAAGCGCGCGAACTACTCGGGCTCCACTGTTTCTGCCGTGGAAACCGGAACCCGATTGCTCGACATGCCGTACGCCAGGCGGACCGACGACCTCCTGGATAGCGGTGGACTGTTCGAGTCTCTGCTGAGGTCGGCGCAGGAGGACGGTGAGCCGACCTGGCTCAAGCCCTGGCCGGAGGCCGAGCGCGACGCGAGGCAGCTCCGATTCTTCGAGCCGATACTGATCCCCGGCCTGTTCCAGACCGAGAACTATGCCCGCGCGGTGCTGCGCCTCGATGACACCCTCTCGGAATCCGAGGTGGAGCAGCAGCTGGCCACCCGGATGGGGCGGCAGGAGATCCTTACCCGCGAGCGCCCCCCTCAGATCATCGGCGTCATCGATGAGTCCGCGTTGCGCCTTCGCGAAGCAATCATGGGGGAGCAACTCGCCCACCTGCTGCGCATGGCTGAGCTGCCGTACGTTCATATCCATGTCGTGCCGTTGAGCGCCGGTCTGCACATCGGGCTGTCCGGTCCGCTCATGCTGGCGATGTTGGCGGACGGGGCCTGGGTCGGTTACCTGGACCATCAGATCGATGGATTGCCGGTTGGCGTCGAGGAGCATGTGGCTAGGCTTCTGGCGAGGTGGGAAGGCGTGCGGAGCGCCGCCCTCCCCGAAGGATTGTCGCTCGCCCTGATCAAGGAGATTGAGAGCCAGCACCGACCTCAGTAGGGCTCAGTGGAGGAAGTCGACCAGAAGCAACACGGGAGGCGGGGGCTGCGTCGAGGTGGCCGACAACCTGCCCGGCGTCGTGGCCGTCCGCGACAGCAATGACCCGTCCGGCCCCGCGCTGACCTTCAAGCCGACCGCGTGGCGTGGCTTCGTCAATCAGGCAAAGCAGAACTAGACCCTCATCCGACGCGGAGCAGCCCCCGACCTGCTGGCCGGGGGCTTCTTCGCACCCGAGCTCGGCTGCACGACTCCTATCCGGGCGAGGTCCTGAACCTGACAGTTCTCAAGGAGGTGCAGACATGACCGGAGCATCGAATTGGCGCGATGTCAAAGCCGAGGCGCGGGCGGCTGACCCCGACTGGGACAGCGAGGAGCGCATCCGCCGCCGGACCCAGATGCGAGAAGAAATGCTTGCCTCGATCAGCGGCGCCCAACTTGCCGAGATCCGCAAACAACTCGGCCTCACGCAGACCCAACTCGCTGAAACCGCCGGCCTTTCCCAGGCCCATATCAGCCAGATCGAAAGCGGCACCGCCACCAACCTCGAAACCCTCCGCGCCTATGTCACCGGGCTCGGTGGCCACCTCGACATCGTTGCCCGCATCGGCAACATCCAGCTCAACATCGCCTGATGGCTGCATGCATGATGTTCGGGTGAGCCTGACCGCGACCGGAACCGCCGTACCACCCGCTTCGACCGGCGCTGGGAGTCGCCCGCCGGGCACGGTGCTGCTGGACGCGGTGCTGGAGCGGATCACGTACGCCAATGAGGAGACCGGGTACACGATCGCTCGCGTCGCCACCGACCGCTCCGGCAATGATCTGCTGACCGTGGTCGGGGCGCTGCTCGGGGCGCAGCCGGGGGAGAGCCTGCGGCTGGTCGGGCGGTGGGGCTCGCACCCGAAGTACGGGCGACAGTTCGAGGTGCACTCGTACACGACTGTGCTGCCGGCGACGATCCAGGGGATTGAGCGGTATCTCGGCTCGGGGCTGATCAAGGGGATCGGGCCGAAGATGGCCGCCCGGATCGTGGAGCTGTTCGGGGCGGACACGCTGCGGATCATCGAGGAGGAGCCGGGTCGGCTGGTCGAGGTGCACGGGCTCGGCAAGAAGCGTACGGCGATGATCGGCGCCGCGTGGGAGGAACAGAAGGCGATCAAGGAAGTGATGATCTTCCTCCAGGGTGTCGGAGTTTCCACCTCACTGGCCGTACGGATCTACAAGAAGTACGCCGACAAGTCCGTCGCAGTGGTTCGCGACGAGCCGTACCGGCTGGCCGCCGACGTGTGGGGGATCGGCTTCAAGACCGCCGACACCATCGCCCAGGCCGTCGGCATTCCGCACGACAGCCCGCAACGGGTCCAGGCCGGCATCCAGTACACCCTCTCCGAGGCGGCCGACAGCGGGCACTGCTACCTGCCCGAACCGAACCTGGTCGCCGACGCCACCGAGATCCTCCAGGTCCCGGCCGACCTGGTCCGCACCTGCCTGGACACCCTCGCCGCCGACGAGGGCGTCGTACGCGAACAGGTGCCGAACCCCAGCACCGAGGGCGCGACGATTCCGGCGGTGTACCTGGTGCCGTTCCACCGGGCCGAGACCGCGCTCGCCAACAGCCTGCTCCGGCTGCTGAACCATCGCAGTGACCGGATGCCGGCCTTCGGCGGGGTGGACTGGACGAAGGCGCTCGCCTGGTTGCGTACCCGGACCGGGGCCGACCTGGCCGACGAGCAGGAACGGGCGGTGCGGCTCGCACTCACCGCGAAGGTCGCCGTCCTCACCGGCGGACCCGGCTGCGGCAAGTCCTTCACGGTCAAATCCATCATCGCCCTGGCTGCGGCGAAGCAGGCGAAGATCGTGCTGGCCGCGCCGACCGGCCGGGCCGCGAAGCGGATGACCGAGCTGACCGGGCACCCGGCCGCTACCGTGCACCGGCTGCTGCAACTGCGTCCCGGCGGCGAGCCGACCCACGACCGGGACAACCCGATCGACGCCGACCTGATAGTGGTGGACGAGGCGTCGATGCTCGACCTGATCCTGGCCAACAAGCTGGTCAAGGCGGTCGCGCCCGGCGCACACCTGCTGCTGGTCGGCGACGTGGACCAGTTGCCGTCGGTCGGTGCGGGCGAGGTGCTGCGCGACATCCTCGGCGCCGAGGCCATTCCCCGGGTACGTCTGACGAAGATCTTCCGCCAGGCGCAGGAGTCCGGGGTGGTGGTCAACGCGCACCGGATCAACGCCGGACAGCCGCCCGCGATCGGCGAGTATCCCGACTTCTTCCTCTTCCCGATGGACGAGCCGGAGGACACCGCCAAGCTCGTGGTCGACATCGTCGCGCACCGGATCCCGCGCAAGTTCAGAATGCACCCGCGTGACATCCAGGTGCTCACCCCGATGCACCGGGGCCCGGCCGGCGCCGGGAACCTCAACACGATCCTTCAGGAGGCGCTCGCCCCGCACCGCGAGTCGATGCCGGAGCGGCGGCACGGGGCCAGGGTCTTCCGGGTCGGCGACAAGGTCATCCAGGTCCGCAACAACTACGACAAGGGCAAGGCCGGGGTCTTCAACGGCACGGTCGGCGTGATCACCGCGCTCAGCGGCGAGGACCGCCAGCTCACCGTCCGCACCGACGAGGACGAGGACCTGGCGTACGACTTTGACGAGCTGGACGAGCTGCAACACGCGTACGCCATCACCGTGCACCGGTCGCAGGGCAGCGAGTATCCGGCGGTGGTGATTCCGGTGACCATGAGTTCGTACACGATGTTGCAGCGCAACCTGCTCTACACCGCGGTCACCCGGGCCCGGAAACTCGTCGTGCTCGCCGGCTCCCGCAAGGCGATCGCGATCGCGGTCCGCACCGCCGGGACCGGTCGCCGGCACACCGCCCTGACCCATCGACTGACCTCGCCGTAACCGTCGGCCTCGATGATCCGGCTATCACGCACGAATGTGGCCGACCACTGAGCGGTGATCGGCCACATCGAGAACATGTCGGACGGCGGCTACTTCTTCACGCAGGCTTTCAGATCCTTGGCCACCCAACTGTCGTCCTTCGTGCCGACGTAGATTTTCACGGTGGCGGTCGCCCCGAGGCAGAATGCGAACGTGCTCACCTTTCCCCGCGAATCCGTCACGCTCTGTGGCACGGAGCCGGCCTTGCCGTCCTTCCAGGATACCGGTCGGCCGCTGTTGTACTGGGTGTAGGTCTTGCCCTTGCCGTACGAACTGGTCCGGCTCGCGGTCTTCACGGAACCACATTTGGCCGTCGCGCCAACACTGATCGCCCATGGGAATCCGGCCGAGATACTCGGCTCGACCGCACAGTTGTGGTCGTACCACCGCTGGTTGACGCTGGCCTTGGTTGCCGTTGCGGGCTTGGCGCCGGCACCGCACTTGTCCAGTATGGAGGCCCGGACGGTCGGGTTCTCGATTTTGCGGTTCACGTAGTCGGTGATGCGACCGGCCCACTCGTTTCGGACCTTGGTCTGGAAGGTCACGCTGCCCCACAGGGTGACCCGGACGCAGCGCTTCAGCGGCTGCGAGTAGAACTCCTTCACTATCGTGTAGCTCCGCGTGTAGGTGGTGGCCGCGCTCGCCATCGTCGCACCGGCGGCAACCGCCGAACCGATCATGACCAGCGCAAGCGCGAGGGGTGCGAATTTACTCTTCAGTACGGATCTCATCAGCCCGCTCCAGTTCGGAATGTAATAGGTGCCGACGAGCCTGGTTTCGTAGCCGCGTCGGTCATTTCAGTCAATGGCGGCGCCCACCGAAAAGCCAGGCGGGATCCCGTACGGGACAGTCCCGACCTGCCCATCCACCCGTTCCGGACAACCGGGACCGGTACGGGGCAGCGTCTTCGTGGTCGGAACTTTCCCGTACAGCTCCATTCCTGACAGGACATCCCGCGCCACGGTGAACTGGTCTCCATACGCGGGCCGAGCCGGACTCTTCCGCACATTCGCCAGCTCGACGGACCCTGGAGGCCGACCACATGAAACGAATCCGAAAACTGTTGCCGCTGCTGTTCGCGACAACCCTGATCGGCGCGGCGATCGCGCTCACCACCGGTCTGGCAAGTGCGGCTCCGAACTGCACCGGAAACGGCAACCAGAAGGCGCTGTGCCATGCCCGGGAGCAGGTGGGCAAGAAGTGCAGTTGGGACGCGAAGCAGACGAAGGCTCTGGCCTGTGCCCGGATCGGCTACGAGGCGTACCGGAAAGCGGGTTTGAAGGGCAACTACCTGCCCGCGTCCGGCAGCTACAACAAGGCGGTCAAACTGGGTTGGACGGTGCCGGTCAAGGACCGTAAGGCCGGGGACCTGCTCTACTTCAACTCGTCGGGACAGGGCGTCGACCGGGTCGGAATCTATGCCGGAAAAGACCGGGTGATCATTGCCACCGGTTCTCCGTCCTCGAAGAAGTCCGAAACCGTCAAGCTCACCGAGCTGACCCCCGCCCGGATCAAGCAACTGACGAAGCTGGCGGTACGCCCCGTCGTCGCCGGTCCGAAAGTCGAACAGGTTCGGGTGAACAACCCCATGGCGGAACAGGACGGCACCGATTCGTGCCCCGAACCCGACGGCGGCGCCCCCGACGAGGAGACGCCCGACGGCGGTGCCCCGGACGAGGAGACGCCCGAGGGAGACGTCGGCACGCCGGAGGGCGAAACGCCCGCCCCCGAGGGGGAGGGAACCGAGGGCGACACCCCCGAGGGGGACGGGACCGAGGGTGACGGGACCGAGCCGGTCGAGGACGACGTCGAGACACCGGGTGGGGACGACACCACGACGACCTCCGGCGACGGCACCACGACCACTACCACCACCACGACGACCACGGGCGACGGAACCACCACGACGACCACCACGACGACCGGTGGCGACACCAGCGGTGGACCCGAGAGCGACGCCGACACCACCGGGACGGAGCCCGCCCCCGACGCCGACAGTCCCGAGGGCGACGCGGACACCGACAGCCCGGATACCGCCCCCGAGACCGACGCCGACGCGGACACCGACAACCCGGACGGCGACGCCCCGGAGACCGACGCCGAGACCGACAGCCCGGACAGTGGCGCCCCGGACACCGACAGCCCCGAGGGCGACGAGCAGGGCGACGGGGAGGGTGACGGGGAGGGTGACGCGGCTTGCGGTGGCACCGAGGACGAGCCGACCACCGACGGTGAGCCGACCACCGAGCCGACCGATGACTGCGTCGACACCGACGTAGTCGACCACAAGATCGTGAGCATCGACCCGTCCGGCGCGCTGGACGACAAGCCCGGCGTGGTGGAACCGGCCACCGCCGGGGACAACGGCACCGGCACGAACCCGGAGGAGGCACCGTGCGACCGACCCTGATCCGCAACCCGTGGCCGGGAGTCCAGTCCCTTGCCAAGCTGATGTTCGCCCTGGTCCTGATCGGCGGGGCCCTGTTCGGGGTGAGCAGCCTGGCCAGTGCCGCGAGCAAGTCGTGCACCAGCGGGAGTCCGGGCGAGCGGGCGGTCTGCCGGGCCGAGCAGCAGATCGGCGACCGGTACGTCTGGGGCGCCGAGGGCCCGAGCAGCTTCGACTGTTCCGGTCTCGTCTACTACGCGTACAAGGGGACCGGGGCGAGCCTGGCGCGTACCACCGCCGAGGTGCAGTCACACAAGGGGAAGACCGTCTCGGTCAAGAACCTCCAGAAGGGCGACCTGCTCTACTTCGACTGGAACAACGACGGCAACGTCGACCACGTGGGCATCTACGCCGGCAAGGGCAAGATGGTCCACGCCTCGTCCGGGTCGGGCAAGGTCAAGAAGGTGACGCTGAGCGCGTACTACAAGAACCACCTGGACACGGCCAAGCGGCTGACGCCGACCAAGCCGCCGAAGGCCGACCCGAAGAAGTCGTCATCGGGTGAATCGCCGAAGCCGAAGGCGAAGTCGCAGCCCACACCCACTCCGACCCCGGTAGCCGTCGAAATCAACAACGTGTATCCGTGACCGACGACGACCCGTTCGTCGGGCGTACGCGGAAGGGGCGGTCCGCTCGCGCGGACCGCCCCCTCGTGTTGTCGCCTGTCGCGTTACCTCAGATGCGCACGCCGGTGGTGGCGTGGAAGGTGTGGTTCTTGCCGGTACGCGGCTTCACGTAGACGGTGTCACCCATGTTCGGCATCGTGCGCCGGTCGGTACGCACCACGAAGCGCTCCGAGGTGCCGTTGATCGTGGCGGTGCCGTAGATGTTGGCGTCCGAGCCGAGGTCCTCGACCAGCTCGACCGTCACCGGCAGGCCGCCCTCGCTCGGGCTGACCAGGTCGCAGTCCTCGGGGCGGAAGCCCACGGTGACGTTGCCGTTGCCGCCGTCGGCCTTGGCCGCCTCGATCTGCTCACGGGTGAGCGGAACGATCAGCTCGGCGAAGTTCGCGCCGGTCTCGGTCAGCGGAACGGTCTTGATGTTCATCGCCGGGGAGCCCATGAAGCCGGCCACGAAGACGTTCGACGGGGTGTCGTAGAGCGCCCGCGGGGTGTCGACCTGCTGGAGCACGCCGTCGAGCATGACCGCCACCCGGTGACCCATGGTCATCGCCTCGACCTGGTCGTGGGTGACGTAGACGGTGGTGATGCCGAGCTTGGCCTGCAACGACGCGATCTGCGTACGGGTCTGCACCCGGAGCTTGGCGTCGAGGTTCGACAGCGGCTCGTCCATGAGGAAGACCTGCGGCTCGCGGACGATCGCCCGGCCCATCGCCACCCGCTGGCGCTGGCCACCGGAGAGCGCCTTCGGCTTGCGGCCGAGGTAGTCGTCGAGCTGGAGCAGCGCCGCCGCCTCCTTGACCCGCCGGTCGATCTCCGCCTTCGAGGTCTTGCGGAGCTTCAACGCGAACGCCATGTTCTCGTAGACCGTCATGTGCGGGTAGAGCGCGTAGTTCTGGAACACCATCGCGATGTCCCGTGCCTTCGGCGGCAGGTGGGTGACGTCGCGGCTGTCGATGAAGATCGAGCCGTCGTCGACGTCCTCCAGGCCGGCGAGCATCCGCAGGCTGGTGGACTTGCCGCAGCCGGAGGGGCCGACCAGGACGAGGAACTCCCCGTCGCCGATCTCCAGGTCGAGGTGGTCGACTGCGGGGCGTTCGGTGCCCGCGTAGATGCGGGTTGCCTTGGAATAGGTGACCGTAGCCATGGTGAAGCGCTTCCTTTCACCGGCAGGAACGTGCCGGACGATCCGAGTGAAGGAGCCACCGGAGCGGGGGGCCGCTCCGGTCCGGGCGACGCGCCGGAGCCATTGGGGTGGTCGGCGTGTCGTCCGTGTCACGCCACCGTAATCCGCCCGGCCCGACCTGCCAAGGTCAGAGGCGTACGGAGACGCGTGGGCGACTCACATTTCGGGCATCAGGGCACGGCAGGACATCAATGGGTATGGCGAATGTGCCGAACTTGGCGTCCGGGACCGTGGCGACGATGGGATCGGCACCACACTGGCTATGCTGACCCCGGAACACTGCCCCTGTAGCTCAGCTGGCCAGAGCACTCGCCTTGTAAGCGAGATGTCGCCGGTTCGATCCCGGCCGGGGGCTCAGATTGCCCATCACCTGCATAAATGTCGGTAAGCCTCCCGGGGGAGGCGAACCGCAGAATGCTCAACGACCACTCGCTTAGCGACTTGTTGACGGATGTCGATCAAAGGTCAACAACCTCCGGGCGAGCGGGGGGTACAGAGCCGGCCGCCTCGGGCGTACCGTTGGGTACACGATGTACCCAATCGATGAGGTGCGAGATGGCCGAGCCGACACAGCCCAAAGCCGAGCCGACACAGCCCACACCGGGACAGCGAGTGGAACGTCTCCGGCGAGCGACGGGGCTCTCCCGTGAACGCCTTGCCGGACTGGCCAGCCTCTCGCCCACCACCGTCAAGTTCATCGAGAACGGCAAGCGGAGCCTGACCCTCCGCGCCGCTCAGCAACTCGCCCCGCACCTCGGCGTCAGAGACCTCGGCGACCTCTTCGGGCCGGCGGTCACCCTGTCTCTCGACGGTCGCCCCAGCCACCCGGCCGTCGAGGACGTGCGCCGAGCGCTGACCGCCTGGCACATCACCGTGAGCGGTGAGCCGGCCACCACCAACTACCTGCGCGGCGCAACCGACGCCGGATGGCGAACCTGGCACACGTCCCGTCACCAGCGCACGGAGGTTGGGACGCTGCTGCCCGGCCTGCTCGACGCCACCCAACGGGCGGCACGGCTCCACGAGGGGTCCGAACGACGGGCCGCCCTGGCTCTGCTCGCCCAGTCGTACCACCTCGCACAGGCGTACCTGGCGTGGCACGGCGACCGGGAGCTGGTGTACCTGACCGTCGATCGGGGCATGGCGGCCGCCCTCGACGCTGACGACCCGCTGGCCCTGGCCCACGCCATCTGGTACGCGGCGCACCTGCTCCGGTCCACGGGTCGCGGTGACGAGGCGATCGAGCGCCTGCGGGATGCGCGGGACCTGATCGAACCCCGAGTCGCGGACGGGCCGGTCGAGTACGCCGAGATGCTGGCTGACCTGTACCTGTGTTCCGCGTTGACGCGAGCGCGGACTGGCGACCAGGGCGCGTGGGCCGACTGGGAGTCCGCCCGAGACGTCGTGCACCGGGCGCTGCCGGCGGACTACGTGGGCCTCCGGACCAGGGTGTCCCGACCGCTGGTTGAGGTGTACGCGGTGATGTGTGCCGTGGACCTCGGCAACCCGGACGAGGCTCAGCGGCGGTCGCACGCGTTGGACCCGGCCACCATCCCGTCGACGGAGCGCCGGGGTCGCCACTACGTCGAGTTGGCCCGCAGTGCCGATCTCGAAGGCGCGTCCGAAGCGAGCCTGCACCTGCTGAGCAAAGCGGACGCGACCTCACCCGAAACGGTTCGGTACTCGCCGGCGGCCCGGGATCTGCTGACCAGGTTGGCGACGGAGGCGCCTGCCTCGGTGCGCGCGGACGCAGTCGAGCTGGCTGAACGAGCGGGCGTCTACCTGTAGGGGTACATCCGTAACCGGGTACACCACGTACCCCTGGCTACCAACGCCGATACCTACCGTGACTGCACAGGCGCGGTGAAGTGTCGCACCGAGAGGGCCCTTCTGTACCTCGTAGCCGTTCACCTCGCCGCGCCTGCCCGTTCGCGCCCTGCTGGTGCCACCGTGCCGGCTGGGCGTAGGGGGCGCGGGACGTGGCCGAGCTGGCCCGCATCGGTCACGTCCCGCGCTCCACCTGACTCGGAGGTGAGCAGTGGCGATCAAGGCGGCGTCCCGGACCGTTGACGGGCATCTCGGTGAGCGCCGGTGCCCGCAGTGCCGCCCGGACGGGTGCGAACAGTTGGCCTGGGCGCTCCGGCGGCGGGCCGGCGGCAAGGCGACCGTGGTGGTGCCGATCCTGCTGGCCGCCGTGACCCCGTGACCGACCCCGAGCCGGAGCCAAATCGGTCCCTGACGAAGGTCACGGTCAACCTGAACCCGCGCGCGATGAACGCCCTGAACTCCGCGTGCGCGCGGACCAGGGACACCAAGACGGACACGATCAACCGGGCGCTCATCGTCCACAACTTCGTGCTGGAACTGACGGCGAGCGGAGGCGGGAGTCTGACCGTGGTGCAGCCGGACGGTGGCACCGAACGGGTACACCTGCTGTAGCGGTTCGAGGCCGTCCAGGGCTGATCGGCCGGTTCCGGACGCTCGTACGACATCGCCTGTGGGTCGGTACGCCGAAACGGTCGGTAGCCTTTGGGGATGCATGACCTGCCGAAGGCCGAATTCGCCCTGGAGCGGATCTGACGTGACCTACCACTACCTCACCTCGCCCACGCTGGCCCGGGTGCCGGGTCTGCTTGACTTCGTCTCGGCCCGGACGGGCCAGCCGAGTCCGGGCACCAGTCACCGGCTCACCTCGTACTTCGTGGACAACAATGGCGACGACGGCTTCCTGCGGCACACGAACGTGGTCGCGCGGGCCCAGGACGGCCTGCCCGTACGACTGGTCCGGGAGGCGGACTACCTGACCGCGAGCGTACGGATTCCGATCTTCTCCGCCGCCTTCGTCTCGGCGCTCGGTGCGGAGCTGGCCGGGGATCTGGAGTTCCACCGCTGCCTGGTGCGCTGCCAGGACGAGGAGTACGACGACTACTCGGTGGCGCGGGTGAAGACCGTGCTGCCACTGATCGACGAGGCCCGGTCCCGGCAGCGGGCACCGGCCGGCGGCGGGACGCCGATCCTGACCGAGCCGTTCTTCCGTGAGGAGTACGCCGACGAGTTCCTGATCGCCCGTGACGCCCGTTTCCGGACCATGGTGTGCAGTCCGCGCCTGGTGGAGATGATCCGGTCGCACCGGCTGCGGGTCCGGTTCACCGCCACCAACTGACCGTTGCGGTCAGCGGACGAAGCCGTTGACCGCGAAGTCGTCCCGGTGTCGCCAGGTCGCCGGGGTGCGCACGTGCTGCGCGCGTACCCATTTGGCGACCTGGCGGCCGAACTCGGCCTCCGGGAGGGGCGCGGCCGTGCGCACGACGAAGCCCTCCGAGTAGTCGGCGTCGCGCTGCCGCGACCAGGCCGCGCGGGCCGTCGCCAGGTCGGTGCCGCGATAGAGCACGGGCACCAGCGGCAGGTCCAGCAGCGCCGCCCACTCGGCGGTCTCGTCCCAGCCGCGCAGCGTGTGCGTGCCGTCCCAGACGGCGAAAACCAGGAAAACACCGGGCAGATCGGTGTACGCGACGCTGCGCCGAGCCCACATCGACTCGCCGCAGACCCGCCAGCCGTCCGGGATCTCGTGCGCCACCCGCGCCCAGAGCGCCTTTGCCGGGCGGTCCCAGGCGTGCGTGCCCGAGTCGACCGAGCGGGCGTACATCAGGTCGCGGGTGAAGGTGACGTTGCCGCCGTCCATCTTCTCGGTCACCACGAGTTCGCCGGTCAGCCCGTCGAGATCGGTGACCATCCGATCGTCGCCGGTCGCACCCGGCGAGTCGGGCAGGTGATGGGTACGCGGATACTTGCGCACCGCCCCCGGTCCCGGCCCCTCCCGCATCGGCAGATCGTGGCATGACAACGGACTGCCGGGCACCTGCTTTGTGGTCTCAACCAGGGCCGCTACCGGCTGTCGGAATCGGTCGATACCACTGAGACCGCCCATTCGATGCTCACTAGGATCCTGGCGTGATCATCATGAGACGGTCCATCGCGGTCCTCTTAGGACTACTGGCCGCCCTTACACCCCTTGGCATTCCACCGGCCTCGGCCGAAGAACCCACCTCCGAACCGCCCAAAGTGGAGCTTGTGCTCGACGTGAGCGGGTCGATGCGGGCCAACGACATCGGCGGCCGCACCCGGATCGCCGTCGCGCAGGAGGCGTTCCACGAGGTGGTGGATGCCCTCCCGGACGAGACCGAACTCGGCATCCGGGTGCTCGGCGCCACCTATCCCGGCGACGACAAGAAGATCGGCTGCCAGGACACCCAGCAGATCGTGCCGGTCGGCCCGGTCAACCGGGAACAGGCCAAGGCCGCGATCGCCGGGCTGCGCCCCACCGGATTCACCCCGGTCGGGCTCGCGCTGCGCGGCGCCGCCCGGGATCTCGGCACCGGCGGGACGACCCGCCGGATCGTGCTCATCACCGACGGTGAGGACACCTGCGCACCGCCCGACCCGTGCGAGGTCGCCCGGGAACTCGCCGCCCAGGGCACCCACCTGGTGGTCGACACACTCGGCCTGGCCCCGGACGAAAAGGTACGCAAGCAGCTCGTCTGCATCGCCGCCGCGACCGGCGGAACGTACACCTCGGCGAACAGCGTCGAGCAGCTCAGTAGCCGGATCAAACAACTGGTCGACCGGGCGAAGGACACCTACACCCAGACCCCGGCGCAGGTCACCGGCGCCGGCGCGTGCGGTGACGCGCCGATCCTGAGCCCCGGTGTCTACACCGACCGGGAGAAGTTCTCCGAACACCGCTACTACCGGGTGCCGGTTCGGGCCGACCAGGAACTGCGCGCCTCGGTGAGCGTCGCCCTGGACCGCCCGCTCAACCGTGACTACGGCGTACTGCTGCGGGCCACCGCCGCCGACGGCCGGGAACTGGTCCGGGGCACCGACGCCGGCAGCGGTCGTACGGATGTGCTCTCCACCGGTCTGCGCTGGTCGGCGTCGGAACCGGACGAGGAGCCCAGCGAGGAACCGACCGAGGGTGCCGGCACGGTCGCCGAGACACCCACCGTCTGCCTGGTGGTCAGCAACTCCTTCTCGGCCCAGAACGCCGCAGCCCAGGTGCCCGGCATGCCGGTCGAGCTGACCATCGACGTGGTCGACTTCTCGCCCGCGCCGAACAGTCCGGGCCTCGGCCGGGGCTGGGTGCTGCTGGCGTTGCTGACCATCGCCGGTCTGCTCACCGGCCTGATCGCCGGCTGGCTGACCCGCTGGTGGGTCGCCACCTGGAGGGAGAACTGATGCCCCCGACCGAGACGACGACGATGGCGCGGCTCGGCGTGACGGCGGTCGCCGTGGCCGTCGGCATCCTGCTCCCGGCCGGCGTGGCGTCGGCCGCTCCGGCCTCGCCGCTGCCGACGCCCTCACCGGGCGCGGTGACGGTGACCAAGGCCGGCACCTCGTTCCTCACCGCCACCGGGATCACCGCCGGCCAGCCGGTCAACGTCGCCGGGTCGACCGGCGACTACCTCTACTGGTCCTTCGCCGCCTCGGCCGGGCAGACCAGCGACGTAGCGGTCAACGTGACCCTGCCCCCGGCGGCGGACCGGCACGGCCCGTCCACCTGGACCGTCGACGTCTTCGACGGGCTGCGCCGCCGGCAGGCGTGCACCGCCGGCGCCCAGGCCCCGACGGCCGCCGCCACCGACACGACGGTGGCGCTCAACTGCATCCTGCGCCAGGTACGGGCGTGGGCCGAGCCGTGGTCCGGGGACCCGCTGCCCGGCACCTACTACGTGCGGCTGTCCACCACCGAGCTGCCCGAGCAGGACCTCGGCCTGCCGATCCAGGTGGAGTTGCTGGTCGGCGCGGTGGACGACGACAACATCGTGCCGGAGGACGGTGACCTGAAGACGCCGCTCGTACCGGCGGTCGAGCCCGGTGCGATCCTGCCGGCCGGCGGTACCGCCGCCACGCCGGATGCGAGTGCCAGCCCCGATCCCGCCGCCCAGGCGGCGAACGAGGACGAGGGCTTCTTTTTCGGTTGGTTCGACGGTTGGTTCGACGGCTTCTCGTCCCGGTGGATCTGGACCGCCGCCGGTGGCGTACTGGCGGCGGTCGCCGGGGTGGTCGGGTTCGCCCTCACCCGCCGCCCCCGCCGCGTCGTCGTGCGCTGACCCGTAGGTCACGACTCCTTCAGGTCACGGCTCCTTGTGGAACAGGCCGCCACCGCCGTACTTGCGGTGGGCGGCCTGTTTCGAGACGCCGAGCGCCTCGGCCACCTGGGCCCAGGAGGCACCGGCCACCCGGGCCCGGCGGACGAGCACCGCCTCCATCCGCTCGACGCCGCGGCGCAACTCGGCCGCCGCCCGCAGACTCCCCAGCGGGTCGGGGCCGGTGCTGAGTTCGAGCAGCTCCCGGAGTGGTTCGTCCGACACGCCGTCAATATACGCTGACGGAAAGTGCTCTGTCGGCCTCGACAGCTGCAGCCGTCAGAGGCGTACCAGCGCCGCCCAGTTCGGGGCCGTCGGCTCGTACCGCAGCGGCATGCCCGCCTCGGCCGGCGTACGGTCGCCCTTGCGCTGGTTGCAGCCGTAACACGCCGCGACCGTGTTCTTCCAGGTGTTCCGTCCACCCCGGGAGCGGGGCAGGACGTGGTCGATGGTGGTCGCCCGGCCCTCGCAGTACGCACACCGCTGCGCGTCCCGCAGGTGCACTCCCGAACGGGACCAGGCCGGCCCGGAGCTGAACCGCCAACGGGTCACCACGTACCGGACCAGCCGGACGACCCGGGGCATCGGGAAGATGCCGATCCGCTGGTCCGGCTCGGCCTCGTGAATTTCGGCGACCCGGCGGCAGAGCATCCGGATCGCGTGCTGAACACTGACTCTGTGCAGTGGGCCGAGGTCGGCGTTGATGACGAGCACCGCGTCCACCGGGTCCTCCTCTCGATTCGATGATTCGTCCGGTACGACCGGCGATCCGCCGCCCGTCTGACATGTCCGGCGCCGGCCACCAATCGACCGACGACTACTCCGGTGACTGGGGCGACCGATACGAACAGCCTCGTCTGCCGGGGTAGGGCGGAAAACGTGACGCGCTAAACGGTAATTGCGTCCCATCGTCACCGCCAACGGATTTGATCAGTAGTCGTCCGGAGCGCGAATTCACCCGACCGGAAGTCACGGGCGGGTTCGTCCGACCGGGAGTCACGGGCGGGTTCGTCCGACCGGAAGTCACGGGCGGGCTAGCAGCCCGCGTGGGCGTACGGACCAGATCGGTTCGGGGGCGGTGCCGTACCGGCGGAGGATCTGGTTCGCGGCCAGGATCCCGGTGACCGCGGCCCGTTCCATCAACGCGCTCGGCGGATCGGCCCGGATCCCGTCGCCGGCCAGGAACAGCCCGTCGGCGTCGGTGACCACCGTCGGCCGGGTGCCATGACCTCCCGGCCGGAACGACGGCGCCTGCCGTTCCACCCGGGCACGGAGTTCCACCACCGGCAACCCGGCCACCTCCGGCCAGAGTCCGGCCAGCTCGGCGCGCATCCGCTCGGCCAGCTCGGTCGCGGGCGGGTCGGGCGCGCAGGCGTACGCGTGCAGTTCGACCACCGACCCGCCGGTCTGCCCGGCCCACCGGCGGGCCCCGGCCTCCAACCGGTGGTAGAGCGTCACCGAGTCGAGCGTCGGCTGCCGGGACACCCCGCTGAACACGGCCCGGTCCGGGGCGACGTCCCCGGCCAGCCAGTACCGCGCCACCGCGTACGGCGGACCGGGTTCGAACGCGGCGACCCGACCCGCCAGCCGGGGCGCCTCGGCGGCCAGCTCCGGCGCGGCGGCGAGCAGCGTACGCAGGGCCGGCGGGTCGACCGCGAGCACCAGGAACTCGGCCCGGTGGTGGGTGGCGTCCGCCCCGGACACCCGCCAGCCGCCGCCGTCGTCGCGCCCGATCCGGGTCACCGGCGCGTCGACCAGCACCCGGCCGCCGCGTTGGCGCAGGTACGCGGCGAGCGGGCGCCAGATGGCCGAGTCGTAGTCCAGGTCCGGCGCGTCGAAGCCCAGCCCCTCCGGGTTGCCGAGCAGGTAGAAGTGGAAGTTCGCCACCAGTTCGGCCGCCGACATGTCGTCCTCGTGGTTGAAGAACGAGTGCGCGAAGACCTCGAAGAGCATGGCCCGCGCCCGGTCCGGCAGGCGCAGCGAGTCGAGCAGTTCCTTCGCCGTGGTCCGGTCCAGGTCGGCGTAACTGCGTTCCGGGTGGTACGCCAGTAGCGGCAGCGCCGCGTTCCCGTCCATGGTCCGCAGGTCGCGCAGGCGCAGGCTCGGGCTGCGGGCGATCAGGGCGAGCAGGTTCATCGGCGGTGCGGTGGGCAGCCGGGCGAACTCCTCGGTCGGCCAGTCCGCGGACAGCACCGGATATCCGGCCACCGGTCGCAGGAAACCGAGCCCGGCGTCGATCCGGCGCAGAATCGACCGCCAGTTGTAGTACTGCCGGAAGAACGCGTGGAAGCCGTGGTCGACGGACTGGGCGGTGCCGTCGGCGAGCCGGTCGGGCCAGGCGGCCAGCCGTCCGCCGAGCGTCGGCCGGGCCTCCAACACGGTCACCCGTACGCCGCGTTCGGCGAGTACGACCGCGGCCGACATGCCGGCGATCCCACCGCCGACCACCAGCGCGTCGACCCCTTCGGGTACGCGTGCGGTGCCTCCCGCGCCGCCGTCGGGATCGATCCGGACCGGGCGTACGCCGAGCAGCCGGCCCACCCCTCGCGCCACCCCCATGGAGGTCCCCTTCCTAACCGGGTTCCGGCGTGGCGGGCCGACAGGCGGGTGGACGGTCCGACGGCGGCCAGACGTACGGGAGGTCGGGCGGGAGGTCACCGAAGATCGGGCGGTAGTGGTCGGGGTCCTTGCGCAGCAGCGACACCCGGTGGCTCAGGTGCAGGTCCTCCCGACCCAGCCACGGCGGCACCTCACCCGCGGCGGTCAACTCGGGCTGGTCGCGTACGCGCTCGATGCCGCAGGCTGCGGTCAGGTCCACCATCAGGGTGCCGGCGACGGTGTCGGCCCGGCCGGTGGCGCACCACACGTCGCAGACGTCCAGCCCGTACCGGACCAGCGCTTCCTCGTACCCGGCCCACATCTTGACCGCCGGATGGTGCCGCCAGCCGTACCGGGGTCGGGTCAGCGCGCGGAGCACCTGGAGCGCCTCGACCCGCTGCTTGCCCAGCCGCAGCGGATCCAGCGACCGGGCACTGGCGCCGAAGTCCGGGTACGGCAGGAACGTCTGCATCCCACTCCACCGCCCCGCCCGGTGCCCGCCTGCCCGCCGGCCGAACGCGCCCACCCCGACCACGGCTCGGCGGGCAGCGCCGGGTGATCGTGCTGGCTACGATCCGGGCATGGCGGACCCGTGGCGTTATCGGGCCCGGCGCGCGGTCGAGACCCGGCTGCGCGACGGGCTGCGGACCAACGAAAGCCGTCCGCACTATGTCGTCTGCGGCCAGGACGCCCTGGCCGTTCATCTGGTCAACGCGCTGCTGGCCGAGTCGGTACGGGTAACCGTGATCGTTCCGCCGCGTCGTCGGGCGGACGGCCCGGACATCCGGACGATCCGGGGCGTACGGGTGATCCCAGCCGTGCGGCTCGACGAGGAGACCTTCCGGACGGCCGGCCTGTCCGGGGCGCACGGCCTCGCCCTGATGGACCAGGACGACGTCGGGAACATCCACGCGGCGCTCTGCGCGCAGGAGGTCGAACCCGGACTGCGGCTGGTCCTGCGGATGTTCAACACCGGGCTCGGCAACAGCGTACGGCCGCTCTTCGCCGACTGCGCGGTGCTCTCCGACGCCTCGATGGCCGCGCCCACGTTCGTCGCGGCGGCGCTGGGCGCGGTGACGCCGACCCACTTCCGGTATCGGGGACGGACCCTGGTCGTGGCGCGGCGTGCCGACGTACGCCCGGAGCACGTGGTGACCGGCCTGGCCGACACCAGCGACCCCCGACACGTACGGATTCTGCCGTCGGACGAGGCGCAGGCCGACCTGGTGCTGGCCGAGGCGACCGGCCAACCGCCCGGTACGGAGGTGGCCGCGCGTCGGATCAAGCGGGCCCGCCGTCGCGAGCGGCGCCCGAGCGCGCTGCTGTGGCAGGCGGTGACCTCGTTCGCCACCCGCAAGATCGGCATTGCCACCCTCGCCGTGCTCGGGGTGATCGTGCTCTTCGGCTTCCTGCTCGCCCGCGCCGAGCACCTCAGCCTTGCCGAGGCGCTCTACGTCGCGCTGGTCACGACGATCAGCGGCGCCGACCCGGACCCCGGCAAGGCGGCGTCGGCGCAGGTCATGCAGGTGGTGCTGAACCTCGCCGGGCTGGCCCTGATCCCGCTGATCACCGCCGCCGTGGTGGACGGCATGGTCAACGCCCGGTTGGCGCTCGACCACGGCCGGCTGCGTCGCCCCCGCAAGGGCCATGTGGTGGTGGTCGGGCTCGGCAACGTCGGGACCAGGGTGATGTGGCAGTTGCACGACCTCGGCATCGAGGTGGTCGCCGTCGACAAGGACCCGCAGGCGCGCGGCGCGACGGTCGCCCGCCGGTTGAACATCCCGCTGATCATCGGCGACGGCGCCCGGGAGGAGACCCTGGAGGCCGCGTCGGTGGCCACCTGCCAGGCCCTGGTGGTGGTCTCCACGGACGACGTCACCAACCTTCAGGCGGCGCTGAACGCGCGGGCGGCCAAGTCCGACCTGCGGGTGGTGCTGCGCCTCTACGACGGGGACCTGGCCGACCGGATCCAGAGGGCATTCAACATCAACATCTCCCGCAGCGTGTCCTATCTGGCCGCGCCGTCGTTCGCCGCCGCCCTACTCAACCGCGAGATGATCGCGACCATCCCGATCAACCGGCACGCGCTGCTGGTGGCCGAGGTCCCGATCGCCGCCGAGGCATCGCTGATCGGTCGCGAACTGGCCGAGGTCGACCGGGCCATCGGCGTACGGGTGATCGGGTTGACCCCGGCCGGGCAGGCGAACCTGCTCTGGTCCCCCGCGCGGGAACAGCGGCTGCGGGCCGGGGACCGGCTTCTCGTGGTGGTGCGTCGGGCGGCGCTGAGCGCGTTGCTGAAGCAGGCGAGCCCACCGCAGCCCGAACCGGAGCCACCGGCACTGCCGACCCAGCCGGGCTTCCCGGCCGGGAGCCCCGGCTGACGCTTCTGGTCCAACTAAAGCATCATCGGCCTGATCTGTCTGTTGCCGCTCATGCTGAGTACGTAGGCGCGCTTCCGGTCGCTGCCCGCCCGGGTGCTTCCCGAGCACCGGGTATGGTCCTCGCCGTGCTGGGTGGCGGGGTGGGCGGGAAGGTACGGCAGCGCGGGCGATCGGATCGTGAGCCGGGCGCGCTGCGACAGTGGTTGCTCGGCCCCCGTCCTCGCGGCGGGCGTCGACTCTGGTGGCTGGCCGGGGCGGTGGTCGGTGTTGCCGGCCTGCTGACCTGGGCACTCTGGCCGTCGTCCGCGCCGGAGCCGCTCGCCCGGCAGTACGGCGAGGCCACCGCCTGCCTGCTCACCGACGAGCACGGGGTGACCGGAGCGGAAGCCGCCGCGGTCTGGGCCGGCATGCGGGAGGCGTCCGAGGCGACGCTGACCAAGGTGCAGTTCCTTGAGGTGGACGGCCCGCAGACCGTCGACAACGCCAAGACCTACCTGGCCAGCCTGGTGCAGAGCCGGTGCGACCTGGTGCTCGCCGTCGGCGCCGGCCCGGTGTCCGCAGTGGACGCCGAGGCGAAGCGCTTTCCGAATGCTCGGTTCGCCCTGGTCGGAGGCGGTACGGCCGCGCCAAACGTGTCCCTAGTGGACGCTACGACGCCGCAATCCGTACGGGAGAACGTACGTGCGGTTGTCGCGGCGGTAAAACCCGCCGCTCAGTAGCCCTGGCTTCGCTCTGCGTCGAAGATTTCCTTGACGGCAAGATCCTCGGTGCCGCAGACTCCCGCTGTTCGATTCACCACGGGGGAGGTGGCGGCCGATGCGCCGTTCGGGGAGTCGTGTCCTGATACGGGGCACCTTGCTCATCGCGGTCGTCTTCGGACTCACCGTGGCGCTGCCACCGGGTGCCGTTCGGGCGGGTGGTGACTTCCCGCTGACCTGGCTCTCCTGGCTCACCCAGCGGCCCGCGTGGTCGGCCTGGTCAGCGGCCAAGGCCCTGGACGGGCTGCCGGTCCAGCAGCGGGGAGCGCGGGAATCGCCGACCGGACAGGCATCGGCCGAGTCGACCGACGCGCCGGGCGGTGCAGGTCGCGCCCCGGTCCCGGCCCCCGGCACGCTGCCGCCGTACCAGCCGTACCAGCCGCCGGAAACCCTGAAGACCACCGGTACGAGCGGGTTCGACGCCCAGCGGAGCCGGCGGTTGGCGGCGCGGTCCGATGCCAAGTCGGACCTCTTCTCGAATCCGGACGGCTCGATGACCCGCCGGGTCTACACCTCCCCGGTCAACTTCCGGGCCGCCGACGGCTCCTGGCAGCCCATCGACCCGACCCTGGAGCAGCGGCCGGATGGTCGGCTGCACGCCAGGGCGAACTCGCTCCGGGTCTCCGTCGCCAACCCGGACGCCGGCACCGGCGCACGGGCCCGGAACCTCGCCCCGTCCGGTACGACCGACCCGTCGACGTCGACGGTCACCGGCACCGAACTCGCCCTGCTGACACTGCCGACCGGCGAGACGTTCGGCTACGGCCTCGACGGCGCCGCCGACGTCACCCCGGTTGTCGACGGTGCCGTCGCCACGTACCCGGAGATCCTGCCGCTGACCGACGTCGAGTTGCAGTCGATGGACACCGGCCTGAAGGAAACCCTGGTTCTCAAGTCGCCGGACGCGGCCTCGTCCTGGGTGTTCCCGCTGCACCTCAATGGGCTCACGCCGCACCTGGTCGAGACCGGCTCGATCGAGCTGCGCAACGCCGACGACGAAGCGGTCGCCTGGATCCCGCGCGGCTTCATGGAGGACTCCAAGGTTGACCCGCAGTCCGGCGCCCCGCTCCAGGGCCCCGTGACGTACGAGCTGATCACGCTGGACGGCGGCCAGCCGGCGCTGCGGGTGACCGCCGCCGAGGCGTGGCTGCACGACCCGGCCCGGGTCTACCCGGTACGGGTGGACCCCACCGCGGCGATCGCCACCAACGCCGACGTCTTCGTCGACGACGACTCCGACACCGCCAACACCGACGGCGACAACCTGGCGGTCGGCACCTACAACGGCGGTGGGGTCAAGGCCCGTTCGTTCCTTGCCTTCGACCAGTGGGGCAACGACGGGCTCAACGGGCTGCGTTACACGGATGCCCAGCTCAAGCTCTTCCTGACCTGGGCTTACAGCTGCACCGAGCATCGGCCGTTCTCGGTGCACCGGGTCACCGGGAACTGGCAGGTGATCGACCTCGCCTACGGCGGCTTTCCCGGGCCGACCCTCTCGCCGAGCGCGATCGGCTCGTTGGAGGTCAACGATCACTACCCGGCCTGCCAGAACCAGGCCGCCCACCGGAACGTGGGCGAGTGGGTCACCGTACCGCTGGAATCCGATGTCTTCAGTGACTGGGCCACCGGTGGACTGAACCGGGGACTCGCCCTGGTCGCCTCGGAAACCGACAGCAACGCGTGGAAGCGGTTCACCTCGGCGAACCCGTTCAGCGGGGCCCTTCGGCCGTACCTCCAGTTGGAGGTCGCCGCCAACGGTCCGCCGCAGATCAACGGGCGGTACCCGGACAACAACGCTGTCGTGTCGACGTTGACCCCGGAACTGCTCGCCCGTGGTTACGACGCGGACGCCTGGCCGAACAAGGGGCTGACCTACAACTTCACCGTCGGGGACGCGGCCACCGGGGCGACGATCGCCGAGTCCGGTTGGACCACCGCCGCGTGGACCGTGCCGGCGGGCAAGCTCGCCTGGAACAAGCGTTACCTCTACACCGTCCAGACCTTCGACAAGGCCGGCTACAGCCAGGTCGCACCGCCGTACGCGTTTACCACCTCGGTGCCGCAACCGCAGCTCACCGGCAACCTGGCGCAGAACTCCGGCCGGGGATACGACCCGAGCATCGGTAACTACACGACCTCGGCGACGGACGCGGCCATCAGCACCGTCGGCCCGTCCCTGGCGGTCACCCGCAGCTACAACAGCCTGGACATCCGCCGGACGGGCGCTTTCGGCACCGGCTGGTCCAGCGTGCTGGACGTACGCGCGACGCAGGTGAAGGACGTCGCCGGTTCGGTGCAGACGGTGCTGGTCACCTATCCGACCGGGCAGGACGTGGCCTTCGGGCGTAACGCCGACGGCAGTTTCACCGCGCCGTCGGGCCGGTTCTCCACCCTGAAGGAAACCAAAAACGCGGGCGGCACCCTCACCGGCTACACCCTGACCGACAAGGACGCCTCGGTCTACACCTTCGGGCAGGCGGCCGGGCCCGGCGTGTTCAAGGTGACCGGCATCGCCGACGCGAACGGCCGACAGTTGTCGTTCACGTACGACGGTGCCGCCCAGTTGCTCCGGATGACCTCCGCCTCGGGTCGGTACCTCCAGTTCACCTGGGCCACCCCGGCCGGGTCGGCGTACCCGCACGTGTCCCAGGTGACCACCAACCCGGTCATCGCGGGCACCCCCGGCAGCGCCGACACCTGGACGTACGGCTACGGCGCGGACGACCGGCTGACGAGCGTCTGCCCGCCGGCCGCCGGCAGCCAGTGCACGACCTACCAGCACGACTCCACCTCGCAGTACGCGAACACGGCGCTCAACGTCGGGCCGTACTCGTACTGGCCGTTGGACGAGGCGCCCGGTGCGTCGGTCGCCGCCAGCAGGGTCCTGGCGAACGCGGGCGTCGACAACGCCCGGTACAACAACGTGACCCTGGGGCAGCCGGGTGGCCGACCGGGGTCGACCGCCACGACGGCCGGCTTCAACGGCACCTCGTCGTACGTGCAGTTGCCCGGCAACCTGATCGCCGACGGCCAGTACCAGTCGGTGTCGATGTGGTTCCGCACGACAACCACCGGCGGGGTGCTGTTCAGCTACAACGGCGCCCCGGTGTCCAACGGCACCACCGGGGGCAACTACACGCCCGCGCTCTACATCGGCAGTGACGGCAAACTGCGTGGCGAGTTCTGGCAGGACTTCACCACTCCGATCACCACGGACGTCGCCGTCAACGACGGTGCCTGGCACCACGCGGTGCTCTCCGGTGCCGGCGACTCGCAGACGCTCTACCTCGACGGTGTGGCCAAGGGGTCGCTGAGCGGCACGATCAACATCGCGGCTCCCGGTGGCGCCAACCATGTCAGCATCGGGGCGGGCTTCATGGGTGGCGGCTGGCCGAACCACCCGAGGACCGGCTTGCCGGCGGTGGCGACGTACTTCAACGGTTCGATCGCGGGTGTCTCGATCTTCAACCAGGCGTTGACCGGGTCGGCCGTGTCCGCCCTCTACACGGCCGGTACCAGGGCGCATCCCGTTCTGTCGAAGGTCATCCGGCCGTCCGGCGGGGTGACCGCCGAGGTCGCGTACGACAAGGTGACCGGTCGGGTCGCCACCGTCACCGACGAGAACGGCGCCGTGTGGACGATGGGCGCCCCGGCAGTCAGCGGCAGCAGCGCCGTGTACGCGGCGTCGGTGCTGGGCGGAAAGCCGACCGACTACTGGCGGCTGGGCGAGACGGACGCCACCGACGCGGTCAACGAGGTGCAGGGCGGCAAGGCGATCTACAACGGCGTCACCCTCAATGCCGACGGCCCGTTCGCGGACAGCAGGGCGGCGGCGTTCGACGGCGCATCGTCCCACCTGCGGCTCCCCGATGATCTACCGGTCGGCGACAACTCGATCGAGCTGTGGTTCTCCACCACCCAGGCCGGCGGCATCCTCCGGTCCTCGCAGGCGTCGGCCATCGGTCAGACCCTGTGCCCCTGCCGACCCACGCTCTGGATCACCAGTGACGGCAGGCTGCGCGGCCTGGCCCCGGCCAGCACCCCGACCGGTCCGCTCCGGGCCGGTCAGCCCGGCAAGTGCGTCGACAACGACGCTGCGAGTACGGCCGACTCGAACCCGATCCAGCTCTACACCTGCAACGGCAGCCCGGCGCAGAACTGGTCGATCTACCCGGACGGGACTGTCCGTACCTCCGGCAAGTGCCTGGACCTGCTCGGCGGCGCCACCGCGGACCTCACCAGAGTCGTGCTGTTCACCTGCAACGTGTTGCCGAGACAACAGTGGGAGCCGTACAACGGCGGTCTGCGGAACGTGTTGTCGGGGAAGTGCCTGGACAATCCGGCCAATTCAACCGTGAACCGGACCCCCTTGCAGATCCTGCCCTGCAACGGAACCCCCGCGCAGCAGTGGGCCCTGTCGCTCGGCTCGTCCGCGCCGGTCAACGACGGCGAGTGGCACCACGCGGTGTTGACCAGCAACGCGAACAGTCAGGCGCTCTACCTGGACGGGGTCCTGGTGGCCGGCTCGACCGGATCGGCGGTGCTGACCCGGGCCGCGCAGCAGTTCGCGTACGCCGGAGCCGGCGCGACCGGCACCGGCCTGTCCGGACTGACGCCCAACACGACCGCGTACTTCGACGGTCGGATGGCGGAGTTGGCGTACTACCCCAGCCAGTTGACGGCGCAACAGGTGGCGGCCCATTTCGAGGCGTCGAAGCAGACCACTCCGGTGGCGATCACGCTGGTCTCCGGGGTGGCCACGACCATCTCGATGCCGGTGTCCACGGTGGCGGTGACCGGTCCGACCGGTGAGAAGACCTCCTACAGCTACGACCTGGTCAACGGCAACCGGATCGTCGCCCAGACCGACGGCCTGGGCAACACCACCAAGTTCGGGTACGACGTCGGCGGTTACAGCAGCCTGGTCTACGACCCGCGTGGGGTCTGGACCCAGGACCTCCAGGACGTCCGGGGCAACACCAAGCAGAAGATCACCTGCCAGGACCAGACGACGAACAGGTGCTCGTCGATCTACTACACCTACTTCCCGGACGCCACCAGCACGAACCTGTCGCCGGACGCGCGCAACGACCTGCTGCTGGAGACCCGTGACGGGCGCTCGGCGTCGGCGACCGACAACACCTACCTGACCAAGTTCGGCTACGACGCCAAGGGCAACCAGACCACGATCACCGACCCGCTCGCGCGGGTCACCGCGACCACGTACACCGATGGCACGACGACGGCCGCCTTCGGCGGTGGGATCGCGCCGGCCGGGTTGCCGACGACCGTGGTCACGCCGGGCGGTGCCAAGCAGACCGTCCGGTACTACAGCAGCGGCGACGTCGCCGAGGTGATCGACCCGACCGGCAAGATCACCAGGTTCACCTACGACGGCCTCGGTCGCCGGCTCACCGAAACCGAGATCACCGACACCTACCCGGCCGGTCTGACCACCACGAACACCTACGACCAGCAGGGTCGGCGGGTGACGCAGACCGAGCCGGCGGTGACCAACCGGGTCACCGGCGCGGTGCACACGGCGAAAATCACCACCGGGTACGACCCGGACGGCAACATCCTGTCCGAGACGACCGCCGACCTCACCGGTGGTGACGCGTCCCGGACCGAGACGCACGTGTTCAACGGCTACGGGCAGGAAACCTCGGTCACCAATCCGGTCGACGAGACGACCAGCTTCCAGTACGACACGTACGGCAACGTGGTCAGGGAGACCGAGCCGGACGGCGGGGTCACCACGAACGCGTACGACACCGCGGGCAACCTGCTCAGCACGACGGTGGTCGGCTTCACCGGCGACCCGAACGACCCGAGCCCGGCACAGGACCTGGTCATCGTGACGAAGCAGTACGACCCGGCCGGCCGGCTCGCCACCGAGACCGATCCGATGGGCTGGACGACGTCGTACACGTACACCGACAACGGGCTGGCCGCGAAGACCATCCGTTCCGACGGCAGCAAGACCTTCGTGGTCGAGGAGAACACCTACGACGCCGCCGGCAACGTGGTGCGGCAGGTGACGAACAACGGCGTCACCGTCAACACCTCGGTCTACGACGCGGCGAGCCGGCAGATCTCCTCCACCGCCGACCCGGCCGGGGTCAACCGGACCACGACCCTCACCCACGACCGCGACGACAACGTGGTCAGGACCGTCGAGTCCGACCCCAGCGGGGTGCTCGCCCACTCCGACGCGATCTACGACTTCGGCGGCCGGCCGGTTGCCGAAACCACGTACCAGACGAACCTGCTGGTCCCGGTGGCTCGGTGGAAGCTGGACGACGGCAGCGGCACGAAGGCGGCCGACGCGGCGGGCAACAGCCCCGGCACCGCCTCCGGCGGGCTCACCTGGTCGACCGAGCGCGGCGGCGCCGCCGTCCTCAACGGCACGAACAGCGGGATCAAAGCCCAGGGTCCAATCGTGGACACCTCGCGCGCCTACACCGTCTCCGCCTGGGCGAAGCCGACGACGATGACCACGGAGGGCTTCGTCGTTCTGATGCCGGGAGCGATCGGAAGCTCGGCGTTCAAGCTCTCGTACGTCCCGGCGACGAGCGTCTGGAACGTCTCGCTGTCCTACCGGGACGTCAACGGCACCAACGTCTTCATCGGCGGCAGCACACCGGCCGGCTCGGTACAGATGAACGCCTGGAGCCACCTCGCCGTCACCGTCGACCCGGCCACCAGCTCGGTCAAGCTGTACGTGGACGGCGTCGTCCAGGCGACGATTGCCCTCACCAAGCCGCTCAACAACCAGCCCACCGTCACCAACATCGGCACGGACTTCGCGTCCTCGTGGTTCAAGGGCTCGATCGACGACGTGCAGGCGTACCAGAAGGCGCTGACCCCGGCGGAGATCGCGCAGGTGTTCGCCGGCACCGCGCCGGCCGCCGACGCCGGGGTCATCCGCAGCTCGGTCGCCCTCGACCAGGACGGCAACACGAAGTCGAGCACCGACCCGAACGGCAACACCACCACCTTCTCGATCGACGAGGAGGGTCGTACGGTCAAGACGACGGCGCCGGCCGCGATGGCGGAGTCGGCGACGCTGGGTTCGGCGTTGGCGAACGCCGTCTCCTGGGTCGGTTACAACACCTTCGGCGAGCAGACCGACAGCAAGGACCCCAACGGCAACTGGTCGGTGACCGGCTACGACCGGGCCGGACGGGCGATCTCGCAGCGGTCGCCGAGTTACACCGCGCCCGGCTCGTCCACCCCGATGGTCGCCGAGACCACCACCGAGTACGACGACCTCGGGCAGGTCACCCGGACCACCGACCCGCTCGGCAACAGCACCGAATACGAGTACGACCAGCTCGGGCGTACCTCGAAGGTGATCGCGCCGAACGACGGCGCCAGTACGTTCACCTACGACCTGATCGGTGACCCGTTGTCGCAGACCGACCCGTCCGGGGCGGTCAGCACCTCCACCTACGACTACCTGGGCCGGCAGCTCACCTCGACCGAGGTGGTCCGCCAGGACGGCACCAACTACACCACCACCTACTCGTACGCGCCCGGTGGTTGGTTGTCGCAGGTCAAGAGCCCGTCGCAGGTGACCAGCACGACGACGTACAACGCGCTCGGCGAGACGTTGACGGTGACCGACGGCGCGAACAACGTCACCGGGTACAGCTACGACGGTGTCGGGCGGCCGACCCGGACCACGATGCCGGACGGCACCTACCGCGCCACCACGTACGACCTGGCCGGGCGGGTGACCTCGAACGCGTCGTACAGCGCGGCCGGGACGATGCTCACCGCGGACTACAGCTTCTACGACCGGGCCGGAAACGTGGTCGGGGCCAAGGACGGCCGGGGCACCACAACCAATTTCGAGTACGACGCGACCGGCATGCTGACCCGGGAAGTCCAGCCGATCTCCGGGTCGGATTCGATCCAGACCACCTTCGGGTACGACCTGGCCGGCAACCGGACCCGGTTCACCGACGGGCGGGGCGGGGCGTTCCTCACCACGTACAACAGTTGGGGTTTGCCGGAGTCGCAGATCGAGCCGGCGACGACCGCGCACCCGTCCCCGGCCGACCGGACCTTCACCGTGACCTACGACCTGGCCGGGCGGCCGGTCTCCCAGGTGATGCCCGGCGGCGTCTCGGTGACCAGCAGCTACGACGAGATGGGACAGGTGGAGCGGCAGGTCGGCGCGGGTGCCGAGGCGACCGCCGCGGACCGGGTCTTCGACTACGACATGTCCGGCCGAATGACCTCGTTCTCCGGACCGGGCGGCGCGAACACCCTCACCTACGACGACCGTGACATGCCGCGCACGATCACCGGCCCGGTCGGCAACTCGACCTTCGGCTACAACCCGGACGGGCAGCTCGCCTCGCGGGTCGACGCCGCCGGTAGCACCTCCTACGGCTACGACGGCGCCGGGCGACTGGCGTCGGTCGCGAACCCGACCGCCGGCGTGCAGCTGACGACCATGTACAACACCCTGTCCCAGGTTTCGAAGATCACCTACGGGGGCACGGGCAACACCCGCAACTTCAGCTACGACGGCCTGCACCGGCAGCTCGCCGACGAGCTGAAAACCCCCGGCGGTACGTTGATCGCGCGGGTGGCGTACGGCTGGGACGGCAACGACAACATCGTCTCGAAGTCATCCTCCGGTTTTGGCCCGTCGGTGTCGAACACGTACAGCTACGACCTGGCCGACCGGTTGACCTCCTGGAACAACGGCACGGCAACCACCGTGTACGCGTACGACAAGGCCGGGAACCGGGTGCAGAACGGCAGCAAGCTGTTCACGTACGACCAGCGGAACCGGTTGCTGACGGCCGACGGGGCGGGTTACGCGTACACCGCTCGGGGCACGCTCGCCTCGGTCGGTGGCGTGACGACTGCGACTGACGCGTTCGGGCAGGTACGTTCGCAGGGCTCGGCGTCGGGCGCGCGGACGTACGACTACGACGCGCTGGGTCGGGCGGTGCAGTCCGGTTTCGCGTACGCGGGTCTGGGCAACGACCTGGCCTCGGACGGCACCACGACCTACACCCGTGATCCTTCGGGCGGCCTGTTGGGTACGGCGTCCGGCGGGACCCAGCGGTTGTCCTGGACGGACCTGCACACCGATGTGATCGGCCAGTTCACCGCCACGGGTACGGCGTTGACGGGCTCGTCGACGTACGACCCGCTGGGCAAGGTCCTGGCGCAGGCAGGATTGATCGGCGGGCTCGGTTACCAGTCGGAGTGGACGGACACGGCCACCGGCCGGGTCAACATGCACGCCCGCTGGTACAACACCGACACCGGCCAGTTCGACACCCGCGACACCGCGTCGAACTCCCCGGTCCCGGACTCGATCACCGCCAACCGCTACCAGTACGGCGACGCGAACCCGTTGACGATGACCGACCCAACCGGTTACTGGCCCAACCCGCTGAAGGCGATCGGCAAGAAGGTCTCCAGCGCGGCGAAGGCCGTCACGTCGGCCGTTTCGTACGTCTACACCGCGGCGAAGACCGTTGCCACGGTGGTGGTGAAGGCTGCGGTGTCGGTGGCGAAGAAGGTCGTGTCGGTGGCGAAGAAGGTCGTCACCGTCGCGAAGAAGGTGACCAAGAAGGTCGTCAAGGCGGTCAAGAAGAAGGTCGAGCAGGGCCGCAAGTACGTGGCGAAGAAGGTCGACCAGGCGAAGAAGGCAGTCAAGAAGACCGTCAGCGTGGTCAAACAGGCCGGTAAACAGATCATCGCGAAGGCGGCGCGTCCGCTGGTGGTGGCGGCGACCGCGTTGAAGGACTCGTTCTCGGCGGTGAGTAAGTGGGCGGCCGCGAACAAGGACACGCTGTTGGAGTTCGCCGCGATCGGCGGCGCGATCCTCGCCGGCATGGCCTGCACGGCGGTGACCGCCGGTGTGGGTGCGGTGGCCTGCATGGTCGGCGCGGGCGCGTTGATCAACCTGGCGAAGGACGCGGCGCAGGGTGACATCCACTCGATGGGCGACGCCCTGGGGTCGTTGGGTACGGGTGCGCTGTCGGGTCTTGCCGGTGGTGCGGGTGGGTTGTTGGCCGGTAAGGCCGCAGCGGCGGTGGGTAGTCGGCTGGGTTCGGGGTTGCTGGGTCGGTTGGCGACCGAGGCGACGGAGAACGGTGTCGACGAGGTCCTGAACCAGGCGTTCACGACGGGTCGGATCGATCCGAAGAGCGCCCTGGCCGGGATGGTGCCGGGGCTGAGCCTGCTCAACCGCAAGGGTGGCGGAGGAGTGCCGTCCGGGTCCGGTAAGTCGTCGGGCCCGGCTGGCGCAGGGTGCGTGCCGAAGCACAGCTTCGATCCGGCGACGCCGGTGTTGATGGCGGATGGTTCGACTCGGCCGATCGAGGACGTGAACGTCGGTGACCGGGTGGTGGCGACCGATCCGGAGACGGGGGTGTCGCTGGCCAAGCCGGTTACCCAGTTGCACCGCAACACCGACAAGCAGTTGACGGATGTCACGGTGACCCGGGTCGAGGACAAAAAGAGCCCGAGCAAGTTGGGTGTGAAGGTTGCGGCTGCGGTTGCCGGGTTGGCCGCTGCGGTGGTGTTGCAGACGACGGCATATCACCCGTTCTGGGACGAGACGACCGACACCTGGGCCAACGCCTCCGAACTGACCGTCGGCCACGAACTCCGTACGGCCGACGGGGACAAGGTCGTTGTTGCCAAGGTCGACAACCACACCGGCCTCAAGGAGATGCGCGACCTTACGGTTGCCGACATCCACACGTACTATGTGGCGGCCGGCGTGGAGTCGGTACTCGCGCACAATGTCGGTGGTGAGCGTCGCGGTGATGGAGCGTCCTGCGGCGGTGGTGGTGGTGGTGAATGGGCTGACCCGAACGATATCAATTTCTCCCAACGAACAGCCTCGCCAAATAGCTATGCTGATCAGATGAGGTCAGGTGAGTGGGACTGGAACCGCCCAGGCACACCGCTGCGGGTGATGGATGTTGATGGCCAGCTGGTAAGTTACGACAATCGGCGACTGGACGCGGGTCGAGAGGTTGGTGCGCCGGTGCGGATCGAGCGCGTTAATCCAGGCGACCCATTCCCGGATTCGACGACGGGGAAGACTTGGGGAGATAAATTCAGAGAACGTTTCAATGATCCGCGCAACAAGCGAGCGGGTGGCGTTGTGCCACCGCAAGGTCTATACGATCGCCCTGACACAACTGGAAGACGGTGAGTGCCGATGTCGATTGTGGATTTATGGTTATCGGGCTGCCTGCCCATCAAAAGTGGATTGTATCGTGCAGACGGCGTGGCTAGAGCGGTACGAATTGGCTCCGGGCAGCCGAGCGACCTGGAGCTACTTGATTCCTTCTCTCTCGATGCCGTCCTCGCGGCGGACCCTGAATATGTGAGCCGCGTCGACATCACTCTGGAGTGCGAGTTGCGTGATGGCTCGGGCTATCTCGTCTGTGGTGAGGGCTCGTACGGTTCGGAGGGATTCTTTGGGCAACTTGACGTAGATAGGCGCCTTGTTTGGGTCGTATATTTGGAGGACAGTAATCCCTTTATTGACGTGGTGGTCGAATCGACCTCTGCGATATTCACGTCGAGCGCAGGCCTGATTGTAAGAGTGTATCTAGACGGCGACCCATTTCACTCGTGACGCGCTGCGCCCTTACTTATCATCCATATATCGCTGATGTGAACGCATCATCGTGAGAGGTTGGCCTCGTCGGAGTAGCTGCGCTCACACAAAATTGGGGCCGATCGTGCGAACTTGGGTGATGAAGCTTCCCCAAGTCGAGCGCTGAAAGACGAGTATGGCCCCACCGGGGTCCTTGGAGTCGCGTACGGCGATGGTGTGCGGTAGTTCGGCGATCTCGACGCAGTCGGTGTCGGAGCCGCTGCGGCTGGACTTGCGCCAGACCACGTCACCGAGATCCGCAGCGACCATCAGGGCCTCACTCTCGCTCGTGCTCCGTTGCGATGCGCGCAACGAACTCCACCGACCTGGACGGGCTGAGCGCCATCCTCGCCAGCTTATCCGCCGCACGGCGGAAGGCATCCACCTGCGCGGGCTCCTCCAGGAAGAGACTCGACATCCTGTGCTCCAGGTGCACGACGGCCGGATCACGAACGAAGTCCAGGATGACGAACGGTCCGTCCACACCGATGTGCCCGC